>CAZYES010000008.1:0-35874 GCA_964646515.1 uncultured Candidatus Saccharibacteria bacterium | reverse complement strand
CCCCCCCCCCCCCCCCCCCCCCCCCCCCCCCCCCCCCCCCCCCCCCCCCGGCAATAGACTATGGAACCGTATTTAAGTGAATGTTTGAAGTTGCCACACAGACTGGATTTTGACTTACGATATTAAAACCATGCTAATATATTACCTAATGCCCACCACTACCGACCAATTCCTAGATGCTAACCTCTGGGGTTACATTGGAACACTAACAGGTATAATTGCCCTATTTATGTCATGGCGGACGTCGAACTATTCGAAGCCAAATATTAGAATCGCAAAATTAACTCTGGTAAGAAGAAACGCCAAAGAAATGGATCGATGGTCTACGAACACAACTACCAAAGACCAAATGCGGAATTATATAATCACCCATAAAATTCAAATTAAATTGAGAAACAAGAAGGGCGGTTCTGGTTCAATAGATAAACCCATGCTTGTAATTTCAACACCTAATCTTGGGCGCATCAGAATTAAACCGCGGACAAAAGAGTATGAACGGGTTCAAATTAATTCTAATACATCTTCTACAGAAACTATTGACATGGGTGAAGAGTGGCATCTTAATGGCGGAGAGATTATCAGTGATGAATTAGAATACATCATACATAATGATGAAGAAAAATTATTTGAAATATTAAAAAACTACGATAGACTAGAATATGCCGTTGAATATTACAATAATTCAGGAAAGCTTTTCACTAAGAAAGTCACTGATTTTGTGGATGAAAGATAAAACGCTAAAGACACTTGGGAGTCGTTCCTGAGCCATTTTAGTAGTATAATATGTCCACTAAGCACTATCAGACGGTATAAAATTTAATTTATCTTATGAACAGTATTGAATTCACCAGAGAGCTAATAAAGGGAAGAATTGCTGAAACAGTGTTCGAGCAAATGTTCCGTGAATCTGGTAACTACACGATCCTTAGGGCGGGGTATGAATATACCTTACCTGAACTTGCCCAGTATCAGCACTTGGCAGAAATTCAGGCAGTCATCGCAAACATCAGAAATGCACCTGACTTTGTATTGATATCTCAAGATAAGAAAAAAGTGTATCTAGTTGAGGTTAAGTTTATGGCTCGTCGTGACCCTGAGAAAATCAAAGAAATTGTAGATGATGTCTTGAAGGTTTGGAATCCGTCATGGCTCTTTATAGCATCACCAGATGGATTCTTTTTTGAGCCATGCAATGATATTTCCAAGAACGATGGCCAGATAGGTGAGTTGTATCCAACATGGGCTGAATCAGGTATTCAATCAGACTATCTGAAAATATTGAAACAGTTTGAACCCAGAACGAGTGAAGTTTGGGGTTAGCTATCACCTGCTGGTTTAATTTATGGAGGAATTAATCATTCAAAAAGTAATAAAGACGAGAACAAAGAAACCTGACTTCAATACTCGAATCGGTAAGTATTTCATTGCTATACAACAGGGAAAAAGCAAGACTGAAGCATCAATAGTCGCAGGTTATCCAGACCCCAACCATACGACAAGAATTGAGGCTACAAAGGCATACCAAGCTATAGAAACCTATTATAGGGATGAGCTATTAAAAGAGACTTCTATTAGCCAGATAGTTGGAGAGCATATAAAGTGTATACGCCAAGACTACGATCCTGTAGATAAGATTAAGGCTATTGAGAGAGCATATAATAACATAGGGTGATAGTGTATATGGGGTCTGAATAAGGGCTTACTATTGTCTTAGAATGATGTTAAGTGGTTAAAAATGGGTAAGAAAGGTCAAACATCACTACACACGCCTATATTTAATTTACCTAAGACAGCCACTATTTCCACTTCGCCAATCATCCACCCAGTATTCACCTTGTGGGCATTCTGGTTCACCTCTGCGACTCTGAACTTGTATATATATCCACCAAATCATAAATATCAAAAAAAGCATAGAGAATATTGTTTTTATCCAATCCCAAAAATTTCTTGAGGAGATAGTTTTTGAAATCAATATTTGCTCTGGACTCAAGACATTTAATGATCCATTCAACTTTTCATATTCGCGAGCTTTTACTTCATCTGGTGGCATCTTTCTACAATATATACATAAACCATCCCACCAACTGGCAGATTCTCTCTTATGGCATTTAATACATATTTTCATACTTTATATTCTAGTTAAGCCAATTCGATACACCTCCATGATGTGAACATGTACCACGTCTTGATTGACTGAAGCTGTATGTACCATCCCTACACTGAGCAGACGCTCCTACGGGAATATTGTTTGAATATGCTGGCGAATGAACACTGCTACCAGAAGTATTTGTGTAATAGTTGTTATTTGAAAGGTTGTTATTTTGTATTGTTTGATTAGTGACAGTAGGAAAGCTTTGAACTATAGAAGTCGTCTGTGGAGCCTGATATAGGGTCGTGGAGGGACTAGAATTGCTTGCGGCTAGCGAATACGCCCCGATACCCAAGACTATTGCTGGTATGATATAGCGTTTCTTTTTGTACCACGCTCGTTGAGGTTGTTGCTCCATGAAATTAATTAGTTTTCTTTTTTTTCAAGTTCTGAATTCCTTTAAATATTAAGACTGCGCCGATGGAGAAAAAGGCAACTGAAACAGCAAAATCGGAATTGGTTAGCTCCAAAAAAGCGAAAAACAAAAGACATAGACCAAATACTATATATCCGATTGCATAAATTTTGTTTTCCATGCTGGCTAAGTCAATTACTAATAAGACTTGTTATCGAGAATGTTCCTCTAAACATTTTGCATATCTCGCATTTACACTTGCAGAAGGTGCAATCCTATTTAATTCTTTTGCACATTCATCTATCGCTGAAGACGATGGAGTGTAGGAAGTACAATTTACCGTTCCACCAGTGCCAGCATAGTTAGAATTTGTTGTGCAGTTGGTATTATACTGTGTCGGAGGAACATAAACTGGAACATAAGTTGACGGAGTGTATGATGTCGAATTTGTTTGTGAGTATGACGACTTTTCCATCTGGAATTTTGCATACAGCGTAAAGTAATCAGAGAAGGTCTTGAACGCGTCCGTGTGTTGGGCAAGCAAAGAGTAGTCTTGCTCAATAATCACATCTATTTGTTTTGTTTTAAGAAATATTTCATTCAGTAATCGATCCATTGTGTCCTTATCATGATTATAGACAGCAGAGATTACTTGATTGAAGTTACTATTTATTTCATTTCTCAAGTTTATCTCATTTTGATATCCCGCCTTCAGTTTTTGAGTTATATCGAGGTATACTTGAGCATATCTTTTCCCAGTGTCATCTAACATGCTTTGTGAGCCGATTATTGTGGATACTGTTCTTGCGCCTTCATCTAGAGTAGAAATATAACTATTCTTTTGAAGAATTGTTGTGGAATTCGAATTAACCATATCTCTAAATTTCGATATTGAAGAAATCATTGTTGCCCAATTGTTCTCAGTCATACCATATTTATCGACTGGTACGGAGGGGGCAGGCGTCACAACTGTCGGACTATAGGTGGGTGTAACCTTTGCAGGGGCTAATGATTTTTCAGGTTTTTTTGCCGCAGGCTTTGGAGGTACTTCAACTGTCGTCGACGCTATCGTTGTAGTAGAGCTGTCGAAATTGTATTTTGGTGTCGTACTGGCAGTGTCTGCCAACTTCTTCTCTAGTTCAACGATACGACTTTCAAGAACCTGTGTCTTTGTATCGGTTGTACGAGAGTTCCGACTATTAAACCAGCTAAAAGGATTCCACCAAGAGGCGAAAGCAACTGACGGGATTATGAGTGTTGCAAGCGGTATTATTAAGAAATATTTTTTCATTTTACGTTTAACGAAATTGGTTATTTTGAGTTTGTGTATTTTTCTTTTTCCAATCTCGTAATAACAGAATATAGATTGCTAGTGAAAGCATTGGTAATACGAAACTTACCACCACTGCTATAGCAATACTCCCTTTAATTTTTCTAGCTATTGGGACTGTCACAAGTGCCGAAATCAAACCGAGAATAAGATAATACATGTTGATAATTTATTATTGTGATAATGCAAAAAGCCCACCACATGGGTGAGGACTTTCGCCCCCCATACCAGTTTCCCAGTATGACCTGACACGGCATCCCCATATGATGGGTTTTTTATCCGTGTCAGGATTATTTCACCATGCCAGCAAGCTGGTTTAGGCTACTTCGTGAATATTCAGTTGTGAATTTAGCATACAACTTCAATCTCATATTGTCTAGGAATAACTCTGTGTAGAATTGTCAAAAAATGGTAGCCTTATAATATGGAAACTGCTGCTTCTATCTCAAAACGGGCTAAAATTCGATGCCGTAAAATTGCCCAAAAGATTATTATGGATCACTTTAGGATTATAAGTGGCAAGCCGCTTTGGAAATCCCACTACCATTTAAATAGAAAGAATGTGCCAATGTCATACAGAATTGCATGGGTGCCGTCACCAGAAGCGTACGATGAATTTGTCGATGACCTAGAAAAACACAACGGTAGGATACAAATTTTGCGTGACAGTGGGGGATATTTGTTAGTGCCAACATTAGATGGATATTTGCTATTAAACGACACAAATGACGAATTAGGATTCAAGAGATTTAAAGCAAGAAGAGACTTTGGAAAATATTTGCTTAGGGTGCGACTGTTATTACTTGAAAGGCCAAAATACGAAAACATTCTTGTACAGGAAAAAAGAAAAGCAAATGTCGGAAACTATTCGTATCAGACGATTAGAGACAGGTCGACAACTACTATTCGTTTTTGTGACACCACCAATGATTGTGCTGTTTTGAAGGATCGAAATAGTCATAGGGTTATCGGTGTTCGTAATGCAACAAAACTTTTTGTTGACAAATATTGGGATGGCAATTATGAAGAGTTTAAGAAGTTCAAGCAGAGAGTTAGGAAAGATAAGCTAATCTGAGGGGTGCTTGAATGTGTCCCCAGTAGGTAAATAAGTCGTGTTTTACTTGAAGTAGACACGATCATTATTTTGTATAAAGAGTTGCTGCAAATAGTCTAAATAGTCCATTGTGCGCTGGGCTGGTGTAGAAGCAGCATCTCTACCAGTCGAGCGCAGAGTGGATTTTTCATGCTAACCATCAATGAATGTAAAGAATATCTCAGTCCAGAGATTATAGAGAAGCTTAGTGATAAAGACATCTTACAAATTAGAGATGCTTTATATGAGTTGGCCGAGATTGCATTGGAAACACTAAATAAAGAAAAATACAATGGAAGAATACGAAATCAAATTTGACCCCAAGACTGCATATCGTGTGCGTACTACTGCGATTAATTACGGTACTCCACTGTCGGATACTGAACTAGCTTTCTGTGAGCATCCGTTACGTATTTTTGCAGAGCAGTGGCGTGCATCTATGCCTAGATTCAAAGAAAGCGAATTGCTAGAGATATTTCCTGAAGGAATCGAGATTATCCCAGAGAAGATCAAGGAATGGGAACTGGAGATACTAGAGCTTTCTAATCAAATAAAGGAGAGACTTAAATTTATTGAAGATAACTACCAAGACGAATATTTCCGATGGGCTTGGCGTGAGTTATTGAAACTGTCTGAAGGAAATGAACTGTTAAAAATGGAATCACACATAGCTAGATTGAAGAGACTTCTATCAGTAAAAGAAGGGCGGCCTTTACCAAAGGGATGGATTACAGTTGAGGAGATACAACAGGCACTAGCAGTACCGATCGAAACATTAATTGACCAGCCATTGCGAAAGGGTGGAAAGACGATAATCGGGTTATGTCCATTTCATAAAGAGCGGCGGCCGTCGTTTTATATCTATACAGAAACAAATACTTGTTGGTGTTTCGGGTGTTGTCAGGGTGGTGATGCAATCAAATTCGTGAGACTACTATACAACTATGATTTTAAGCAAGCAGTGCGATATCTTACTAAATAACATTAAATAACATGAACGATATAGATAACCAAAAAATAGAGGACAGAATTCAAAAGCTAGAACAAGAAATTGAAACTATTAAGACTTTCAAACCCATTAAACTTTCAGAATTGATGGCTGTTGAGTTTAAAGAAGCCGAATGGGTAGTTGAGCAGTTGATTCCAGCACAGGGCATTATAGCTATTTCAGGTGCGCCAGCTAGCTACAAGACATGGTTGGTTTGGGACTTGGTGCTGAAGGTGGCTAACGGAGATATTCTCTTTGACAAATTTACATCCAGTCAGATTGGGGTGCTAGTGATAGATGAAGAAAATAATCAGCAATTATTGCAAAAACGTATTCATAAACTGAACAAGACATTTGAATTGCCAATTCACCTACTGACCTTTGAGGGCTTCAAGCTATCTAAAGAAAGTGTGGCGCATATCATCAAATTCGCCAAACAAAATAGTGTAAAGTTGGTTGTCTTTGATTCTCTGGTGCGAATTCATTCTGGTAATGAAAATGATGCGATGGATATGTCTAATGTATTCAATCTTTTGAGAAAACTCACTAAAGAGGGTATGACCGTCATTTTTACTCACCATAACCGAAAGCAAGGTTTTATGCGTTCCAATGCTTCACAAGAGATGCGAGGATCGTCAGATATCTTAGCTTCAGTTGATTGCCATATAGCAATAGACCGAAAACCAAAAGAAGAATTTATCACGTTAAGCCAGACCAAATTGAGACAGAAGGAAGAAGCTAGACCCTTCAAACTAAATGTTGTAAAAAGCGAACAGGAATTCAAGTTTGAATTTGCTGGCGATGTAGATGAAGCGCAGAGTACAAAATCTGATTTCAAGGATGCCATTTTTGATATGCTGGAGAGCGAAGAGAAGCCAATGTTCAAAAAGGAACTATTTGAAGCGTTAAAGAAATCTGGTCTAAAAGGCGGAAAGTCTACTTTCAAGACTGCTATAGAAGAAATGGTTAAGGAGGGTATCTTGTTTGAGCAGAAAGCCGAGAAAAACAAGGTTCTTGTCTCCATTAAGCCATTTGAAGTGAAATTTGATGAATTGGACGGTTTTGTTGAAGCGGTTAAAATGCCTCTCACTATATAGATAGGGATTTTTAACCATTAGTTATCCACTTTAGCTTGCGGTACGCTTATGCTATGATAGCCACATGGATAAGTCAGTTTCACAATCCGATAAGGAGGTAGTCTCTAATTACATGCGGTCATTAGCAGAGAAGTCTCATAAGGTCGTAAAAGAAAAGTATGGTAAAGCCTTTTATGCCCGAATAGGTAAAAAGGGTGGACAAGTAAAGAAGAAAATTAAATAACATGAAAAAAGCAATTATATATGTCCGTGTGTCATCTAATGAGCAGGTGCAGGGCACGAGCCTTGATAGTCAAGAGCGTGCGTGTGTTGAATATGCTCAAAATCGTGATATCGAGGTCGTAAAGATATTTATTGAGAGGGGAGAATCGGCTACTGCCGCCAATCGCACTGAGTTTCTGAAAGCTCTCGAATACTGTCGCAAACATACTGGCGAGGTGACAGCGTTCATTGTATGGAAGATTGATCGCTTTGCGAGAAATACAACTGACCACTTTGCTGTTCGTGCGAAATTGACCCAATACGGTGTTGTACTTCAGTCCGTTACTGAACCAATAACTCAAGACCACATGGGCAAGATGATGGAGACATTTCTGGCTGGCTATGCTGAATTCGAGAACGAAGTGAGAAAGCAGAGATGTACTGGTGGTATGCAAGCAAGACTGCGAGAGGGTATATGGTGCTGGTCGCCTCCGATAGGTTATAAGAACTCGAAAAGACTTACTGATAGAAGAAAGACAATCCCTGATATTCCTGACGAGGATAGATTTTCTCTTATTCAAAGAGGTTTGAAGCTCTATAAAGCAGGGAATCATACTATTACCTCATTGACCGAGGAGAGTAATAAATGGGGACTAAAAACAAGGACAAATCGTCCAATGCGTAAGCAATTATGGGAAACCATCCTTGCCGATAAGTTTTATGCTGGCATCCTAGTCAATCCGTGGACTAAAGAAGAATACAATGGTTTACATAAGCCGATGATTACTATGGATGAGTACCGTCAGATTCAGATGGTAAAAACTAGAATGTCTAGCAATGCTACAGCGCATCGACTAACGGATAATCCTGATTTTCCACTTCGTCGGTTTGTATTATGTGAATGTGGAAATCTACTAACGGCGTCATGGCATCAAGGCAGGAGCAAAAAATATGCCGCATACCACTGTCAAAACAAAGGGTGCGTGCATTGTGGCCACTCTATTCCCAAGTCGATCCTCGAAGACAAGTTTGTAGAGCTTCTGAAGACGATAACGCCATCTGATGAATTTCTGAAAATGTTTGAAGCTATTATTCTAGACACATACAAGAATCAACATGTAGTGGCGAAGCAAGAGAAGGAACATTACAGACGTGAGCTGAAAAAGCTTGAAGGCCATAAGGAACAGCTTCTACAGATGAGGATTAATAAGGAAATGTCTCAATCCGAGTATAAAGAAATGAAAGAGGTTGTTGGAAATCAAATTGCCGCCCTAAACATTTCAAAGAATGAGGCTGAAATAAATGAGTTGGATATGGAGGTTGTAGTGACGACAGTTGTGAAATTTATTAGGAATCTGGCATTCCAGTGGCAACAGATGAACCCGAAACAGCGACAACGAATGCAGAAAACGGTGCTACCGAAGGGAATTACATACCAAAAGTCAGTCGGTATTTATGGAACCGCCTTTCTGTCGCCTATATTCAGGCTAAATGAGACATTTTTGACTACTCCGTCCGAACTTGTTGCGGGGGCCGGAATCGAACCGACAATTTTCAGGTTATGAGCCTGACGGGTTACCGTTACCCTACCCCGCGATTTTTGTTCAGTGTGCCACAAAAAAAGTGAGAATGCAAACTTTCAGTTGCGGATAATGGATTTTTCGTTTATTGTAGTAAGGCATTTATAGGCCATTTCAGTTTGGTATTATGATCATTATAGGGAAGTGGTTCTTATAAAGTTCAATGTCGGCGTAGCTCAGTTGGTTAGAGCGTGGGACTCATAAGCCCAAGGTCGGAGGTTCGATCCCTCCCGCCGACACCTTTGATTTTATCTTTATTTCTGCTACATTATCTCTACGCATCGATGCGGCCATAGCTCAACTGGTTAGAGCACTCGCCTGTCACGCGAGAGGTTGGCGGTTCGAGCCCGCTTGGCCGCGCATTTCGGGACGAATTGAGGCAATAACCTCATTTCGCCTAGTTTCTGTAAGGAGTTTTTCTGGTTCAAACGATTTGATTTTGGCTTCTATCGCCGGATAGCCTTTTTCTATTGGCTGCAACCATTCCGTAGCCTCAATTAAGAGCTTTCCGCCTTTTAGCGTGCAGTTCAAACGACTAATGGTAGAAAGGATCTCGCGCTTGGTCTCGACATCGCCAAATAAGAAAGCTTTGTGGGCATAATACGCGAATTCAAAGGTCTTCTCGGTAAGTTCAACCCAACTGTCGGCACGTTCCTCGGTATCCTTGATTTTGGTCCGCATAACAGTGAGTTCGTTCTTAAGGCGAGTGCGTTCTTTTGTGTATTCATCATCCTCCACCAATTCCTTGAGGCGTAGCTGAGTAAGGTTATCTATTTGCTTTTGAAGATCATTTACAGCCTTTTGTTGGTTTTCATATATTTTGGTCCGTTCGACGATTTCGTCAGTGTTTAGATCTCGGATAACTTCCAAAGCCCAATCTTTAAATTCAGCCATAATGGCCAGGCTGTCAATTTTTTCTTCGATGCATTGGTCAATGAGGTTTGCATTGGTGTAATAGGCCTGGGCACATTTGCCTGGATATTTACGAGCGCAAATGCAGTAGTAAAGAATATATTTACCTAGCTTGCCGCTACTTCTCAAGAGCTTTTCTTTGTATGTAGCCGAAACCAAACCACCGCACTCACAACAGATGATTTTACCGGTATAGGCATACTCATAACGCCGAGGGCGTTGATTACCTTCTCGGCCGAGCATAAGCTGGACTCGATCAAACTCCTCGAGCGTAATCATTGGCTCATGTTTGCCTTGAATGTACAAACCCTTGTACGGAATGAGTCCTGCATAAAAGGCATTCGTAAAGATACGATAGATTGTACTTCGTGATATCGGCCGACAGCCTCTCTTTTTCCAGCTACGAGTTCGAAGGCCCCATTCATTGTTCATCTTGTCCCGTATTTCAGCTGCCAGATAATTACCGGAGAGCATTAGGTCCCAGGCTCTGCGCATAAGAGGAAAACGATCAGGGTCTTTGACGATGTAATTTTCTCCACGTATTTCTGTTTTGGTATTGAGATAACCAAGCGGTGCGGTGCAAGGCATCCAACCTTTATCGAGCTTACTCTTAAGTCCTCGCTTTACGTTCTTACTTAGATCTCGAATGTACTGATTAGCCATGCTACTCTCAACACTCAAAAGGAGAGCGTTGTCTTCTGGTCGATACTCTCGGTCAGGAGTTCGGATACTGGCAATAATTTCTTTTTGCAGTAGCCACTGAATGGTTGCACTATCAATCGGGTTACGAGACAGTCGGTCTATTTTCCATACCAGTAGTCCCTGAGCTTCACCTTTCTTGATGCGTTCCATCATTTTCTCGAACTCGGGACGGCCATGAGGTTCTTTGGCAGATTTTGATTCGGTAATAGTATCTACGATCTTGAGACTGTGATTCCTGGCGATACCGCCCATGATGAGAACTTGGTCATCGATAGACTGGACCTGCTTCTCGTCCGATTCGGACGATTTACGCGCATATATGAAATATTTTTGTTTATTATTCATGGTAATAGTAATTAGGTTGATACCTTAGTGTTAACTTCAATATCACCTAATTGCAACTAAGCCTAGAACGGGACTTCCTCGGGTATTATTTCAGTCTTCTCCTCGGCCTTTTCTACCCCCGACTGGTCCGCACTATTATTTGCTACCTCATCGTCAGCCTTTCTCTTGGCATTTGCCGGATACACGAGAGCTTGTCTGCGATCGTTCGGGTCCGGTTCTTCATAAATGAGACCGGCGGCCACAATGCCAGGAATATAGTCATGACGGAGTCGATACATACCAAGGTTGCCACCATAGAAGTGTGCATACTGTTTAAGAATTGCCTGGCGACTGATGCCGATTTTCTTTTCTTCAGGCACAGGATCACCGAATTCATCAACCTGGTCCCTCTGCCACAGAGGCAGAATGATTTTCTGATAGAACTCATAGAGATATGGAGATATTTCAAGCTCTTGGAAGAGTGAGATTTTATTCCATATCTCAAAGCCGGTTTCAATGTCGTGCTCAGAAGCATACAAAGTTGTCCCTTCGCATTTCCTGGACCAGGGATTCAAGAGGGCGATTGATTTAATGATGGAATATACGCGCTTGATATCACGCTGATGTCTTGGCTGTGGATTAGGAACGCTTGCGAGGAAACGTTGTTGGACCAGCTGCTCATTTTCGATAATTATTTCCTGGATACCAAGTGACTTAATGGCGACGATGCGATCCATCAAAGCCTTGCGGAGTGGGTTTCCATTAAGTTCAGCATAGTATTTCTTTTTATCAGCTTCCTTGCGAGAAGATTGCTGAATACCTTTGAATATTTTATCGGCATCGATCTGCGGACTGAGTAGAATAAAGCGAGTCATCTCTTGCTGGTCCATCTTGGCATTGGCCGAGCAGAAGATAACTGAAGGAAATCCTCTGATAACGGCAGTCTTTGTGCGAGTGCCACCTTTCTCGCTTTTGTCGGTTATTTTGTGCTTTGTTTCTTTCTCATCGTGGGAAAGCATTGCACGCAGTTTGGTAAGAAGCGATGAGTGTGGCATGTCCAAAAAGACAATGATCTTTCTGGATAGATCAATAAAACGTTCGTTGGTTTCTTTGTTGTATACACCGCTCTCGTGGAGAAATGATGTGGGTGATGCGCCGGCTAATTTCATAACATCATCCTGCGGAAAGAGATTGGATATCTCGAGAGGGATAAAGCTCTTGCCGGATGATGATGGCGCGTTAAAACTAATATTGAACTGCGCGTTGTCGGTATAGGCAGCAAGCATGGAAAGAAAGGTAACGATTTTATTTTCATCATCTTTCTTGATGGTAAGGCTCAGCACTTCCTGCACATCAGCGAGCGTAATTGGCTTGTATACTTCAAGTTTTTTCTCAACATCTTTCAAATGTTCTCCGATGGTAATTTTGTTTAAGTCCATAGTAATTATTTATTGGTTAGTGTTGCTATAAATTTCATGCGGTCCTCGACTTCGGAAAGTTCTTCCTTGGTCATTGGCTTGTAGATAAGCCTCATCAGGCGAGCGAGTTGAGTGCCTTTTTCTCGGGCTTCATCCTCGCTCAAATCAACTCCAAAACGAGCTTTGTAGATCGCCTGGAATTTTCTGATGTGCTCATCCGTAAGCCGCATAAAATTACTCCGAGTAAAGCTTGTTCTTCAGAGCTTTAATGCTGTCGAACATCGAACGAGCCTTCACCTCGACCTCGTCAGTGAAGTATTTGTTGGCGTACTCCTCGATACGAGGCTCACGCTTGAACATAAACAAGGCTTTGCGCGGATTATCACGGTCCAGAGATTCAAGTTTGAATCCGAGGCACAGCAAAAAGCTGGCACAGCCCAAGTCGTATGTCGTAAAGACATCTGATGGATCAACGGAATCATCCGAGGACCATCGTGTGGTTTTCTTTTTGATCATGGGTAATCGAATTAATTGGTAATGAATGCTCTAAACAAAAAGCCAAAGCATTGTGCTTTGACTGTAGTCGTCCGAGAGGGATAAATGGACGGAACGATTATGGGTTTAATGTGGGTTCAATGTGACCAGAGAAAAATCATGGTGCGAGCTTATATCCGACACCTTTGATGTTCTTGATTATGTCCTTATTTTTAGCTTTCTTTGCGGGCAGTATGCCAAGTGCCTCTTTGATGTTGCGTATGACAAAAGTGAGATTGCGCTTAGTGGTTTTTGAAACAGAGGTGCCTAGAATATCTGTGTAAGTTACCTGATTATTCTTAGCTGTGGCCAATTTGAGAAGGGTAGCGAATTCCTGGCTCTTTGGATTGAAAATGGCTTGAACAGTATTCAAACGGACCGTAGCGGTAACCTTATCGATAGAAAGGGTGTTGATCCCGATGGTCATGGAGACAAGATCGGCATCAGGCTTAACAGTTTTAACATAATCACCAAAAGTGCTGATGACCCAGAAACAGACCGCCTTACCAATAACATTAAGGTCCTTGATGAGATTCTCTTGCTCGAGCTTTTTCAGGACGAGTATCTGTTCGTTTGCAGGGAATAAAGGCTGATCTTTGAGCTGAAACTTTAAAATACCAGCCGGGCTTATCTGAGCTCTTTCATGTATCAAATCTTTGATTAATTGTAATTTTTCCGATGCCTTCATTTATGGTAATAGTAATATTCCCTTAATCTACTCTTTTTTCGAAGATTTTCCAATATAGTGAGTCTGAGTGTGGGGTAGTTTGAATATTTATGTTTGACAATAATTTATAATGGGTATATACTCACTATAAATATAGCAGAAAAGGTCGGCCTGCTAATCATTATTAATCAAGTAACAAACAAAATTATATGCCTAAATTAGATGGAACGGGCCCAACTGGTGCTGGTCCTATGACGGGTCGAGGTCTCGGTCATTGTGGTGGTGGGATGAGACTCGGTTGGTGTGGTCAGGGATTTGGCCTTGGCCTCGGTAGATCATTTCGATCACCAAAAAATCAGCTTCAGATCTTGGAACAGGAAAAGCAAGTACTGATTGATGAGTTGGAAGCAATAAACTCGGAGATTGAATCTCTAAAAAATCAGAAATAAATGACTTGTCCGCAACTTGACCTCTCAAGAAATATAAGAGGTCGAGTTGTTGTATGGAGATAAGGTAAAAATATATGGTTACGATTATTCAAAAAGAAAATAAAATACTTCGCCAGACAGCAAAAGCTGTTCCTATTTCTGATATAACAAAACCTTCTATTCAAAAAATATTGAAGGATATGAACGAGGCTTTAAATAGAGAAGATGATGGTATTGCGATAGCGGCTCCACAGATAGGGGTACTGCTTAGAATATTTGCAGTTTCAGGAAAGGCTTTTGATCAGGATTTTCTGAAAGGGTCCAGCCCTTTTAAGGGTTTTGAAAAGTATCCTAATCTATTTTTTATCAATCCGAAGATAATTAAGATATCGAAAGATCAGAAATTTATGGAAGAAGGATGTCTTTCTGTTCGGCCTCTTTATGGAAAAGTAAGAAGGTCCACAAGATCATTGATCGAAGCTTATAATGAAAAAGGTGAGAAGATTACGCGCGGATCGAGTGGACTATTGTCGCAAATATTCCAACATGAAATCGATCATCTCGAGGGAATCTTGTTCATAGATAAAGCCAAAGATATAAAAGAAGTTATAATATAAAGTATTATGCCAAGACCACAACTATGCTTTTGTAAAGAAATAAAGTTCAAACCGGATACGGTTTATTTCAAACCACAAGGTGTTCCGATGGTTGATTTACAGGTTGTCGAGCTTTCCCTGGAAGAGATTGAATCATACAGGTTGCGTCATATTGATAATCTTGAACAGAAAGAAGCGGCTACAAAGATGCATACTTCAACTAGTACGTATCAAAGGGTCCTCAATTCAGCTTATGAGAAAATTGCTGATGCGCTAATTAACGGCAAAGCGATTAAGATTATTAAACATACATAAAATGACTTCATTATTATCAATAATTCTATTTACTTTTTTAATTACTCTGTGTGTATGGGTCGGTGTTCTGTTTGTTTTCTTTAAGAAGGAGTTTCTAGATAAAATAGTTATCTTTTTAGTATCACTCTCTGCTGGCTCTCTTATGGGCGGGGCATTTTTACATCTTTTGCCAGAAGCCTCCGAAATATTAGAAGCAAATACATTGTTTGGCATATTCCTATTATCGTTTGCTGGTTTCTTTTTACTTGAGAAAGTTCTTCATTGGAGACATTGCCATAAAGCAGAATGTGCAGTTCATACATTTGGCTATATGAACCTTTTTGGCGATAGCATACACAACTTCATAGACGGTTTGGTCATCGCCGCTGCTTTTATGGTTGATTTCAAACTTGGGATCGCGACCACCCTGGCTGTCGCCATACACGAGATTCCACAGGAAATTGGCGATTATGGTGTGCTTATATATGCCGGTTTTAAGAGTAAGACGGCACTTGTCTTGAATTACATCGTCTCACTTACAGTTGTGCTTGGTGGTATCGTAGGGTATTTCATGTTTCAACATCTTGAGAGTATTTTGCCGTACCTATTACCATTTGCGGCCGGTGGTTTTGTATATATTGCCGCATCAGATCTGATGCCGGAGATAAAGAAGGAGAAGAATTTAAAGAAATCAATGGTTTCTTTTGTTGTGTTCATTATAGGTATCTTATTAATGTATTTAATTAAAATAATCAATCACTAATATGAAAGTACTAAAATTTGGGGCGGTGTGGTGTGCAGGTTGCCTCATTATGAAGCCTAGGTGGAAAGAGATTGAGGATGAAAATACATGGCTAAAAACTGAGTATCACGATTTCGATCAAGATAAAGACGCTGTTCAAAAATATAATATCAATGAGACATTGCCAACTTTTGTTTTTCTTGATAAAGACGAAAAAGAAATATTGCGTTTGAGTGGAGAGGTTGATAAAGCCGAGTTGCTAAAGATAATTGAGCAAAATAAAGATAAATAATTTGTCATGAAGAAAATCCTTATACCAATATTTAGTTTACTATTTATCTTTGGTTTCTCGGTCCAATTCGTACATGCTGATACCAATACAGTAAACGCTTACTTATTTTATGGCAGTGGTTGTCCTCATTGTGCCAAGGAGAGGCTGTTCTTATCTGACGTTCTTATAAAAAAGTATCCTGATTTAAAGATATATGAGTATGAGGTTTATTATAATAGCAAGAATGTTTCTCTCTTTGAAAAAGTCGCAACAAAATTAAGATCCGATGCAAGCGGAGTGCCGTTTCTTATTATTGGAGATCAATATTTTGTAGGCTATTCAGATAGTATTAGTCCGATTGAAATAGAACAGCGCGTCAAAGAATGTTCGGTCCAGAATTGTCCAGATTCAGTCGGCTCGATTGTGGGAGTCAGCTCGACTAAGAATATAAGCACGAATGACAATAGTATCCAAGATGAGACTCAGAAAGGAGAAAAGATTATTGACTTGCCATTCATTGGTAAAGTGGATGCACTCAGATACTCTCTACCTGCACTGACTGTGGTTATTGGATTGCTGGATGGATTCAATCCATGTGCTATGTGGACTTTGTTGTTTTTGATAAGTTTGCTGTTAGGTATGAAAGATAGGAAGAGAATGTGGATACTCGGCGCGACTTTCATCGTTGCTTCAGCCTCTGTATATTTTATATTTATGGCCGCTTGGCTGAACCTTATTCTGTTCTTGGGTTTTGTGATCTGGATCAGAATACTGATCGGAATTCTAGCTCTTGTTGGTGGTGGATATAGTCTGAAAGAGTTTATTTTTAATAAAGACAGCGGGTGCAAGGTGACAGGGAATGAAGATAGACAGAAAGTCTTTGAAAGATTGAAATCAGCAGTACAGCAGAATAGTTTATGGCTAGCTCTGGGCGGAATTATTGTCTTAGCGTTTGCAGTAAACTTGGTCGAGCTTATATGTTCAGCCGGGCTACCTGCAGTTTATACGCAAGTATTAGCTTTGAATGGTTTGTCGAGCTGGCAATATTACTTCTATATCTTGTTGTATGTTTTCTTCTTCATGCTCGACGACTTGTTCGTATTTTTCGTGGCTATGTATACGCTGGAGATGACGGGTATAACGACAAAATATGCACGAGTGTCTCGCTTGATCGGTGGGATAATAATGCTCGCTATTGGTATCCTGCTTATCTTTAAGCCTGAATGGTTGATGTTTGGCTAGAGTGTCTATTTTGAGAGAGAAGAATAACCTCCTTGCAGGTCGGCAACATTTGTAAATCCTAGATCCTTCATAATACCAAGTGCTTTTCCACTACGTGAACCAGATCTACAATAGATGGAATATGCACCAGTCTTATCTAATTTTTCAAGTTGATGTGCAAAATCAGTTGCATAAAAATCGATGTTGATCGATCCATCTATATGTCCGGAAGCATATTCTTCGGGCGTTCTAATATCTATTATGGTCATATTTGGTTCTTTTATTCTATCCAAGAACACATTAGTTGGTAAGTGAAAATCATATTCGATGGCTTGGATCACTGCCGCTTGCCCAGAATATTTATTCCCAGAAATGTTCTTGGGAATAAAAATATACGATAATATGGACAAAATTATTATCCCTAAAACAGCGAGTATTAGCAGTACGGATTTCTTCATGAGATAAGCATATAGTTTTAAATGGATAAATTCAGCCATGAAAGAAATAAGATTTTTGTATTGTATTAGAGGTGAAAGGCTGAAAGAGACATCAAATCAATCTTTCTTTATTAATTTAATCAATGTAAAAGTTATGAAAAAAATGACATTAGGTTTAGGGGCTTTAGCACTTGTCTTGGGAGTAACAGCGATTTCAGCTGGCTCAGCTCTCGCATACAGAGGTGATCCTACAGTAAAGGGTCCAAATTATTCAACAGAACGCCATATAGCAATGTTAAAGGCATTTGAGAATAAGGATTACACTGCATGGAAAAACCTTATGCAAAATCGAGGCATGGCGACAAAAGTTATCACTGAGGCAAATTTTGCAAAATTTGTAGAAGCACATAATCTTGCTTTGCAGGGTAAAACAGCTGAAGCACAAAAGATTCGCCAAGAACTTGGACTAGGCTTAAAAAATGGTTTTGGTAGAAATGGTGGTGGTGTGATGAACGGTATGGGAATGGGTAGAAATTTCAATCGTTAAGAAAACATAGGCTTAGAATCAAACTCCGGCACCTGTCGGAGTTTGGTGTATAAGCTTGGGATATAGGATAAAATACAAGTATGAGCGATACTCTAAAATTAACTGATGAAGAAATAGTAGAAAAAGTTCGCTCAAACGATCGAGATCTTTATGCTGTCATAATTGAGAGATATAAAAATAAGCTCTTGAGATATGCTACAAACTTGATTCATGATAATGACAAAGCTAGTCATGTTGTTCAAGATTCACTAGTAAAAGCATATATAAATCTTAATAGCTTTAATACCAAGAAGAAATTTTCAAGCTGGATATATCGAATTGTGCACAATGAAGCGATGAATGTAATAAAGAAATATCAAAAGGAGGTGCCGATACTAGATGACTTTGATTTTGAAAGTGATGAAGATATTACTAGAGATTTTGAACAAAAAGAGACAGTTGCACATGTAGAGAAATGTTTGAAATCAATACCTCTCATATATTCTGAACCACTGAGTTTGTACTATTTAGATGAGAAGTCATATGAAGAGATTAGTGATATTTTGAGGATTCCGATGGGTACGGTTGCAATACGAATGAGTCGAGCAAAGAAATTAATGAAACATATATGTCAAAAGAATTAAAAAACATAACCGACAATATCATGGATCAGATCCATGAGGAAAAGATAAAAATGAAACCAAGAGTGTATTTTATTGCTGGTTCAATACTTACTTTCTTAGGGCTTGTTTCTTCGGTAATAGTTTCAGTATTCTTGATTGGGCTTATACGATTTTCTTTGCGATCACATGGACCAATGGCGAGTTATAGACTTGATCAAATACTTTCTAGTTTCCCTTGGTGGGCACCAGTGCTCGCTATTGTCGGATTGATAGCTGGTATCTGGTTGCTTCGTAAATACGATTTTTCATTCAAGATTAATTTTAAAGTAGTTATTGTCGGGTTTATCTTGGCAGTTATTGTTGGTGGATGGATTATCGATAGTATTGGGTTGAATGATTTTCTCATTCGTCGTGGTCCAATGCAGGGCATAATGCGACAGTATATGCAGGACAATAATATTCAAGGAGGACAAGGTGGCGATCCTGGTTGGGGTAGAAATATAAGAAATTAATTTTATAGCAGATTTTCCAATATATTGAACCTGAGTGTAGGGTAGCTAGACTTCTTCGAAGTGTTCCGGTATGTTCTTCGTGCGATGAAAACATTTGTAAAAGCGCAAGCGAAAGACGTGAATGGCGCGAGCTTTGTTGGCTATCTCCAAGCTGATTACAAGCATATGTTCGCACTTTTTAGCTTTCCAAACGATAGGACCAGAGATGATGAGTGGAGATCATCAGACCAAAAGACTCGCTTTGAGTGGGCGTTCAAGATCAAGGGAAAGAAGCCAACGGTAGTCACAATTTATGACTACAAGGATAATCGGCCGATCGAAGACATTGATATATGGCATGTGGGCTTAAAAGGGGACCAAGAGAAACTCGAAGCATTTTTCAGAGAACAGAACTTGTTTGTGATGACCAATCAAAAGTGAACTGGAAGTTAGGTTAAACCTAACATCCCAGTCACAAAATTAGTAAAATAGGAACTTTTAATTTGAAATCGATGTATTAAAAGTTGAGAGCTTAACTTTTAATAAAGATTAGTGAATGGGACCTATTTTGAGGGTGCTTTTCACTGAATATTAGCAAAAAGTGGTGAAAACTTTCGGTCGCTGGACTTATTCGTATATTCTTGGCATGTTCATACACATATTGGTTTTAAAGCGTTTCAAGGGCCTTTAGTTAAAGTAATAAAAATGATAAAATACATTTAATGACTACTCAGCAAGCTATAAAAGAAATACAAAACAAATTTGATGTTAATGCTATCTTTGCATACAGAGTATATTCTCTTGCTGATAAGAAAAATCTATTTGAAGATGTTGCAAAAATAATCGCCGAAAAGCCAAAGCCATTCGTGAAATGGGTTGGTGGTAAAAGGCAACTTCTTGCACAGTTCAGGAAATTAAATTTATATCCACCTGAATTATTTGATATTAAAACCGGCAAATATTTTGAGCCGTTTGTTGGTGGTGGTGCAGTATTCTTTGATCTACTTCCTGAAAAAGGATTCCTTTCAGATTTGAATAAAGAGTTAGTTACTACATACAATGTCATTAAAAACGATGTTGATGGACTGATTGCATCACTCAAGAAGCACAAAACCGACAAGGAGTATTTCTTAAAGATTCGTGCTCAAGATCCAAATAATCTAAGTGATCTAAATGTTGCCTCCCGTTTTATTTTCCTAAACAGAACATGTTTCAACGGAATGTATCGAGTAAATAGTAAAGGTGGATTCAATGTTCCATATGGCAAATACACTAATCCCTTAATCTGCGACGAGGATAATCTCAAAAAAGTAAACAAAGCTTTGCAGGGAATAGAAATCAAACACCAGGACTATAAAGAGGTCCTAAAGAAAGCTAAAAGGGGTGACTTTGTTTATTTTGATCCACCCTACTACCCAGTAAGTAAGACGGCATCATTTACATCGTACACAGCAGAATCATTCCTTGATAAAGAACAAATAGAGCTTAGAAATACGGTCCTCGAACTACATAAGCGAGGATGCTATGTGATGCTCTCAAACTCAGACACACCATTCATTAATAAGATTTACTCAGGTTTCAAAGGCATACGGATTAACAAGGTTGAGGCGGGCCGAGCAATCAACTCAAAAGGTTCAGGTAGAGGAAAAATAACTGAGGTCCTCATAACAAATTACTAAATATGAAAAAAGATTTTAATAACTTAATAACAACATTCAAAAGCTCAATAAAAACTTGGGACTATTTCGTTAATTGGAATAAAGTATTTTCAAATAGCTCAGAGTTAGAAATAGCTCTCAACAAACTAAACTACTTGCTCGGTAAGGAGAATTTAAAGGAAGAATTCGTAAAGCTATACGGCTCGAACGCAGATATAGTAAAAGCTCTTCCAGTCCTATTGGCGGTCCGAGAAAATAAGCTCGAAGTGTTTGATAAGGCAACCAAGAACTCAGAATTCTTTGATTTTACCGGTAAGGAAAAGGATGCCGACAAATATTTTGAATTTCTAGATAAATCTGGTCTCGCACGTCTTTTCCAAAAAGACGGTATCAAAAACCTCGTTGACTATGTCATGGGAGTAGAGGTTGGACTTGATAGTAATGGACGAAAGAATCGAGGCGGTACTTTGATGGAAGAAATAACAGGTGCTTTCTTAACTGATTTTTGTAATAAGAATGGTTATGAATGTCTTGCTCAAGCACGTTCTAGTGCAATAAAAGCCAAATGGGGTTTTGATGTAAAAGTAGATAAATCAGAACGTAGTTTTGACTTTGCGATATACAACATCAAGAATAAGAAACTCAAACTTTTTGAGGCTAATTTTTATAATGGTGGTGGATCAAAACTAAAAGCAGTCTGCGGTGAATTTAGAAGTCTATACGATGAACTGAAAGCTCAGGATATTGATTTTATTTGGATAACTGATGGACTAGGTTGGAATACAACAAAGCGGCCACTTGAAGAAACATATAACCACAACGAGTATGTGTTTAACCTAAACATGCTCGAAGCGGGCGCGCTAAATGAACTAAAATGGTAAATACTCATGGCAATAAAGAAAGCTACAGAATTAAAACTGCATCCGGAAGAATTCGAACTAGAATGTACAACAGTCTGGGCTTTTCCTCGTCGTGGTAATTGGGCTACACACACGTCAGACTGGCGCGGCAATTGGTCCCCTGAAGTAGCTCGTAATCTTATCCTTCGTTACTCAAAAGAAGGTGATGTTTTACTCGATTCAATGATTGGTGGTGGTACAACCGCTATAGAGGCGAAGATTTTAAATAGAAATATTATTTATTCTGATGTGAATCAAGTAGCGCTTGATCGTACAAAGAAGGCACTTAATTTCAAAGTTGATAATAAAGCATGGCAAAGAGGTTTTAAATGGGATTCTCGTAATCTGTCCAAGATAAAAGATGAGACCATAGACTTTGTACTCACTCATCCACCCTATGTTGATATCATAAAATATAGTGATGGAAAATTGGTTGACGATCTATCAAACATAAGCGACATCGATGCATTCTGTGATGAGATGGAAAAGGTGGCAAAAGAATTTTATAGGGTCCTAAAGCCTGGCAAGTTTTGTGCAATCCTTATGGGAGATACAAGGCGAAAGAAAATGTACCAACCGCTTGCCTACAGAGTGATGGATAGATTTCTCAAAGCAGGACTATTACTTAAAGAAGATATCATCAAGAGACAATTCAACTGTAAGGCAACTGGATTCTGGGTTACTAAATCAAAAGAGGCTAATTTTTTGCTTATAATGCATGAGCATCTTTTTGTATTTCAAAAGTTAGTATAGATACATGTCCAAACTTGGAATTTATTGCTAAAAATGGTAGTATTTTTTTTGTAAATGCCAACACCTAAAAATACAACAAAAAGAGTTGCTAAGTCAGTAGAGCTATCAAATCTTGAGAAATTAGAACAAATCAGAGGTTCTAAGGCTATTTTATATATTACAGGTGAAAAACCACCTCATTTTGCAACGCAAGTGGCATCAGACATTCTTCCTCTCTTTAAAGAGATTCTGGAAAAAATAGGTCCAGGACAGAAAAAAATTTCCCTAGTTTTAAATACTAGCGGTGGTCACCTTGAAACTCCATGGCCACTCGTAAATCTAATTAGGGAATACTGCCTAACTTTTGAGGTAATAGTATTAGAAAAAGCCCTTAGTGCTGGAACACTTATAGCGCTTGGTGCTGACAAAGTAGTTATGCTTCCGTATTCACAATTGAGTCCAGTTGATCCGGCTGCAGACATTATTGATGGTGGCAAGAAGCAGGTTAAACGATTAGAAATTGAGGATATTATTGGATATATTGATTTTGCAAAAGAGAAAATTGGATTAGCTGAACAATCTGCTCTTGCGGATATAATGAAAGAATTAACTAAGGAAGTTGGTCCAACTATGCTAGGCTCTGTTAATCGCACATACGCATTAATTAGAAGAATTGCAAAGAGTTTGCTTGAACTTCATAAGCAACACGTTTCAGATAAGCAGTCTAAAGAGATAATAGAACATTTAACTCAAAAGTTATTTTCTCATCGTCACCTCATAAACCGAAGAGAAGCAAAAAATACAGTTGGTTTCGGAAATATTATTGAGTTTGCTAATGAAAATACAAAAAAAATAGCAGACAAGATATTCGATGAAGCTGTGGAATTGCTCGAAATGAAAAGAGATTTTGATCCTATCGCGTTACTTGGTGAAGAACAGGAAAAAACTGTACAATTTAAGAGAGCTTTAGTTTATAGTTCAGTTGCTAAGTATTCATTTAAATCAGATTACCTCGTTTCCAAAGTGCCGGATCCGTCTGGTAAACAGCAAATGGTAGTAAATAATACAATAAATAAATGGTCCATAGATTAATAATTTAACATAATATGCCAACTTATTTTTCACAAACAGATAATGTGTCATTGGTCGAGTTAAATCAGCAGACAACCTCGGCTGTATTGTCTTTGGAGAAGAGGGTTTATGAATTTAATAAAGCACCCATTGTGTTTATTGATAACAATGGTGTACCAGGGGAAGATTTGATTTCTGAAGAAACCGAAAAGAACTTCTACAAAAAAGCTTTTGAGACTAAGAACCTTTAATATGTTTTATGTATGTTCAGTCCAAAGATCTCAATCAAGAAGTTTTTTATCAAGGTGATTTAATAAAAAGTTTCCCTTTTTTAATTTTAGACAAAGAGATTAAACCAAGCGATCTTGGAGAGGATGGAGAGGGTAAGATTGAAATAAAGGCTAAGTTAGGGTTGGTGATGGTCCTTTCACAGACTTGTGATGTTCAACGAAGAGAAAACATCATAGTCTGTCCAGTTTACCGTCTCCAGGATTTTTCTTTTAAGAAAGATGAGGTAGAGTCCATCAAAAAAAGAAAAACTGGCTACTGGTTCTATTTACCTAAGTTAGATGGAATTATTGAAGAGTCAATCGCTGATTTTCAAACAATTTATTACGTATCACGAGGAACACTGGATGTATATAAACAGAATAAAATTAGTACCCTGACTGATTGGGGACGACATCATCTAGGTTATGCCTTGAGTAATTATTTTGGTAGACCAATAGAGAGCAAAGACTGAAAATGAATGCTCTTTTTCCAACAGAATTCATATCTGGCAGTGTTCAAACTCAAGAACAACTTGACGCGGCATTAGCACAGTATCCTCAGTACCGATTCTCTAACGCTGTCAGTTAATGGCATAAATCATAAGCTAAAAATTAGCTCAACATTTAGCGATGTGCCAACTGGTGAATTACTTTGTTATTTAGGTAGTAATAAAACCTTGGAGATTGCAGCAAATCTAGCTGATGCCTCTAAAATCCTGGGTGTGCAAGTTGGTGATTCCATATCTATTCAAGAGACTTGTACACGAAAGAAGTGATAATAAAAAGACATATATACAAGGATACATGGAATCGATTGGTTTTTATGATTTTAAATTTGATGACATCCCTAAACTTACTCAATCATGGCCCAGGATCGTTGAAAGGGAATACGTACTTATTGCACCTCATACAAGCTGGTGGGAAGAGAAAAAGAGAAACTGGGGATACAGCAAGTTTTTTGAGTTAAAAGATCTGGTTGAGAAAGAATTAGGAAAAAAGTGTGTCGTCCTGGAAAAGGATTATTCATTTTCTGACATGATGTCACTCATTCAACACTGCGAATTTATTATTGGAAACGATTCAGGTCCGACGGTTATTGCTCAGAGTTTCAATAAAAAATCATTTATAATCTTTGGTGCCACTCATCCAAAATATTTACATTTATCAAAAAATGTGTTATCAATATATGATAAAGAGCGACACAAGCTTTGTTCTCATAAAAACAGAGAAGAAGAGATAAAATGCTGTGAGGAATTTTGTATGGACAGAATAAGGGTTCCTGATGTCTTTGCCACAATCAAAACCAATGTATGAATGATTTGAATATAAAAATAAAACTAGCATATATAACAGGTTTAAGACCTGTGGTTTTAAATGAGTTGAAAGAGAAGGACCTTACCGTGATTGGTGAAGACGAGGATTCGGTTTTGGTTCAATGTACTGAAGATACTATTCAAAGGATTAAGGCTTTAAGAAGTGTTGCCCGTGCTTATTTGGTTGTCCAAAGCGACAATTATCATCCAGCGTATATCTCAAATCATAAGTCCATTTTAGGCAATCTTATTGATATTATTATTAGTCACGATAGTTTTAAAACATTTAAAATCAGTTGTGCGGGTTCCGATTCGCCTGAAGTGAGGAGTATCGCAAGATATATTCAAGATACTTACAAAATAAAAGAGAACGAAGAGGCAGACTTAAAAATACATATTATCAAACCAGAAAATATCTGGGAGATTGGTATTCAACTAACACCACGTCCGCTTTCTGTAAGAGATTATAAAGTTGCCAATATGAGCGGGGCGATGGATCCGACTGTTGCATACGCAGCTAATTCTTTTTGTAATCTAGATACAGCCCATTCGTATCTCAATGTTTTTTCAGGTAGTGCAACATTATTGATTGAGGCGGCGCAATGTTATCCAAATTTAGATAAATTGATTGGGTTCGATAATAATAAAAAGCACTTATCTTTATCAATTAAGAATATTAAAGAGGCAGGTCTTATAAAGAGGGTGCAGGTTAAAGAAGCTGATATTTTTAATAAACCAGATTTTGGAAAATTTGATGTTATTGTATCCGATTTACCTTTTGGAATGTCCATTTCAAAGGATGAAGATTTGGAGAAGTTATACAGTGCCTTTATCCAATATTGCGAAAGCTCGTTAAACACCCAAGGAAGAATGGTTATTTATACTAGCAAGTATGAGATAATCGAATCTATTTTACCAAAATCACAATTCAAGGTCATTCAGACACTGCAACTGAAGTTTATTACCAATGTAGATGCTTATTTGAGACCAAAGATTCTCGTGTGCAAGTTTAAGGCTGATTAATCGTTAGTCTTCTCTATATTTCCATTGTACACCAACACCTTTGGTCCGGTAATTTTTTCATATATCTTCAATGAGTCCTCCAATGTATTTGCTATTGGATCTCCTTTAAGATTAAGAGAAGTGTTTAGTAAGACATATGTGCCAGTTTTTTCTCCGTATGCTTTTATTAAATCATAAAGAAAAGCATTCAATTCTTTGGTTATTGTTTGTACGCGGGCACTTCCATCGTAGTGTATTGCTCCCTCAATTTCGTTCCTCTTAGATTCAAGAACATCATATTTATAAAGCATAAAAGGGGATGAATGGGGTCCAACAAAATAATCATTAACTTTCTCTTCAATGATGACCGGGGCAACAGGTCTATATGATTCACGTTGCTTTATTTCCTCGCTTAGTTTTTTCTTGACTACTATACTATCAGCCCGACCTATGAGGGATCGGTTACCGAGTGCTCTTGGGCCTATTTCTGCCTTGCCATTATGTAGTACAACAATCCCATCTTTACTTAAAATATCAGAAACCTTTGATATGGTTTCTAGTTTGTAAGGTATATTTTCTTCACCCATTCCAAGGTAGGGTAGTCTTACTTCAGGTCTGAGACCTGTTTCTTTTACGATTAACATGCTTAGTGCGCCAAGTGATTGCCCGGTATCATCACAACAAGGCGCAATGTAATGGTGCATTTTCGGTAATTCTTTGAGTAGTAGAGAATTAAGATCTAAGTTTAATCCAGTACCACCGGCAAGTACGAAGTTGTCATTATCCTTGTATATCTTATCAACAATTGATTTCGTATTTTTAACTCTTTGTTCAGAAAAGAAGAATTGTACAGTAGTGCAAAAGTCTTTTGCATCTTTACTTGGATTATTTCCAGCAGCGGTTCCTCTTAATCCTGGAAAATTTTCTTCTAGGATTTTCTCTCCAATTGGATAATCTACTGTTTCAATTTTTCTATATAAGCCCTTGAGTTTTTCAAGGTATTCTTTCCTTACGTTACCGAATGCTGCAAGAGCCATTAGTTTGCCCTCACATGGTTTTGCATTGTATATAAAGACAGCGCATGTGGCGTATGTCTTTCCGGTAATGAGTTCGCTGCTATCGATGTTATAATATCTTGTAATGTCATTTCCGTCGCCTCGATATACAGCGAAACACTCACCAATACCTATTTTAGGATCGTGGTCACCACCTCCGTCACAGGTTGTAATTATTGCCTGGTTGAATCCGCTAAACAAGAATGTTGCCGCGTGAGAAAGGTGGTGATTAACAACCAATGCTTTTGTACTGATTCCTAAGATAGTGATTTCTTTGGCATAGGGTTCTTTTGGAAAGGTGGTTTTTTCATCGACAATGTCATTTCTATTCAGAAATGGATTATTTAATGTCGTCATGGCCCATCCTGCGATGTCTTCAGGTTTTTTACCTAGATACTTGAGACCTGTGTTAATAAGAAACTCCATCTCCGCTAGATCACACCGTTTTTTCTTTTGCTTGAAAATCCTTTCAGCTTCCAATACTAAGATTACCTTGTTTTCAATTGCAAAGCTTACTGAGGAGTCGTGGACATTGAACGCAAAAGCGCAGTAAAGTCGTTCTTTGGGCATATTTTTGCTACAATTATACAACATATTTTAGATTTTTATGGAAGAATTCGACCTAAAAAAATTTTTAGAAAAATATAGGAATGCTAAAGTAGATTTCTATCGTTTTCCTGGCAATTATGGAGACTCTCTTATTTGGCATGGTACAAAAATTTTGTTAAGCGAATTAAACATAAGTGAGAATTATGTCGAGATAGATTCGCCTAAAAGTAGCGATATTCTTTTTATAGACGGTGGTGGAAATTTTGTCGATTACTATTCAGATGTTAGAGATTTCTTAAATAAGAGACGTGATTTGTATAGAGAAATAGTAATCCTTCCGCATACAATTTTTGGAGATAAGCAGATTGATACTTTAAATAAGTTGTCTGGCAATGTTACGGTTTTTTGTCGAGAAAAGATTTCTTTTGATTTTGTTAAGAAACATCTACTGAAGGGAAATGTATATCTTTGGCATGATTGTGCATTCTATAACCACTTTTCCAAATTATCAGAAGGGAAGGGTATACTAAATGCCTTTCGAGAAGACAAAGAATCAATTCGTAGCAAAGTTCCGTCTGCTAATCACGATTTGTCATATAATGGCTATGCAACTAAACCCTTAGAGGATTTAGTCAATTATTTGATGAAGTATGGAGAGATAAATACTGATAGATTACATCTTGCTATTTGTGCTACCTTGATTGGAAAGAAGGTTAATCTATTTCCAAATTCATACTATAAAAATAAAGCAGTATTTGATTACTCTCTGAAAAAGTTTCCCAACATTTCTTTTAAGGAATATGATAAATAAAATTATGACAATATCTTTTTCCAAAATATCAGAAATATTTTCTAACTTCATTAAAACCCCTAACGTAGGGGGCGTATATGAAGATAATGCTCAGAAATTGATTTATCGCCTCATTAAGACAAATAAGATCCTTTGGGATCTAGAAGATTCAGCAAGGTTATCTGAATTAGGAGACAGCCATGTTGCAAAAGCAAAAAAGGACATCGACATTTGCAACCAACAAAGAAATGATTTGATCAGAGAAATAGACGCTTTGTTATATAATCATTTTGATGTATCCCGAGCAGGGAAAGAATCATTTTATAGTGAAAGTCCAGGAATGATAATAGACAGATTGTCTATAATTTTTATTAAGCTTTCCGTTGTTCAGCAGTTGATCTCGTATATAGAGGAAGCTGACCTTAAATCAGAATATCTTGAAAAAGAGAAAATACTTTTAAGCCAAATTGAAAGTCTCGGCAATTTTCTTGATTTTTATATCGAACGATTGCTTAGAAAAGAGGTGTTTTTCGAAATACAGCAAGCTGTAAAGATCTACAATGATAAGAGAGTGAAAAAGTATATTGATGCTATTAATTCAAATAAATGACAGAAAAATTATCACAAATAATAAAAAATTTAGGTAAACATCAAGACGTTGATGGGGTATTTGTAACTGGATCTCAGGGAGATGATTATAAACCATATAGCGATATTGATCTGGTTATTATTTTAAATGATAATCATCATAAAATCAGTTCTTTATACACTTGGATAGATGAAAAGTTTGCTGATATTTTCTTTTTTGATCATTTGGACGTAGAGAGGATGATGGTCAAAGATAATATTGAGACAAATTCAATGGACGCTATTTTTATAGACTGGCTTAGAAAAGCTACCATTCATTTTGATAAGTCTGGAATTCTAAATAAGTTGAAGAACAACCTAGCTCTTAAGACGTTCTCAATACCAATTTCTGAAAAACAACAATTTTGGCAAAAGATAAACTATAATTTTGTTGCGAATACGAGGTATTTCCAGTCTAACGATTCTTTGTACCATGATGCATTGGAAATAAGATTGCTCTATAGTGTTTCTGAACTTTTGTGTGGTTATTTCGAGTTCAGAGATATTCCCTGGAGAGGTGAAAAGACTGCAATAAAATACTTTCAAGTAAACGATGTGAATTTCTATGATAAGTTTATTTCTTATACAAAGGCATCTAATTTAGGTGATAGGTTCAAGGCTTATCAGGATCTGGTCAAATTAACTTTTACGGATGAGTATAAAGAATGGCTGGTGGGTGATATTTTACCTCAATCAAAGGAAAACAAAGATCTGGGGTCGATGATTAAATATTGGGGCGATTTAACGAATTAAAAACATATATGAATCGAAACCGCTCAGCTGGAATAGTAATTAAGGACAATAAAGTCCTTGTGATGCATCGTATCAATAAAGGCGATGAATACTGGGTATTTCCAGGTGGGGGACAAGAGGAGGGGGAAGCGCCCGACCAAACGGCAGTTCGTGAAATTGATGAAGAAACGACTATTAAGGTGAATGTAGGCAGACTTGTATATCACATCATCTGGGATACAGGCGAAGAGAATTTTTTCTATCTTTGCGACTACATTTCAGGAGAACCAAAATTGAGATCAGACTCGGAAGAAATTAAACAGATGAAGAATGGTGATCAGGTATATGAACCAATGTGGATTGAGATTGATAAACTTTCGAAACTAAAGCTTTATCAATTAGAAGTGCGAGATCTATTCTTGAATGACTACAAGAATGGCTTTCCTGAACATGTACAGGAATTATCAATTAAGCTCGCCGAACGTAGGCATATATAAACTATGAAATTATTTCTAGGAGGAGGTGGTGGTGGCAAAGATTCAATTGAACTCGACAAGAAGTTTGTCGCTTCCTTAGACTTGTCCAAACCGTTGCTTTATATCCCCATCGCAACAAATACAACAAAATATCCGTATTCTGGATGCGTGGCCTGGCTTTCAAGTGTCCTCGGCCCGCTCGGTGTAACTAATATTGTGATGTGGACTGAAGATGATCTGAAAACCAAAACCAAGAATGATTTTGAACAATTTGGTGGTGTGTATATTGGTGGCGGTAATACATTTAAACTCCTCAAAGAGCTCAAGGAATTTGGAACGTTCGAAATATTACGAAGCCTCGCACCTAAGAATATTCCGATTTATGGGGGGGAGTGCCGGCGCAATCATTCTTGCCAGGACGATAATTCCTGCCATGTCGGCTGATGAGAACAAGGTTGGACTAGCAGATTTTTCTGCCCTCAATCTCATTCATGATTTTGATGTTTGGTGTCACTATACTCAATTAGAGGACAAGATTATAGAGAAGTACATGGCTGAATATGAACTCAAAAATATCATTGCAATTCCCGAAACTGCCGGGCTTTATGTCACTGAAGAATCCATAGAAGCTGTCGGCCCAGGCAGTGTAAAGCTCTTTGGAGTTGTGAATAAGGAAGTACATCCAGGAGAGACTATTTCTTCTTTTCTGAAATAGTGCGAGCAAGTGTGGGGTAAGTGCCAGCTTCCATCATCTCGACCTTTGCTTTCAAATCTGCTATAAAGATATAGCCATTATGCGCCCTGATAGCTGTTCCAACGGCGTCAATCATGGCGCGCATTGTTTTTTTAAAACATGATATGTGTATATGCCGATGTAGCTCAGTTGGTAGAGCACGCCATTGGTAATGGCGAGGTCTCCGGTTCAATCCCGGACGTCGGCTCTCTTTTTACATTACAAGATCTATAACGCGTTTTTTTATATTTAATCAAGAGAGTTTCTGGACAATATTATATACGCGTGAGAAGTGTGTGCTAAAATGTCGCCATGATCATTATTGGTATTACTGGAACTATTGGTGCTGGTAAAGGAGTTACGGTCTCATATTTGAAAAAGAGAGGCTTCAAACATTATTCAGTTCGCGGTTTTTTGATAGAAGAACTTAGGCGCAGGAAATTATCGGTCAATCGAGACACGATGACTAATCTTGCCAATAAGTTGCGTAGAGAGCATGAGCCGAGCTATATTATTCGTAGACTGTATGAAAAGGCTTTGATGAACGGAAAGGACTGCGTGATTGAGTCAGTGAGAGCCACAGGTGAAGTAGAATTTTTGCGGTCCGTGGGGAATTTCATATTGCTTGCCGTTGATTCAAGTCTGGAAACTAGATACAAGCGCATCGTCAAGAGGAACAGTGCTTTGGATCATGTAACATTTGAAAAGTTCATATTTGATGACAAACGTGAGATGAATTCGGACGATCCTACTAAGGGTAATATTGCCGAGTGCATCCGTATGGCAGACTTTTCTTTGTGGAATGATGGTAGTTTTGAGGACTTGTATTCGCAAGTTGACGTTGTCCTCAAGGGTATAGTAAGGGATTCAAAAAGTGTGCAAAGTGTAAGTATGCCAAAGTAGCTCAGTTGGTAGAGCATCGCTTTCGTAAAGCGAGGGTCGCCGGTTCAATCCCGGCCTTTGGCTCCAAAATTAGTCTTTTGGCTTTGATCCATTCGCTGTCTATAAGTGCAGGATTTTAATCAGTATCGACTCTAGGTATAAACGTTCTTTTTTGGTATCCTGTGTTTATGGCATATAGTAGAGAACAAATACAACAGAAAATTATTGAGCTAGAAAGTGCTATGGCCGGTGCTGATTTTTGGAAGGATAAAGATAAGGCACAGACGACAATAAGGGAGTTACAAAGCCTAAAAGATAGTCTGGAAGGTATTGGCAAGTATGACAAAGGCGACGCTATCATGACTATACTTTCTGGTGCGGGAGGCGATGACGCCGAAGATTTTTCAGCCATGTTGTCGCGCATGTATAGGAAATATTGTGAGAGTAAAAATTGGGGCTGGTCAATTATTCATAGCAACGATAATGATCACGGCGGATATAGAAATGTCACAATCGAAATTAGTGGTAAGAGCGGGGGAATATCCAGTGTCTCTCCAAGTGGCGAGACCTTGAGCCTGGGGGCGTATGGCACTCTCAAAAACGAATCAGGCGTGCATCGTCTCGTACGTATTTCACCATTTAATGCTAATGACAAGAGACACACCTCTTTTTCTATGGTTGAAGTAATTCCCAAATTGGAGAAGTCCTCTGTGAGTGACATAGTGATTTCTGACAGTGATCTAGAAGTCAGTATAGCCAAATCAGGCGGTCCTGGCGGTCAGAATGTTAACAAGAGGGAGACGGCGGTAAGATTGGTGCACAAGCCGTCGGGTATTTCCATACACGTTACTTCCGAGCGTTCACAGGCACAAAATCGTGAAAAAGCTATGGAGATTTTGCGCGGTAAGCTTTGGAGACGCGCCGAAGAGGAGCGTCTCGCCAAGGAGCGTGGTATGCAGATTTCTTCCACCACCTCTATTGAATGGGGCAATCAAATCCGTTCCTATGTCTTGCATCCATACAAAATGGTCAAAGATCACAGGACTGATTACGAGACCAATCAAGTTGATAAGGTTTTTGAGGGTTACATTGACGGTTTTATTGAGGCGGAAAATAAAATTTAGTTACATTATCCCAGGATGGTACATATTATGCTATTATTATTTCATGATCTATTACGATAAAGTTTTCAAGATATATTCGGACAAGACTGTTGCTCTAGAAAGTGTCAGTTTTGGTGTAGAACCAAGGGAGTTTGTGACCATTGTTGGTCATTCTGGAGCAGGCAAGACCACGCTCATGAAAATGCTCATTGCTGAAGATCGACCAACGGAGGGTTCAGTTTTTTTTGAGTCTACTGATGTGCATAAACTTAACAAAAAACAAATGAGCAAATTGCGTCGTCGCATAGGCACGGTTTTCCAGGATTATAGACTTATCATGAACAAAACAATATATGAGAATATTGCTTTTGCCATGGAAGCGGCCGGACGCACAGACGATGAGATTGCTTCTGATGTTCCACACGTTCTCGAGTTGGTTGATCTCGGCCAGAAAATATGGAATTTTCCCAGAGAATTATCTGGTGGCGAAAGGCAACGCGTGGCAATCGCCAGAGCGATCGTGACCCAGCCAGATATTGTTATTGCCGATGAACCCACGGGCAATCTCGATCCAGTCAACACCTATGAGATCATTCGCATATTACGCAAGATCAATGAGCTTGGCACAACCATACTCATGACTACGCACAATAAAGGGGTAGTAGACACTGTTGGTGGCAGAGTAATCACGATGGAGAAGGGGAAAATTGTGAGAGATGATAGAGAGGGCAAGTATATTTTGTGATTTAATTATTTTTGCAGAAAAGGAAGTGTTGGATTCTTATGATACAATATTGTTATCAAAATCCTGAAAATTAATGACAGATAAACTATGATATTTACCACATTTAAAAGAATAACTCTTGCCGGATTTGTAAACTTTTGGCGCAATGGTTTTTTGTCTTTTGCATCTATCGTCGTTATTACGCTTTCGTTGATAGCTTTTGGTGGTATTATTTTTGCTGGTGCTTTTGGCAGGGCACTTATCACTGATGTCAAAAACAAGGTGGATATCAATGTTTATTTTGCTCTAGATGCGCCAGAATCAGATATCTTGACTCTGAGGAAAGAGATAAGCGCTTTACCAGAAGTCGCCAGTACGACTTATGTATCTCGTGAAAAAGTCCTGGAACAATTCAAAGAAAAATGGCAAGACAATGCGCTCATCATGCAGGGGTTGGAAGAGATCGGCGACAACCCATTCCCGGCAAATTTGAATATCAAAGCCAAAGATCCAGGCCAGTATGGTAGTATCGCCAGTTTTCTAAAAGATAAAGATCCGCAGTCGGTTGATGGCATGCCACTTATTGAGAAGGTCAATTATGAACAGAATAAACTAGTCATAGACCGTTTGAGTAGGATTATTCCCACAATGGAACAGGCGGGATTGATTTTGGCGGTTGTTTTGGTTTTTGTGGCGGTGGTCGTAGTTTTCAATACCAGTCGTCTCGTTGTGTTTACGGCCAGAGATGAAATATCCGTGATGAAATTGGTAGGTGCCAGTAATATCTATGTGCGTGGACCTCTGGTGGTTTCGGGTATTATGTATGGTATTTTCTCGGGGATTATTACACTCATAATGATGGCAGCTTTTGCTTATTGGAGCGACATGATTATCTTGCGTTTTGCTGGTGTTGACGTTGCCTCGAACTTTGAATTGATTGTCAATATTCTTTCTAGATATTTTGCGCAGAATTTTGGGCAGATCTTTGTGATAATAATGGGTGCGGGTGTATTACTCGGCGGACTTTCGAGTTACATCGCGGCTAGGAGATATTTGAAGGTATAGATATGTTCAAATAAAAACGCCGATTTTAAGATCGGCGTTAGAGTGAAGATGTTTATTGAAAGGGCAGTTGTTTAATTATTGTCCAATGCCATCGCCTTTTTTTGTACCTCTATTTTGGGGGCCCAGATGAAGTTACTGACTCTGTTTTTACCATTTCGTTCTTGTGAATATCCGTTGGGGTTGTACAAGTCTTTTGGGATTACACACCCAAACCTATAGAGTTGTACGATCATGATTTTGCAGGGGAATGGTGCCCTGGTGCGAGTCTGGTCTTCTTTCTTGTCGATGAAGGATACTTGTGGCACAGGAGAAAAACGTAGTTTCTCCATGAGGCAACGTTTGGCGGCATCTTCTGGTCTTTCGCCCAGAAGTATTTTCAGGCCTATGCCGTCGGTGTCCTGACACACGACAATCGTGCCATCTTGATGTACTCGTCGGTTTTCTCGGAGGTGCAGGACAATGTTTTTCGTGAGCCTATGTGTTATATCGACAGCCACCGCCTTTACGACACATGTTGGTCTGTGTTCACGCATCACGAATTGCATCTCTAGACGGTTTACTTTATCTAGAAATTTCAAGGCATCGTTTTTGCAAGAGTCACTTTCTAGGCTGACAAAGGGGACAGCTTTGTTCAATTTCTCTCTCAATTGTTCAAGGTTCATATATATTTTAGCGTGTTTGTCTTTTTTTACTATACACATAAAATAACACTTTGTCTAGTCAGATAGATAGTACAGCTACTAATTTAAAAGTTAGTCGTAGTATCTTGAAAGAATGGGGACCATGAACAGATATGTTCAGTTTGTAGACAGATGACCTTTTGTTTTTGTAGAATACAATGCATGAATAAGAAAACGGTTACGAATCATTCAAGGAAAGATACTATTTTATCAAAGAAGCGAAAAGTCGGGCAAAAGTTTCGACACAAGTACATCTTTGTCATCGGTGGCGTAATGTCAGGAGTTGGAAAGGGGGTGGCAACATCATCTATTGGCACATTACTCTGCGCAAGAGGTTTCCGCATCAATCTAGTCAAGGTCGATCCATACCTCAATGTTGATGCAGGCACAATGAACCCCACCGAACACGGTGAGGTTTTCGTTTTGAATAGTGGACTGGAAACGGACCAGGATATGGGCAATTATGAGCGCTTTTTGGGACGCGATCTATCGTCCGATGATTATATTACAAGTGGCATGATATACAAGCATGTGA
>CAZYES010000007.1:0-36884 GCA_964646515.1 uncultured Candidatus Saccharibacteria bacterium | reverse complement strand
GCAGTAAATGAACAGGAGTTATATAACCTTCTCTCGCCGTATCTTACCATAGATGGTGATTCGAGGGAGATCATATTTTCTCAGTCCTTCCAAGAGCTTACCAATCTTAATAAAATTCTGATCCTACTGGCGGCAGTCAAGGCAAAGGCTATACACTTCAAGGTCGAGGAGAAAATATCGCCATCTGAGATAATCAAAATGGACATAATGCCAGCTGGTTCGGTAAAGGGATCGCTAAAAACACTTTCTGATTCCAGGGAGATCAAGTCAGAAAAAGGAACATACTACTTACCTAATTATAAAATACCACAGCTCGTCGCGAGTCTTAAAATTAAAAACTAAAATCCTATGAACGAATCAAACCAAAAAATTGAGGACAGGGTCAGCATTCTTGAGACAGAAGTTGCAAAATTAAAAGCGATTATCTCCCCAACAAACCATACTAGCAACCCGGTCCAGGCGAAGAAGATGTCCATAAAGGAATTTCTTATAACTAAGGCGATTGATAATGACGTCAAGCGGACGCTCGCCATCGCCTACTTCATGGAAAAATATGAAGGGATGCAGTCGTTCAATACCGACGATCTTAAAAAATATTTCAATCTGGCCAAGCACCCGGTGCCGGCGAATTCAAATGATAAGGTGAATATGAATATCAAAGGAGGATTTATGATGGAAGCTGAAGAAAAGAAGGACTCAAAGAAAGCATGGATGTTGACCGCTAGCGGAGAAAAGGTCGTTGAAGATAATTTTATTCTCACTAAGTAATTTATATGACCAAAACCTCTAAACCAGGGCAAACGATTCCTCGTTCCGGCTTATATGATATCATCGGCCCTCGCGGCGGTGACACGGGAAAACAGATTACGGCAGTTAAGGGCAAGACGTTCCCGCCCCAAAAGAGGGACGGAATAACGTATAGGTTGACTGATCCAGCAAAACATAAGAGACGTAGCTAGTGTCTCGTCCATAAATTGAGACAAGCGGCATCAATATCTTACGAAAAACAGTCTGTTTTAGCAGATTGTTTTTTGTTTTTTTGGTATAATTCCTGCAATGAAAACAACTTTACCGTCGAAAAAATTTATCGTAGTCTCCCTATTCTCCGGATGCGGAGGCCTTGATCTTGGCTTTAAGGGTGGATTCAAGGTATTGGGAAGAACATATCGCCCGAAAAACTTTGAAATAGTCTGGGCCAACGATTTTGACGAAAATGCTTGTTTGACTTATTCAAAAAACCTAAAGGATCCCATCGTATGCGGAGATATAGTTAAATTATTGAAAGATGAATACCCAGACATGCTTAGTCCAAGAATGCCGGAACAAGCTGACGTCGTGCTGGGAGGATTCCCATGTCAAGATTTTAGTCTTGCCGGTAAACGAGAAGGATTCGAAGGTAAGCGTGGCGTGCTTTACAGAAGTATGGTTGAAACGGTCAGAAGACTAAGACCGGCCATCTTTCTGGCCGAGAATGTTAAAGGACTATTGAGTATGAATAACGGTGAAGCTATAGAGATCATAAAAAAAGATTTTAGCGATTTAGGATACGAGGTTGTTCATAAATTACATCACGCCGCCGATTTCGGAATCCCACAAAACCGAGAGCGCGTCATTATCGTCGGTACAGACAAGAGAAGAGGATTGCCGGCGTTTGAATATCCAAATCCGACTCACACGAAAAACAGATGGGTCACGATGGTGGAAGCAATTGGCGACCTGTCCGGTAAAAAGGAGGGATCAATCGAGAATCATTTCTGGTCAAAGGCTAAGATGTTCAAGGGAACTCAAGGAAATACCGTGACTGAACGCGGGAAAATCGCCCCTACCATGAGAGCCGAACATCATGGTAATATCGAATGGCACTGGAACGGAAAGCGAAGGTTATCTGCTCGTGAAGCGGCTAGAATACAGACGTTTCCCGATGATTTCATCTTCTACCCTTCCACTTCAAGTGCTTATAAACAAATCGGAAACGCGGTACCCCCCGTATTGGGATGGCATCTGGCGACCGCCGTCGAAAAGTTTTTGGATAAACACTTAAACGAAAATGATATACGTAAACAAACACGAGATATCGGAGAAAGAATTCCTGTCCTTGCTTGAAGAGACGAAGCGGGAAATCGAAACCGAACTAAAGGGTAAGGGACTTCCTACCGGCATGAACGGCGAATCTTTTGAGGATTTAGTCTTTTCTAAAATGGTCGAGTCGGCTATCGGGACCAAATTTGAAGGACACGTTGAACAAACCGGAGCTCACGCTTTTCCGGACATAATCGCCCGAAAGCTTTACGGCGTTGAAGTCAAGATGACTATTGGCGATAAATGGGTATCTACCGGTAACAGCGTACTCGAAACGACCAGAGTGGAAGACGTCAAAACCATATATTTATTTTTTGGTAAATTCGGAGATCATTTCGAGGCGAAGTATCGTAAATACGAGGAGTGCATGTACGAGGTTGGCGTTACTCATTCTCCTAGATACAAAATCGACATGAACTTGCCCGGTGGAAAATCTATTTTCGATAAACTTGGAGTTTCTTACGAAACTTTCAGACAAGAGAAAAGTCCGATCAAGCGATTGAAGAAATACTACAGAGATCAATTGAAAGAGGGCGAGGAATTGTGGTGGATTGACCCGACGGCTGAAGACGTATCGGTTAGTCCGGTGATAAAGTCCTTCAAGTCATTGGACGAATCGGAAAAAGAAAAATTCACTAACGAAGTCATGGTTTTATTCCCCGAAATATTCGGCAATAGTAGCGTTAAATTTGAAAGAGCGGCCGCGTACTTGATAACGAACTATAACGCGGTGTCATCGAGCTTAAGAGATAACTTTACGGCGGGCGGCCAAGTCAAGATAAAACTCGGCAAGAAAAAGGTAACAGTCCAGAGACTCTGTTACAATTTATTCCTGAGAGCCAAACAGGTGAAAAATACCCTAGAAAACACGCCACGAGAAAAACTCACCGACTATTGGAAAGTCGATATCGCGGGATCCCCGCTAAACACTTGGCTTGGTCTGTTGGAAAAATATTCCAGCGAATCCGGGGAAAAGACCGATGCCGTGGCGGTATTCAACGAAGGACTAAAAAATGACTAGGATACGAAACTTTCTTGGCAGAAATTTGAGCTCTAACGGGACAAGAGATAAGCTTTCAAAGAGTAAGAGGTCCGCTCTAATGTCGAAAATCCGTTCCAGGAAAACTTCATTTGAAGTTAATTTTTTCAAAGTGTTGAGAAAAGCAAAGGTAAATTTCACCGCGCACCCCAAAAACATCGTCGGTCATCCGGATCTCCTGATAAGAGATAGACGAATATGCGTCTTTCTAGACAGCGATTTTTGGCACGGTTGGCAATACCCTAGATGGAAACATAAACTTAAGAATGATGATTGGAGATTAAAAATTGAGAGAAACCGAAACAGAGACAGGCACGTCACTCGGTCATTACGTGATAATGGATGGACCGTCTTACGAATCTGGGAGCACACCCTTGCTAACATGAGTGAGAGTGATGTTGTCGGTTTGATATGTAAATAACCTCATGCGCGTTATTCGCGACAAGCGGTTCACGGTCGCGGCAGAGGAAGCGCGTGGATGTCCGCTTCTTACCACGGATGTTATTCGCGCCTAGCGACTGTCGGTATGGCGGGAGCGCTCCTTTTGGTCGCGATTAGCGACTATAGGAGCGCGGAGCCATACGGACAGGCGCGTAAGGCGCGCCACAATGCCCCGTGGAAGCGGACATGCTCGCGCTTCCAATACTCCGTCGTAGCCACAAAACATTGTCCGCGACCGTGTACGGCTTGGCGCGCCACTGATTCCTATTTATCCTTATCATCCTTCTTTTTTGCACCCGCAAGCTCTGCAAATGATAAGTATAAATCAGCAAAACTGTGCAGATATTCATTTGCCGTATCTTCCGATATTTCAACATTGTGTCTTTCTTTATAATACCGGACCGTCCTTTCTATCAGCTCCTGACTGAAACGAAATGGTTTATATTCCATATATGTTAAAAGCGGTTATCCACACTTTTTAATAAATTACCTTGACCTTATAGGCCACGGGTATAAAATTACACCATTAAAGCCCATCGGGCAGTCCATATGTCATATGGATCGGCGCTGGTCGCCACTCTCGTTTGTGTAGAGAGAAATTTAACACATTGAGGCAATCGTCCTCGCTACGCGTATTTCAACATACGCTCTAAGTTCTCTCTAAGCTCGCAATCATGCCGGAAGCCGTCCACGCGGATGCTTTAGCGCCGCGGGCCGGCGACGGGTCGACTTGATTATAGGCACACTTAAAGAGAACAATTATTAACGTAATTGTACTCGAACGGTTACCAAGCTTACCCACTCCAAACTCATTATATCCGGTTCAACTATTGAATCGTATGAATACAAGGAAAGATCCCTCGCCTACGGTTTCTCTCTAACCAAGGGTAAAACGAGAAAAAAGATCGTCGTTGTCGATGAAACGACCCGATTGAAGAAGATCGAATCCAGGAAGCGTTCCATGCAACGCTCCAATTCCAGGCTACGCAGATTGGTCAACGCCAATGCCTGGAAGTGGACCAAGCCTGATGGTTCTCCATGTCCACCAGTCTTCGCTACCTTTACATTCAAGGAAAACATCAAGGATATCAAAGCGGCTAACCGGATCTTCTCTCACTTCGTCAAACGTCTAAATTATGAGCTAGGCCATACAAAGAAGTCATTCCTGAAATACATCACAGTCATTGAATTTCAGGACTTCAGCCGTGACGGCGTCGTCCACTATCACAGCATCTTTTTCAACCTTCAATTTATTCTGAAGGATCTTTTGGCTGACATCTGGGGCCAGGGCTTTGTTCATATCCGAGCCATTGACCAAGTAAGTAACGCCGGCGCCTATGTATCGAAATATTTGGTCAAACACTTCGAGGACGACCGTCTTGATGGTCTCAAGCGTTACTTCTCAAGTCGCGGATTACATAAGCCCATTGAAATACTAGATGAAACTAAAGCCGACGCTGTATTAGCTTTGATTCCTGTACCGTATCTGGCCAAGCAAAAGGAATTTACGAGCAAATATCAAGGCAAGGTCGAATACAAGCAATATCTGTTGGGACAAACGCAGTCGATTAACGATGTCGTTCCGGATCTCGACCTACTTCTATGATTGATATTGCTACATTGAAAAAGATCGATCCGGAATTGGCTAAACTCTCAGACAAGGAAGCGCTTGAAATTCGTGATTTACTCTATCGCATGGCCGAATTAGCGATGAAGAATTATTATGAGGATAATAATGTTTCCAAATATCCCACTGGGGATAGCGCCACTTGCGAACAGGTGTAGTAGAATACCGATATGAACGAAAATATTTTCAAAAATGGAATAATTTACTGTCGCGTTTCATCAACTGAACAGGTTGACGGCACTTCTCTTGAATCGCAGGAGAAAATCTGCCGGGAATTCTGCGCTCGCGAACATATTCAGGTCTTGAAGGTATTTGTTGAGAAAGGAGAATCCGCCAAGACAGCCGAACGCACAGAATTTATTAACGCCATAAGCTTCTGTTCTGAGAAAAAGAACGCAGTTGACTATTTCGTTGTGTACAAACTCGACCGATTTGCTAGATGCCAAGCCGATCATATTACCGTCAGGCAAACATTGAAGAAATACCACACTGAGTTGAAATCCGTCACTGAACCGATTAGCGACAGTCCGGTGGGCAAAATGATGGAAGGTATACTCTCTGCTTTTGCCGAATTTGACAATAACGTCCGCACAGAAAGAAGCGTAAACGGTATGAAAGAACGCATCAAACAAGGAATATGGGTCTGGCAAGCTCCTATGGGCTATTACAGGACTGAAAAAGGCGCGAACCTCACTCCGCATCCAACCTACGCCCCATTCATCAAAACAATCTTCGAAGAATACGCTAAAGGCATTCACACTTTCGATTCACTGGCTAAGTATGTAACTGATCGCGGCTTCACTATGAAAAATGGCAAACCGGCTATTCCGCAACTTATTGAAAAGATAATCAGAAATCCTCTTTATTGTGGAAGAATCAAAGTGTGGGACATAGAGATCAAAGGTAAATTCGAGCCAATCATTAGCGAGCGCCTATTCGATCAATGTCAAGAAAGTGGAAAGCGCAGACTAAAGACCCCGAGACTGTCAAAAAACAGCGACTTTCCATTGAGAAAATTAACAACATGCGAATTCTGCAATAAGCCACTGACCGGAAGTAAGGCTACTGGCAGGCAAGGGCAAAAATATCCTTACTATCATCATCAAAAGCAAAGTTGTGAACACGCAGCATTTATTCCTAAAGCCCACTTCGAGCAAATGTTCGTGGAATACCTCCAAGAAATAACGCCAAACTTCAAATTCGAGGAATCTTTCAAGGCAATTGTCCTCGATATCTGGAAAAATAACTTCAAGAAATTCGACGAGGAAAATGAGCAAATCAAAAAAGCCATAGCTGCACTAGAACAAAAACGTCAGCGTGTCTTTGACCTACACCAGGACAAGACTTACACCGATCAGGAATTCAAGGATCAGAAAAACATTATCGAAGAAAAGATCAAAAAGCACATGAGCCTAATGCACGACACCTACGACAAGGAATTCAAAATGGACGCCGCTCTGGAATACTGCTTTGAATTCGTGAGAAATACCGCAAGCACATGGGTAAAGCTAGCAAACAAGCCGGAAGACCGTCTCTGTTTCCAAAAATTGGTAATATCCGAAAACGTGCAGTTTTCTGGAAATAAATTTGGAAACGCGAAACTAACGCCTATATACAATCTATATCAGCAATTCTTAACCGATAAATCTAATTTGGTAGCCCTACGGGGAATCGAACCCCGATTAACGGATTGAAAACCCGTTGTCCTGACCGTTAGACGATAGGGCCTTGTTTTTGCGCTAGTTTGCAGACTTTTACGAATACGCATTATGCAAAATAAGGACAAACAAATACTACTATTTTTTTGAGTTTTTGGCAAAAAATGTTACTGTATAGCGGTTCGTATCTGTAGGCAAGTTTTGTGGTTTGATCAATTCAATGGAGAGGTGGCTCGAGTGGTTGAAGGCACCGCTCTCGAAAAGCGGCAGGGGCGCAAGCTCCTCGGGAGTTCGAATCTCCCCCTCTCCGCAATGGTTCGCGAAGGACTGCCCTGCGGCAGTCCGAGCGAAGCATATTGCGTGAGAAGAGTATGATGAGAACGGCGGAGCGAATGCCGAGCCAGCAGGCGAGGCCGCGAGCCGGTGACTAGCCCGAACGAGGCGGGTAGCCGAGTGAGAGGCGAAGTCGAATCTCCCCCTCTCCGCCAATGATTTGTATCGGTAGCGCTCTTATTAAAATTTTAATCAATAAACAAATCTATGGATACATACAACTGGTATTCGCAACTTGTTAAACCGTCGTGGTCGCCACCATCTTGGCTTTTTGGCCCGGTTTGGACTTTTCTTTATGTGCTCATTATAGCTTCTTTCGGTACCGTGTTTTATAAAGTGTTTACCGGTAAATTGCCATGGATCGTGGCGTTGCCATTTGCGCTCAATTTGGTTTTTAACTTCGCTTTTACGCCTCTGCAATTCGGATTGAAAAATAATCTTTTGGCGTCAGTAGATATTTTACTCGTCTTGGGCACGCTTATTTGGGCAATGGTTGCCATTTATCCGCATATCCGCTGGGTTTCCTACATCCAAATTCCATATTTGCTTTGGGTGTCGTTTGCGACAGTCTTACAAATAACCATAACCTATATAAACCGATAAACTATGCGAGTTTGGGACATTCATCCAAAGCATCTGTGCCGAAAACATTTACTAGCCGAACACCGCGAGCTTCATGGGTTGTGGAATATTCTAACCAAGCATGGAGGCAAGGGTGGATATTCGCGCCATCCGGAAACCTTACGCTGGGTCGGTAAAACGAAAGCGCTTTATCAAAGGCATGAGATGTTGGTAGGAGAGTTTGCAAGGCGAGGATATAAACATTATTCTCCACTTGATAAAAAATTGGCGAGAGGATCGAGCGATCAGCAAGCGTTTGTCAATACAATTAAAGAGCAAAAAACAATTCTTAAACAAAAACCCTGCGATTGCCTGTTGCATATTAAATAAGTGGTGCGCCGATGAGTAATCTATAATTCTAATTAAAAGTTAACTATAATAAAACCATGAAAAACACAACTTTCAAAATTCTAGCCGGAGTAGCTTATCTGGCCATGATCTCTGTAAATGCCCTGGCCAATACTTTGCCGATCAATAATCGCACTACCGGAGCCGTTTCAGACAGCTATCCAAATCTTTTCGCGCCGGCTGGTCTGACCTTTTCCATCTGGGGCTTGATCTATCTACTTCTCGCCGGCTACGTCATTTATCAATTTACCAAAAGCGCCGGGGGCAGAGAAAGTTTGTTTGGTAAAATAAATCCGCTTTTTATCGCCACATCGCTGGCCAATTTTTTCTGGATCTTGGCTTGGCACTATGACTATATCGGCTTTTCGGTGATTCTAATCTCTACTTTGCTTGTCCTACTGATCAAGATTGCCGATATTTTGCGTCAGGAAAGATTTTCTTCTCAGGAAAAATTATTCATCCTGGCACCTTTTAGCGTCTATTTTGGCTGGATAACTGTGGCGACCATCGCCAATATCACGGTTTTTCTGGTAAGTATCGGCTGGAACGGCTTTGGTATCGCCGACTATGTTTGGACAAGTATTATTTTACTTGTGGGCGCGTTGATCGGCATATTGCGGATGCGCCGAGATAAAAATATCTTTTACGGTTTAGTGCTCATTTGGGCCTATTTGGGCATATTGCTCAAGCATATCTCCGCCAGCGGTTTTAACGGACAATATACAAGCGTGATCGCTACCGTAATCGTCTGTTTGGTTTTGTTTGGATTTTTTATCGGGAAAGTTGGTTTTTATTCCGAAGGTAAGAGATAATAGATTTAACTAAGACTGATTTAAGTTTTAAATTATAATTAAAAAATATAAGGATAAAAGAGCCACGATTTTAATATTAGCAATTAATATCTTTTGCAGTCGGCGCTTTAATAAAGGCGAAGTCCAATCAAAAAACACCGTATTTGAATTTTGGTAGTTGAATTATTGAAACAAATAAAATTCCTCACTCGAATTACTCCGAGTGAGGTTTCTTTACTTGAACATTGGTTCAGGAGTTCCGGCAGATATTAAATCTTACCGGTTTAGGTTCGAATGCCTTGGGAAGGAACTCGTTTTCGACGGCGGCAACGCAAGCGTTAGAGAAGCCTCTGGGACCGAAGTATGCGTGACCTTGTGGGTCCAGCTCTACTGGTTGGCCCGGAAGTTCCTCGATAGCATTGATCGCTGCCCGATTGGCTGATTCCGATTTGCCTTCAAAGGCGACGCCAATGACAGGGATCTCCGCTCTATCGTAGTGGCAGAGCCAGCTCTTCAGTACACCAGGCAATTGCGCACTCATGCCCGCGCCGGCGATAATGAGATCGGCGCCATCTTGTCTGTTCTCAGCAAAGCGACGCAGGTGATCAGGATTGCGATGGCAGCTTACGATATGGACTCCGAAGTCGGCCGTGTTTCGCAGATAGGAAAGTCCACCTTCGATCTGGGGCAAATCGCTTTCACTGCCGAGCAAGATCTCGATGTGCGGGCGTTTCGCGCGGACATCGATGCCCATCTTCTTCTGTTGGAAGACCTCGATTTGCATCCCAGTCAATCTCCAGAAGATGTAGCGGTAGATCCGTGTCGTCATGTCCACGACGGTGGAGGGGATTTCCAGGGAATCGACGTAGGCGACATCCTCGGGAACTTCAGGATTGCGCTTGTCGATACCGAGCCTTTTGCCACATTCCCGGACGTATTGCTTGTCGAGGGATGGTGGAAACTGGCCCTTTGCAAGAGCCTTTTTCCACGCAACTTCATCGACAAACCGACTGGAGTCTGGCGTACCCTTTTCGTCGGCGAGGACGAGCTTGTCGCCATCGAGACTGAACTCGAATTTGGTGTCAGCCATAATGATGCCGTGTTTGGCGGCATAGTGCGCGATTGCACCTGCCGCTTGGAGCGCCAGCCGCTCACGCATGTGTCCATATTTTGCAACCACACTGTCGGCCGAGACATGCTCGTCATGGCCAACTTCTGCTTTTGTGGTCGGTGTATAGATCGGGTATGGGAGCAGACTACCGTTAGCGAGACCTGGAGGCAGTTTGTGGCCACATATGCTCTGAGCGTCTCGGTAACTTGTCCATCCACTTCCGGTCAGAATCAGGCGTACAATGTCCTCGACATCCGGCGCCGGGACGATCCGGACGACTGTTGCGCGTTTCTGTAGCTCGATATTATTGAAGTAGGCGCTAGGTATCCAACGATCGATTGCGGCACCACAGGCGACAAAGTCGTTTTCACAGATTGTGTTCAACACTTCCTTGATCCAGAAGAAGTTGAGTGCCGTAAGGATTTCGCCTTTCAGCGGAACCAGGGTTGGCAGAACGAAGTCGAAGATGCTACAGCGGTCAGATGCCACCACCAGCATGTTATTTGGCAACTCAGGTGACAGGCTGTATGAATCACGGACTTTGCCACGGCCACGGAGGTTGAGGCCTTGTAGTATTGGTTGTTTATCAAGAACGGATTGAGGAATATGAGCCATTTGGCTTCTCCTTTGGTTAATTTGTTCAACTGTTATATGTTCTCACCCCACAATGAGGTGTTCTGGCGCTAATACTACAAGTAAGGGTTTAAAACGCAAGAGCAGGAGATTGAGTTGTCTTTTTTGTTTTTTTGAGTAGTATTTGAAGCAGAAAGTGTAAGAAACAAACAAATACTGGATACTTATGAAAGACATGCGAATATCGGGCTTGTATGCCCTTAATTATATGCTACCTGGCAATCCTCGGTATCAACCGAAGGAGCTCACGGAATACTTCGGCTACGATAATCTTTTCAGGTATATCGCCGAAGTTGAGATTGCAACCATGAAGACGCTTGCGGACATTGGGATCATCCCGCCGGCCGATATCGTCTTGCTTACTCCTGAAGTTGAGCAAAGGCTTCTTCAGATCAGGACCAGTGAAGTCGATGAAGTTGAGCGCAAAGTCACCAAGCACGACATCCGCGCTTGGGTGCAGATCGCTAAGGAGCGTTCACCTGAAGGTCTGAGGCGTTGGATCCATATTCCGCTTACGAGCTATGACGTCCTCGATACGGCGCGGTCTCTTCAATTCACTCGTGCCCATGTCCAGGTGGTCAAACCATTGGCAGACGAGGTTGTTGGCCACTTCATCGAGCGAACACGGACATTTGCCGAGCAGAAGCAAATTGGACGTACGCATGGTCAACATGCACTACCGATCACGGTCGGTTTCTGGTTTGCCACGATCTTGAGCCGAATTCTCCGTAACCTCGAGAGCGCCAATACGGCGGTCTATCATCTTGTGGGAAAGATCTCTGGCGCAGTCGGCGCGTACAATGCGCAAAAAGCAGTCGGGATTATCGAGCGGTGCAAATCAAAGGGTATCGGCTCCTGTCCTGCGGAAGACGTCGCATTAGGAGTTGCCAATTATACGGGCGTTCCAACATTCGAATCGTTGGTACTGAAGAGGCTTGGCTTGAAGTCAGCATCAATCAGTACTCAAATCCTGCCACCAGAACCACTTGCTGACTATCTGTTCGCTTGTGTGAAGCTGTCGGCTTCTCTCGGCCAGTTCGGTCGTGATGGACGACACCTCATGCGGAGCGAGATCGCTGAACTCTGTGAGCCGTTTGACAAGGGCCAAGTCGGCTCATCAACCATGGCGCACAAAAGGAACCCGATCAATTTCGAGAACCTCGAGAGCACCTGGTTGAAGACCAAGAATGAGTTCGGCAAAGTTATGGATACGCTCATAAGCGAGCATCAACGTGACCTGGTGAATAGCGCCATCGCCCGGGACTTTCCCACGATAGTCGTGAACTTGGTTTCGCAGTTGAATACGTTGCTTCGTGGTGACCCGCCGTTTATTTCTCGCATCTCTGTCGACTCGGAAGCATGCGAACGTAATCTGGCCCTTCAAAGTGACAACATCTTGGCAGAGCCGATCTACATCGCACTTCAGATGTCTGGCTACATGGGCGATGCTCATGATTTAGTCAACCACAAAGCATTGGCTATGAGGAAAGAGTACCCAACCACCTACGAGACTTTGTACCAAGCCGTATGCGAAGTACTTGAGAAGGAGGGTTGGAAGGCAAGGGATGAGATGAAACGCACTTTCTCGGCGTCAATTGTGGATGATCTCATGACTCCAGAAAAATACACCGGCTTAGCTGTCGAAAAGGCTCTAGAGGTTGCCAAGATTGCCGAAGGGTATCTGGCAACTCCGTCAGTCAGGGCATAGTTTCTCGGTGCCGATTGATACTACAAATTCAGTAGGCTCACTTTGTAAAAGCAGGGTGAGTCTTTTTGTTCAAGAAAAAGGAAAAATGATTATTTGTGGGGTATTTGCTACCAGATGAAAGAGTTGATAAAATGTCAGTAGTCAAGGTCGAGGCTTACAATATATTAAACAATCAAATTTATTAATAACTTAATATTAATCAAAATAATATGAAGACATTAAATCTAGTAGCTATTATTTTAGTCATAGTTGGTGGAATCAATTGGGGTTTGGTGGGCTTGTTTAACTTTGACCTTGTTGCCACTATTTTTGGCGCAATGACTACTATTTCAAGGGTTGTGTATGTTCTTGTTGGATTGAGCGCGGTATATATGATCTTTACGTTACCCAAGACAGCCAAACAGCAAACTCCTTAGGTGTTTATACTGAAGTAGCCTTAATCTAGATAATTTAGATTAGGGCTATTTTTGTTTATTTACTATTTCGGCATCTGGGTTTGCCAAGCTAACAATTTAGGCGCACTGCAATAAATATCGTCTGGTTTTATGTCTTAACCAAGATGCCAGAAATAATAGATTTAAGTTTTTTCTCATAGCTTGAATTCAATTTGTCGGTTTCAGCGTAATAGTCATCCCAGATTTTATTCCGCGCATCATAATCATTTCTATCGATCGTAGCCAACTTTTCGTCAAGTGTTTCGTCCAGTGCTTTTTCTTGGTAGGCAATATCTTTGTCAAGCTCTGTAGTCAAAGAGTTGAAATCAGCGCTGGCTTGTTCATATTGGTCTCCATACTCATTGATTTTTTCTATGAGGAGATCTTCAAAGATATCTTGTGCATCAGCTATTGTCGTCCCTTTGTTGAGTGCATCGATTAATTGACGCTTTTTGCTATCGTCTACGAAAGATATCTGTATATAATTTATAAGTTGTTCTTTGGTCATGAAATTATGTTATAGCATGTCGCATGGCATTTGCTCCGCTCAAGGTTGCACGTACGGTATTAAAGAGAAGTTTGCCGCCCTTTGTCAGAGTCTTGGCTGCATACTTAGTCCCTTCCCATCCGACTTTGACTGCACCTACAACACTCGGATCCCTGGCAAATCTGTATCCAGATTTTATGAAATCTCCTAATGGTTTCCCAAATACTGTCTTCAATGTCTCGACGCTACTTTTCTTGAAACTCTCACACGATTTTTCAAAATTGACCCTAGACTCAAATCTGCGCTCATGCTTTTCGAACATATCTCGCTCAAGGAGAGCTTGTCCGATGTCAGCTCCCATATCTGGATCAAGCAAAGACGATAGAGCATCCGGATTTTGTGCAATTCGTGGATCATTACTAAATCTATCTAGAAGACTGTCAAAATTTTTGGCACTTTCGGCAGAATCTCTACATATAGCATGTTTTGGTTTCCTCTGGTAATTACGTTCGTAGTATTTCTCTACAGCCTGCTGATCTTGTGGAGTAATATTGATGAATTGCTTTGGCCTCGTCAGGGCTGCTTGTTTGGCATCTTTTTTTAGCATATCAATACCAGCTCCACCAGTTATTTCGCGCAACGCGGCTTCGAACGATTTCATACCTTTCGAACCTCTTTCGAAAGTTTTACGTTGTCCTACTTCATTCTTTGCGTTCTGGAGATATTCCATAAAAACCATCTTTTGTGCTTCGCCTGGAGGTAAATTGTATTTTTTGCTCACAGCACTGACTCTGTCTCTGAATTCGGCACCTTCACCTTTGCCGACTGCCTCCAGTGCCAGATCCTTAAGCTTTTCGAATGATTTTCCCATACTCGCTATTATACTATGGTCGCAAATCGTTGCACAGTTATAGTTGTGAATAAAAACGACTAATATTTTCAGTAGTTTTTCACTATGCTATAATCCTAATATTATTATAAAGGTAAATATAATCAAATGAGAAACATAAATTTTGAAGTGCCGGCTCCAGCCGATAAAAATAATGCTGAAGAGGAAGAGAAGAAGCGAAATGAAGAGCATATTAAAAATCGAATGGGTAGCATACTTGTTGAGAAGGACGGCAAGCTCGAAAGGCTTGATGGTGGCCAGATCGAGAAGGGAGTATGACTTGATAACGTCAACTTGAGATCAATTGTTTCTGCAAAGAATTTACTGCAATAAATATCGTTATTTTGCACGCAGGCAAGAGTAGATGTCTTCTATTGCTTTGACCGCGTCTCCGGCGGCAATGTTATTTTGGTGATAGAGACCATCGGTGCAATCGCCAGCTGCCCAGATACCATCGACTGAAGTACGCTGGTTTCTCGGGTCGCTAACGACGCGACCAAATTCATCTAGCCTGATTATATTTTTCGCAAAATCAGTGTTTGGCAGGGAACCAATCTCTACGAATATTCCTGTCACTTTGATTTCAGTATCTTTGCCTGTCTTTGCGTCGATGTACACCAGAGAAGAAACAAATTGGTCACCTCTTATCTCTTTTGGCACGGCGAACCTCACGGCTTTCATCTTTGGGTGTGTTAGGATTTTTTCTATAGTGCCTGGATCGGCTCTAAATTCGCCACTACGGATGAGAAGAGTGACGCTTTTGCAGTAAGCTAATAATTGAGCGGCGCTTTCGAATGCCGCGTTTCCACCCCCTATGACGGCAACATCTTGACCGGAAAACATGGGACCATCGCAAGTGGCACAGTAAGTCAATCCTCTATGTTCAAATTTATCCGCGCCGGTAATATTTAATTTCCTTCGGTGACTTCCAGAGGCGATAAGTATGGTCTTTGTCGGATATGAATTTTTGTCGGTCAAGACCGTGAATGGGGAGGCTGATTTTTGGGAAATCTGGGTAGATAGTGTTATTTCCTTGCACGATTCTCCGTCTCTGATGTCGACAATTTCTCCTGCGTAAGCTCGGACATGATTTTCTAGATTTTTAGACAATTCAGCACCAGATATCGCCACAGTACCAATCCAGTTTTCGATCTTTTGAGATACCGTACTTTGCCCGGACCAATCTTTTGTGATCATTACGGTTTTTAACTTTTTCCGCGCCGCATAGACAGCTGCCGCCGCGCCGGCCGGTCCACCACCGATGATTGCGAGGTCATATATCATAGTAAAATAATTGTATCATAATTTTTGGTAATTAGTCGTTTAATCCTTTATTTTAATGAATAGTATGTTATAGTCCAATCGATGAATATTTTTTCACCCAAATTGGGTATCGATCTCGGCACCGCCAATACTTTGGTTTTTTTGCCAAACAAAGGGGTAGTTTTGAATGAACCATCAGTAGTGGCTATATCCGAAGTTGACAAAGTGGTTATGTCTGTTGGCTTCGCGGCCAAAGAGATGATTGGTCGTACTCCTGATACTATAATCGCCTATAGGCCGATGCGCGACGGAGTGATTGCTGATTATAAGGTGACCGAAGTCATGCTTCGTTATTTTATCGACAAGGCTTTGGGTCGTTTCAATCTATTCAAGCCGGATGTTCTCGTTTCTGTACCAGCCAGCATCACTTCGACCGAGAGGCGTGCTGTTATCGAGGCTACCATTCGTGCTGGAGCAAAGAATGCTTATGTGGTCAAAGAGCCTGTCCTTGCCGCGATCGGGGCCGGTATTCCTATACAAGAAGCAAAAGGACATATGGTGGTTGACGTAGGTGGTGGCACGACTGATGTAGCTGTTATTTCTCTGGGTGGCATTGTCTCTTCAACATCAGTCAAATGTGCTGGGAATAAAATCGATCTGGCTATTGCCGATTATGTCAAAAAGACTTTCAATTTGGCGATCGGTGATCATATGGCGGAAATTATCAAGATCAATATCGGCTCAGCTATACCTCTTGATCAAGAGTTATCGATGGTTGTAAAAGGCCGTGATTTTATTTCTGGTCTACCTCGTTCCACGGAGATCAAAACCAACGAAATTGTAAAGGCGATCAATGGGCCATTGCGCGATATGATGAAGGCGATCAAAGATGTGCTCCAAGAAACCCCCCCAGAACTTGCCGCTGATATTATAGATCAGGGCATTACTATGACTGGAGGCTCTTCTCTATTGAGAAATTTGCCAGAGCTCGTCTATCGTCGTACAGGAGTCAAGGCCAAGCTAGCAGATGAGCCCTTGCTCTGTGTGGCTAACGGTACTGGTATCGCGCTCGAACATTTGGATATGTATAAAAAAGCCATTGTTTCAAAAAGGTGACCTAGTATATAGTAATGTTTGGTTTATGATTATATGATCTTGAAGAATCATATAAGTAAAAACTAGTACAAATTGAAATCAAACGATGAATATCAATAAATCTATAAAATCCTTGGCTCATCATGCCTACTTGTTGATTGGTAGTCTGTGGCGCAATAGCGCTAGTAATAATAGTTATTTGACTATTCAGACTGAGGTCATTTCAATGTTAGAGGAAATACATTCTATATCTATCCAGGGCAACCCCGATTTTCATAATCGAGCTTATGAAGTCTTTACTATTGATGATGCTAGAGAGTTGAAGTCCTTGCACGAGATGAGGCCAGTTCACTCATCGGCAAAGAAAATTTTTATTTTGACGATGAATGGTATCACCATAGAGGCGCAAAATGCACTGTTGAAACTTTTGGAAGAACCCGCTCTGTATGCGCACTTCTTTTTTATTGTTCCTTCGGCGCACCTTTTGTTGCCGACGGTCAAGTCGCGGATGTTGGTTGTCGACTTTGATCGGGCGAGCAGTAAAAAGGCCTCCAATTTGGAAAATGCCAAAAGATTTTTAGAAGCGCCACTTCCAAAGCGATTGGAAATAGTCAAAAAACTTGTTGATGATATTTCCAAAGAGAAGAAAGTCAAACAAGATGCCATTGATCTGTTGAATGAGATCGAATCGATTGTCTATGATGAAAAAGGCGTAAAAGGTAATGAGGGTATTTTCGAGTCACTTGGCATTGCCAGAAAGTATCTAGGCGACAGAGCACCAAGCGTGAAGATGCTATTGGAGTATGTAGCTTTAACGGTGTAGTGTCTGTCGGCTCAAGCAGGTAGATTTAGGAGTGTGTATTCGCCTATTTTGGTTAGTATTGCTATAATTGTGATATAAATTAATTTTCAAAACTATGTCTTACGATTTTACTCAGTTCAAAAAACAACTTAGCGGAGCCGAGGAGTGGCTCAAGAAAGAGTTTATGCAGATCAGGACAGGTCAAGCTTCGCCAGCGATTCTCGATAGCGTCAAAGTCGAGGTTTACGGTGTTCCAATGGGCATCAAAGAATTGGCTAGTATTATTGTCGAAGACGCGCGCACTATTCATATCACGCCATGGGAGAAGAGCCAAGCCAAAGATATAGAAAAAGCTATTACAGTCGCGAATCTTGGCGTATCTGTTGTGGTTTATAATGAAGGGCTTCGCGTGATTTTTCCAGAGTTAACTGCTGACAGAAGGAAGCAGATCGCTAAAATCGCCAAAGAAAGGTTAGAAGAAGGCAAAAAACAAATTCGTGGTCACCGCGATTTGATTGTTAGAGATCTACAGGCCAAAGAAAAGGCCGGTGGCTATGGTAAAGATGAAATTTTCCGATTGAAGAATGAGGCGCAGAAGATTGTCGATGAAAGTGGTAAAAAAATGGAAGAGATGTATGCAAGAAAAGAGAAAGAAGTGCTCGGTTAATTCGTTGGCCCATAGACGTTACAAATCATGACAGTAATCATTTTCTTAATAGTCTTGGCCGTATTGATTTTTGTTCACGAACTCGGCCATTTTTTGTTGGCCAAATGGAATGGCATTCGCGTTGATGAATTTAAGATTGGCTTTGGGCCAAGGATATTGTCTTGGGGAAAGGGGGAGACAAAATATGGTTTTAACATTATTCCTTTTGGCGGTTATGTGAAGATCCATGGCGAGAATCCCAGCGAGGACGCTTCGGGTGACCCAGATGCTCAAAGGAGCCTTGTAAATAAAAATCGTTGGAGGCAGGCGTCGGTTTTGGTCGCCGGCGTGTTTTTCAATTTTTTATTTGCTTGGTTTTTATACATAGTCGTTTTTGCTTCAGGGATTACGGCCACAACTGATGATTTTGAAAAATACTCTTCAAATTTCAAGGACCAAAGAGTGATGATTACTTTCGTCGAACCTGGTTCGCCCGCGGAAAAAATTGGCCTTGAGGTAGGTGATACTATTGTAGGCGTTGGGGGCAGTCAGGTTGTACTCGATACGCAGGGCCCTCTCTCCGTCGGCATTATCCAAGAGCTTATAACTTCTAGCAAAGGACCATTATATGTTGAATATAAAAGGAATGAGATATTGAACGTCGCCACGGTCACGCCCATAACAGGCATTATAAGTGACAAGTATGCCATCGGTATTTCTATGCAAAGTGTCGGCGATTTACATTTACCTATTTTTGCTGCGATCTATGAGGGCACCAATTATGTTTTCATTATGATTCGTGAGACTTTTATAGGTCTTTCCACATTTATCGTGAATATTTTTCAGGGCTCTGCCAATTTTTCCGATGTTGCTGGTCCTATTGGTATTGCCGGGATTGTTGGTAATGCCGCTGAAATGGGTTTTACATATCTGCTTATGATTACCGCGCTTATCTCGATCAATCTAGGCGTGATCAATTTGTTGCCATTTCCCGCACTCGATGGCGGTCGTATCTTGTTTGTTGTTATTGAAGGAGTTATCCGCAAGCGCATTTCGGCAAAGGTCTCAAATACTCTGAATACCGTGGGGTTTATATTGCTGATGATTCTTATGGTAGTTGTGACTTATAAAGATATTGCGAAATTGATCAAATGATAATTTGGCCAAGTTGATTGAAAGTTATTTTTTTGTCTTGCCGTAATTGCGGATTGGGGAAGACCATCCCTGTTATTATTTATCTCGGTGCGGTATTATTGTCTCATGAGACAATCACAACTTTTCACCAAAACTAGGAGAGAAATACCAAAAGACGAGATAGCAAAGAACGCGCGACTATTGATCATGGCCGGTTTTATCAACAAAGAGATGGCCGGTGCCTATTCTTTTTTACCATTAGGTCTAATAACGCTCAACAAGATTGTAAAGATCATCCGTCAAGAGATGGAAGCTATTGGTGGACAAGAGGTTTTCTTGACTGCGCTTCAAGAAAAACAGAAGTGGGAAAAAACCAATCGTTGGGATGGCGAGGTTGTAGATAACTGGTTCAAGACCAAACTCAAGAACGGCAGTGAAATTGGTTTGGGTTTTACTCATGAAGAGCCACTTACTATTCTTATGAAAGACCATATCTATTCTTTTCGAGATTTGCCTTGCGCCGTCTACCAATTTCAGACCAAGTTTCGCAATGAAGAGCGCGCCAAATCTGGCATCCTCCGCGGTCGTGAATTTCTGATGAAAGACTTGTATTCATTCAATGTAGGAGAAAAAGAACATGAGGAATTTTATGAAAAAGCCAAGCTGGCTTATGGTAAGATTTTTGATCGTCTGGGGATCGGCGATCGCACCTATGTGACTTTTGCTAGTGGCGGTTCATTTTCCAAATATTCCCACGAGTTTCAGACCTTGTCTGAAGCTGGCGAAGATACCATATATATTCATGAAGGTAAAAAGATTGCCATTAACAAAGAGATTATCAATGAAAAGATACCCGACGACTTGGATATTGCAAAAGAGGATCTTATAGAGAAAAAAGCGATTGAAGTAGGAAATATCTTTAGTTTGGGCACGAAGTTTTCTGATGCTCTAGGCTTGTTTTTCAAGGATAAAGAGGGCAAGTCAAGACCGGTTGTAATGGGTAGTTATGGCATTGGTCCTAGCCGGGTTATGGGTACTATTGCCGAGGTTTGGTCTGATGATAAGGGTTTGGTCTGGCCAGAATCGATCGCGCCTTTTGCTGTCCATCTGGTTGCTCTGTTTGACAAATCTGGAACAGTAAAAAAGGTAGCCGATGATCTTTACGAAAAACTCAGGAAGAATGGGGTTGAGGTTTTTTACGATGATCGAGACTCTAGTGCGGGCGAGAAGTTTTCTGATTCTGATCTTATTGGTATTCCCAAGAGATATGTGATAAGCGAAAAAACTCTAAAAACCGATTCAATTGAGATCAAAGATAGAGCTACAGGTGAAGTAGAGATGAGGTCTATCGCAAACTTATTTTAAGCAATGTAGTAATAGATTTTTTCTATTGTCAATTACTCATATTTTTTGAATGTGATAAGGTGTTAATTATGTTCAAAGATTTAAAAGGGCGCTTGCTCAATCGTTTTTCCAACGAAATTGGCATTGATCTCGGTACTGCCAACACCCTTGTTTATGTTCGCGGAAAGGGTATTGTGATAAACGAACCTTCAGTCGTCGCTGTAAATCAAAAGACTGGTCAAGTCGTTGCTGTGGGTAAGGCTGCCAAAGAAATGCTTGGTCGTACGCCAGCGCATATCGTTGCTGTTCGTCCGCTTGTTGATGGCGTAATTTCCGATTTTGAAGTAACCGAAGAGATGCTTGCCTACCTCATGAAGCGTGCTCTAGAATATATAGCAAACAAATTTCTTGGTCCGCGCGTGGTTGTCGGTGTTCCTTCCGGCGTAACCAATGTAGAGGTGCGAGCAGTACGTGATGCCACGAAAAATGCTGGTGCTAGGGAAGTTTTTATTGTAGAACAGCCTATGGCCGGCGCGATCGGTATACGTTTGCCAGTTCATGACCCCGTTGGCAGTATGATCATCGATATTGGCGGAGGTACTACTGATATTGCCGTTATTTCACTCGGAGGGATTGTTTGTTCCAAGAATCTGAAGATCGCTGGAGATAAATTTAACGACGATATTATTTCTTATATTCGCAATGAGTTCAAGATTTTGATCGGTGAGACAACCGCAGAAGCGGTCAAGCTATCAGTTGGCTCAGTTATTCCAGGTGAACCGTTGGAAACGACTATCCGTGGTCGTGATCTTATTACGGGTTTACCGCGCGAAGTGATTATTACCGATTCTGATATTCGAGAAGCCATGGGACATTCGATTGATATTCTCCTGGAATCTACCAAAGAAGTTCTAGAAACTACACCGCCGGAAATCATGGCTGATATTATGAAGCGTGGTGTGTATATGATCGGTGGCGGGGCCCTTATCAAAGGATTGGATAAGTTACTCGAGAGTACTTTGCGGTTGCCTGTGACTGTGGCCGAAGATCCGCTAACAGCTATTTCCCGTGGTGCTGGTATTATCTTGGAAAATCTAGACAACTATCGTTCGGTTCTTATTGAAAGTGAAGATGATATATCTAATAAAACATAATCAATTTGGTTCAAAACGTAACAAGATTGTTATCTCAATTTGTGTTGTTTTGATCGGTATCGCAATTTTGACTCAATTTTTAGCACCACATTTTTTTCCGGCTCTTTTCACTAGTATCTTTCGGCCATTTTGGCGCATGGAATTCTCGATCAATAGTGGATCATTACAATCTCCGGAGGCGCTGATTAAACAAAATGAAGATCTAAGACGCCAATTGCTCGAAGTCGATATCAAACTTCAGACCATCAGGGCTATTGAACTGGAAAATGATGAGTTGAAGGCTCTGATGGGCCGTGCTTCTACGACGCAATCTACACTGGCGGCAGTATTAAGGCGACCGCCGATATCGGCGTACGATGAACTTATAATCGATCTTGGAAAAGATCATGGTCTTTCTACTACCAGCCTAGTCTACGTATCTGGAGTGTTACTGGGTCGAGTATCGGAAGTCCTTGAGCAGACATCAAAAGTATTGTTATTCACTTCTCCAGGGCAAAAGGTTGATGTGCTTATAGGCAGCGATCACCTGCCGGCAACTGCTATAGGTAGAGGAGGTGGGCAGTATGAGGTAGAGCTTCCGCGTGATGTGAAAATCAGCGAAGGAGATTTTATCATCGCGCCTTCTCTGGATAGCCGACCTCTCGGCGTTGTCACTTCCATAATCTCAGATCCGATTCAGCCTTTCGAGAAAATACTGTTTTCTCCACCGGTGAATATATACCAATTAAGGTGGGTCTCCGTAGGTATATGAGATATATGCTGTAGGGTTAGTTTTGCGGGCAATGCCCATATTTCATGAAAGAAAATACGATATATAGAATAATACTGGATCTTTTAATCTTTCTTTGCGTCACACAAGGTTGGTGGTTTGTCTTTTTGCCTCTTGGAATCTTGGGTGTTTGGTATTTTCCTTATTTTATCGAAATCGTTGTTGCTGGGGTAATCTTCGACTCCTTGTTTGGCTTTATACCTGATCTGAATATAATAGGATATGCTAACACCATTATCTCGTCTTTTCTTTTGTTGTTCATATCGGGCGTGAGAAGAATAGTTAGATAGCAATAACATGTTTGCATTTCTTAAAAAATTTATTAGGCTTCGTATGAATAAAAGTGAAAATAATATTTTTGCGCATATGGACACTACTGGGGAGATTAATCCTGAAGATATTTTGATTGATTCCAGCAATCTTTGCAGATATGATACTTCTCAGTTTGAAGGACGTTTATCGAAATCAATATCTAAGGTGGCTATATATATGCTTGGTGGTTTTTTTGCTGTTGTTATCGGGATTTTCGCTATCAATGCTTTGAAGATACAAGTTATTCATGGCAGTGAATACAAGTCACGTAGCGAAAATAATATGTTAAGACCAGTGCCAGTCTTTGCTGGTCGTGGAATTATATATGACAGAAATGGTCTGGAATTGGCCTGGAATGAGCCGAGTGAAGGGGATGTCTCCAGGCGTAAATATATTACTTTGCCCGGGTTGGCGCATATTTTGGGTTATCTTCAATATCCTTCAAAAGATGCTAATGGTTTTTACTATCAAGAAGATTTCGAGGGTATAGCTGGCGCTGAGAAATATTTTGATGCTCAATTGAAGGGTTCTCCGGGCTCTAGATTGGTCGAAGTCGACGCGCGCGGAGAAATTATTTCAGAAAATACTATAAGACCACCCAAACAAGGAGGGAACATTACTCTCTCTATCGATAGTAAACTCCAATCGTCGCTCTTTAATAATATAAAAGATATTGCTGAGCGCGTGGGTTTTTCTGGTGGCGCGGGGTTGATCATGGATGTACGCACAGGTGAACTTGTTGCTATCACTAGTTATCCAGAATATAACCCGCAAGTGATGTCTGATAAGACAGATACAGTCGAAGTTAGAGCAGAGCTCAATAATCCCAGCCTACCTTTTCTGGATCGTGCTATAGATGGACTATATACGCCTGGCTCTATTGTTAAGCCTTATATCGCTCTTGGGGCTTTGAATGAGCAAGTTATCGATGCTTCTACGGTCATTGTTACCACTGGCTCTGTTTCTATACCAAATCCCTATGATTCAACAAAGAAAACCATATTCAGGGATTGGAAAAATCTCGGTTCTCTAGACTTGCGTCATGCCATTGCCATGTCATCGGATGCTTATTTTTATACTATTGGTGGGGGATATAAAGATCAAAAAGGTCTTGGCATTGTCAAGATTGATAAATATTTACGCATGTTTGGCCTCGGTACAACCACTATGGATAACAGCAAGTCATTTTTGTTGAAAAAAACTGGTACTATCCCTACGCCAGAATGGAAGAGAGAGACATTCGATGAGGGCTGGTATCTTGGAGATACATATAACACTGCTATTGGCCAGTACGGATTTCAGGTAACACCAATACAGATGGTACGCGCGGTTTCCGCTATTGCCAATAACGGTACGATGTTTACACCTACGGTGATAAAGGGCGACAGCCCACATGTCGAATCGTCTATTTCCATTCCGCAAAAATACTTTGATATTGTGCGCGAGGGTATGTATTTGAGTACGCAGGTCGGCACTAGTATTGCCCTCAATGTCCCTTATGTGGATATTGCTTGCAAATCTGGCACAGCTGAATTGGGTGTATATAAAGACAAGGTCAATTCGTGGATAACTGGTTTTTGGCCGTACGAAAACCCCAAATATGCCTTTGTCGTAATTCTAGAAAAAGGCTCGGTTCACAACCTTATTGGCGCGGTGGCAACGATGCAACAACAACTTAATTGGATGAGTGTCAATACTCCAGAATATTTCAAATAGTCTATACGGATAACAACTATTGAATTTGTCGGGATTATTTGTTAGTATTACAACATCGACAACTTAGCAGCCTAAGTGCCTTTTTATCTCTATGTCAAACGAAGTACAATATCTTACTAGCGAAAAGTTCGCAGAACTTACTAAAGAATTAGAATTTTTAAAGACAGAACGACGCAAAGAGATAGCAGAACACCTAGAATATTCTAAAAAACTTGGCGATCTTTCTGAGAATGCCGAATATCACCAAGCGCGCGAAGAACAGGCCGAAGTCGAAGACCGCATTCGCAGATTGGAAGGTATTTTGAAAAATGCCGTTATGGTCGGCACTGGAGGAAAAGAGCTGATAACCATCGGATCGACTTTTCGATTACAGAAGGAAGGTGACAACAAGTCATACATTTACACTATTGTTGGTTCCGAAGAAGCTGATATGTCGCATGGCAAAATCTCCAACCTATCTCCTCTCGGCTCGGCTCTTTTGGGGCACAAGAAAGGTGATAAGGTGAAAGTCAATACTCCAAAGGGGACAGTCACTTATACAATTGTTATAATAAAATAGATGGCTTCATTAGAAGAATTAAAAGCGTCTCGTCTGAAAAAATTAGAACTGCTTCATAAGGCAGGTATGGAGGCGTATCCCAGTAAAGTTCCTAGGGATTTTTCACTGAAAAAGGCTAAGGAAGATTTTTCCTCGATCGAGCAATCAAAAAAAGAGGTATCGTTGGCTGGCCGGGTTATGGCCATCCGTGGTCAAGGGGCGATTTTATTTTTAGTACTTGATGATGGTGTTTCAGTATTTCAAGCCGTGGTTAAAAAAGATGTTTTAGAAGCGGGGTTATTCAAACTTTTGGTCGAGGCGGTTGACATTGGAGATATCGTGAGTGTCACGGGGACTTTTTTCTTGACCAACAAAGGAGAACAGAGTCTTTTGGTCAATTCTTGGACTATGGCGGCGAAATCTTTGCGACCTTTACCAGAGAAATGGCATGGTCTTACCGATCCTGAAGAGAAATTTCGTAAGAGATATCTAGATTTTGTTATGGATTCCGAGGTTCGCGATATTTTCTACAAAAAATCTAAATTTTGGGAAGTTACTCGCGCAATGATGAAAGAAGAGGGATTTCTCGAAGTAGAAACACCTACGTTGGAAATTACTACAGGTGGCGCTGAGGCTACTCCCTTCAAGACGCACCACAGGGATTACGATCTAGATATGTATCTCAGGATCTCCGTCGGTGAATTGTGGCAAAAGAGGCTCATGGCTTCTGGTTTTCCCAAAACTTTTGAAATTGGCAAGGTGTACAGAAATGAGGGTACTAGTCCAGAGCATATCCAGGAATTCACCAATCTTGAATTTTATTGGGCTTATGCGGACTATGAGGATGGCATGAATTTTGTTGTAAAATTATATCGTCGATTGGCCAATGAGATTTTTGGTACTACGAAATTTACCTACAAAAATCATTCATTTGATTTGGCTGATGAATGGAAGAAGATTGATTATACCGAAGAGATCAACAAGCAGACGAATATCGATATTAGGATTGCCAAAGACGAAGAAATAAAGAAAAGATTGAATCAGTTGAAAGTTTCCTATGATGGCACTAGTCGTGAACGTCTCGTAGATACACTGTGGAAATATTGTCGCAAAAATGTTGCTGGTCCGGCATTTTTGGTCGGTCATCCTACGCTAGTTGCTCCTCTGGCCAAAAATGTGAAAGGGAGTACCTCAACTGTACAAATGTTTCAACCTATTATAGGCGGTTCTGAGATTGGTCGTGGCTATTCTGAACTCAATGATCCTATCGATCAACGCACTCGTTTCGAGGAACAAAAGAAACTTCTGGAAAGTGGTGACACGGAAGCGATGATGCCTGATTATGAGTTTGTAGAGATGCTAGAGCATGGTATGCCACCGACCTGTGGGTATGGTTTTGGTGAAAGATTATTCGCCATATTGGCCAATAAGCCCTTGAGAGAAGTGCAGATGTTTCCACTTATGCGAGATAAGATATAAAAATTAATTTGATTGCAGATAAAAAGAGGGCTTGCGCCCTTTTTTCTTATCCACAGCTTATCCACTGTTATCTTTATTGTGCAAAAGTATAAAAGTGGGTTACAATAGCCATTAAGTGGGAGAAAGTGGGTGAGAGTGATCTGAAAAATTTCTTGAAATTTTTCACATCATATCTAACCTTACGATAATCCCGCGGGCATATGATAATCGGGGAATACCGTCACACTATCGATGACAAAAATCGCCTCTCTCTTCCCTCAAAGTTCCGAAAGGAAATGGGGAAGAAGGTGGTTATAACTCCAGGACTTGATTCCTGTCTGTTCATCTTCAAGATGGATGAATGGGAAAAGATTTCAGGACATTTGTCAGCGGGCGAATCCTCGATACTGCAGGCGGACAACCGCGGCTTCAACCGATTTCTCTTGGGAGGTGCGGTTGAAGTCGAGGTTGATGCAGTTGGTCGCATGCTTCTTCCAGAGCATCTGCGCAATCGCGCCAAATTGAGGTCAAGAGTGGTCTTCATTGGCGTTCGCGATCGAGCCGAGCTTTGGGATGAAGAAATCTGGGACAAATATCGGGCCGATGTGGAAAACAAGGCCGACGCCTTGGCAGAGAAGTTGGGCCAAGTAGGCGTGAAATAATCATATGCAAAGTGTTCATGTTTCAGTTCTTTTACATGAAGTAGTGGAGTATTTGGTTGGTTGTAGATTGCCGTCTGTTGACAGAAAACAGTTCGAAGGGGGCATGAGTCAGCAACCGGAAAATGACGAAAAGCCATTACCTTGGTATGTCGACGGAACTATTGGTGGCGCAGGTCACACGTTGGCAATCGCCAAAGCTTTGCGTGGACGATTGAATGTCATTGGTCTCGATCGAGACAAAGAGGCAATAGAAAGGGCTCGACAGACCCTGGCTGGCTCTTCAGAGCAAATCGTGGCAGGTAAAGTCATTCTCGAATGTGAGAATTTCCGTAATCTAGATAAGGTTCTAGATAAGCACGGTATAAATGGCGTAGATATGATTTTATTGGACCTGGGGATCTCTTCCGATTTGCTTGATTCATCTGGTCGAGGTTTTACTTTTCAAAAAGATGAGCCATTGTTTATGACCATGGAAGAGCCGACTAGTTGTCCATTTACAGCTAGAGATATCGTCAATGATTGGGAGGAAGTAGATATTGCCAATGTCATTTTTGGTTATGGTGAGGAGAGATTTGCCAAACGCATTGCCAGGGCGGTCATCAATTATAGAGAAAAAAAACGAATTGAGACTTCTCATGAGCTTGCGGAATTGATCAAGATCTCGGTACCAGCTTTTTATAGGAGAGGCAAAATCCATCCAGCCACAAAAACGTTTCAAGCATTGAGGATCGCGGTCAATGATGAGTTGAATTCATTGAGAGAAGGCCTTTTCAAAGGATTTGGAAGACTGAATCGTGGTGGGCGAATGGCAGTCATATCATTTCATAGTTTAGAAGATCGTATTGTCAAAGATTTTTATAAGAAACAATTGTCAAATAACGCCAAAATCATTACAAAGAAACCCATTATACCTAACGATCAAGAAGTTGCCGAGAATCCAAGGTCTAGGAGCGCGAAGTTGAGGGTGATAGAGAAATAATAGATTAAAAATTATTTATTTCAGTTTATTTAAATAAAAAATGACCAAAAACATCAAACAAACATATGCTATGGCGTACGATAATCGCGCAAAGATAACATCAGCCTTGATAACTATTTGTTTGATTATGGTTTTTGCTTACGCATTGAATGTCTATTTGGTAATATCGCGTACGGTTGCTGTACAAAAGGTCCGGGGTCAGATTATGACTCTAGAATCTGAGGTTGAGGATCTAGATTCGCAATATCTGGCACTTTTGAGCGAAATTACTCCAGATAGTCTGAAGCAATATGGCTTCGTCCAAGGTAAAGTCAGTGCTTATATTTCACGTAATACTCGGTTGGGTCGCGTAGTTATAAGTGGACATGAACTCTAGACAACGGTTTCGCGCGCGTGTCATATTGTCGTGTATAATTGTCGCGTCTGTAGTTATCGTCATTACTTTATATAGAATACAGATCGTTAAAGGTGATTTGTATTCTGCTAAGGCCGACTTGCAGTATGTCAAGCCGGCGATTTTGTTGTTTGATAGGGGCTCTATATTTTTCGCATCAAAGGATGGTACCAAAATCGCCGCCGCTAATATAACTAGCGGTTATTTGATTTACATGAATCCCACGGAGATCAAAAATCCCGCGGAGGTTTATGGCGTTATTTCTCAATATCTGAAACTTGATCGTGAAGATTTTTTGCGTCGTGCCGGCAAATCTGATGATGTTTACGAAGAGCTAGCTCAGAGGGTTGATAAAGCTACGGCGGAGGTTATCCAAGCACTGACCATTCCCGGTATTTTTGTGGTCAAAAAGAATTGGCGTTCTTATCCCGGTAATGAACTGACTGCCAACGTGCTAGGCATAATCGGAGAAAATAGCAATAGTTCTACTGTTGAGGGCAAGTATGGCTTGGAAAGGTTTTATGAAGATATTTTGACCCGCGATGGTGTCGGATCGGCAACCAATGTTTTCGCGCAACTTTTTTCTGGTTTACGTGATACTGTCTTTGGTGGCGCGGTAAATAAAAGTGGCGATATTGTGATGACGATAGATCCTACTGCGGAAAAATACTTGGAGAATATTCTTGGGCAGACGATGGCCACGTGGCATCCTGACGAGATCGGCGGGATCATCATGGATCCTGAAACTGGTGAGATAGTTGCCATGGCTTTATTGCCAACGTTTGATCCAAATGATACTCGATCGGTAAAAGATGTTTCGGTCTTTTCCAATCCACTGGTTGAACATGTTTATGAGATGGGCTCCATAATGAAGCCATTGACCATGGCCACAGCTCTAGATGTTGGAGTTATAACCACAGATTCAACTTATGAAGACTTGGGGACAATGACCCTGAATGGCAAGAAGATTTCTAATTATGATGGTAAAGCGAGAGGGACTGTTTCTGTTCAAGAGATTTTGTCACAGTCACTAAATATTGGAGCAGCTACAATAGCTCTCAAGGTAGGCGCTTCGGATTTTGCCAAATATTTTGCTAGCTTTGGGCTGGGAGAAAAAACTGGTATTGATCAGCCAAATGAAGCGACGGGGATCATAGGAAATATAAAATCTGGGAGAGATATTGAGGTTGCTACAGTGGCTTATGGTCAGGGTATAGCGACATCTCCGATAGAAATGGCGCGGGCATTGGCTACCCTCGGCAACGGTGGTTATCTGATAACGCCACATATTGTAAAAGAAGTAAATTATGTTGATGGAACAAAAAAAGTCATAAATTTTGATAAAAAGGGACCAGTCTTGCAAAAACAGACGGTGGACGATGTGACGCGGATGCTGATTGAAGTCGTTGATAAAAAAATAGCAAAAACTCATCCAGATATTTACTGGGCCAATTATAGTATTGCGGCGAAAACTGGTACGGCACAGATCGCTGATCATAAAAATGGTGGCTATTATCCAGATCGTTACCTACATTCTTTTTTTGGATATTTCCCGGCATACAATCCGAGATTTCTAGTCTTTCTCTATCAGATTCACCCGAAAGGGGCAGAATATGCCTCGGAAACACTGACCGATCCGTTTAGTAATTTGACCAAATTTTTGATAAACTACTACAACATTCCTCCAGACAGATGATTATATGATGAATTTATTCAAAAAAATATTGACAGTAATACTGACGATGGAGTCGCGAATGATCGTGACGAAATACAAACCTTTTGTAGTAGCTGTTACGGGAAGTGTGGGCAAGACGTCTGCTAAAGATGCGATCTATTGTGTGCTTAAGGGAGATAGTAGATATGTCAGGAAGAGTGAAAAGAGCATGAATAGTGACATTGGCTTGCCCCTAACGGTGATCGGTGTGCCAAATGCTTGGCGAAATCTCGGTGGATGGCTTTCTAATATTTGGAACGGTTTCAAATTGGTCATTTTTCAAAAAGACTATCCAGACTGTTTGGTTTTGGAAATCGGCGCCGATCATCCAAATGATATAAAAAAGATAGCCAAGTGGTTACATCCTGATATTGTAGTTATAACGAAAGTGAGCAAAACGCCAGTGCACGTGGAGTTTTTTGATTCACCGGAACAAGTCTTTCGAGAGAAAGCGACTTTGGCGGAAGGGATCAAGGCCGGTGGCACCTTGGTACTTTTTGCGGATGATGAAAAGGTCATGTCTATAGCAGAAAAAGTCAAAGATAAAAATGCTGTGGTAGTCTCTTATGGTTTGGACGTGGGGGCGACAGTGCGAGGCGTGGATTTCGTGAATTTGTTTGATGAAGACGGTGTACCAAAAGGGATCTCTTTTGTTGTCAATACTGGCGGGCAAAGCATGCAAATAAAAGTTGATAATGTCCTCGGCCGTACGCATTTGTATCCATTACTTTCAGCATTGGCGGTAGGAAGATCTAAGGGCATAAAATTGGAGACGATTGTCGAACGCCTGAGTGTTTACAAGGCCCCAAAGGGCCGTATGAATATTATTAGAGGCATCAATGGTTCAACAATCATTGATGATACTTACAATTCTTCGCCAGATGCCACCTCGTCAGCGTTATCGACGTTGAAGGAATTGAGATGTAGTGGCTCAAAGATTGCTGTTTTGGGAGATATGATGGAGTTGGGCAAATATTCGGCGGATGAGCACAGGAATATTGGAAAAGAAGTTTCTGCTGTTGTCGATCAGCTAGTCACAGTTGGTCCTCGTTCGCGTATTATGGCTGATGAGGCAGAAAGAGCAGGCCTTTCCCCGGGCTCTATTCATTCATTTGATAATTCTGAAGAAGCTATTGGCTATCTTCCGGCAATCGTCAAAAATGGTGATTTGGTCCTTGTAAAAGGATCGCAATCTGTGCGCATGGAAAAAATAGTAAAGGTGTTGCTTCGCGAACCTGGACGAGCTTCAGAGTTGCTAGTACGACAAGAGAAAGAGTGGCTTAACAGAGGTTAAAATTTGTGTTATTTTAGTGACACGTCACGTGATAATGTTCAAGTTTTTGGATTGTGTAATTTCTGAGTTGATTATCTTGATTGCCATCGTGACTAAGGCCCTATCGTCTAACGGTTAGGACGGAGGCTTCTCAAGCCTCAAATCAGGGTTCGATTCCCTGTAGGGTCACCACTTCGTGCCGTGCTAGTCGCACGGCACTACGCGGTGCACGCACCATTACTTTTGTTATAATATATACGTCCTTATTTACCAATAGGCATGAAGTGGTGAATCCCGCGAAGTTCCGAAAGTAATGAGGAACGTAGTGGGATCATTATTAATTCTATGTATTATGTTTACATACTACAAAGTAATAAAGATTCAAGTTTCTATATTGGTTGTACTACCGATTTAAAACGACGTATAAAAGAGCATAATTCTCTTGGTAATAAATTTACGACAAAGAAATTACCATATATTTTGAAGTGGTACTGTGCATTTATGGAGAAATCTAAAGCTTATACCTACGAAAAATATTTAAAATCTTCATCAGGATATGCCTACTGGAAAAAGAGGTTTATTTAAAACACAAAGTAGTTTTTGTTATTTTAGTCGAAAGACGGAGTAATATTTTGCGTAGTGACAATAAATGGGGAGGCAGGTAGCGAACTTTGAGTTGCTGGCGACTCCTGTAGGGTCGCAATTAATCTGTACCCCATAGAGTGAACACAGGAATAACTGTCTGCTGGTTTCTTTTGTCAGAATTAACAATTAATAAAAGAAACCAATGAATTTTGAAATCCGTGTCCACTTTATAGTGTCCATTTCACAGTGCCGGGGAGAGGACTCGAACCTCCACCAGTTGCCTGACATGCTCCTAAGGCATGCGCGTCTACCAATTTCGCCACCCCGGCAATATTTCAAGTCTACACTAAAAATAAGTTAAGTAACAAGATATTTTATCGATGTGTTATTGTGACCAATAATTCCATACTTTGCATTATCAATTATCTGGAGTCTACATTCGCGTGTCCGCCCAGTTGGATTCGAACCAACGACCTGCCGCTTAAGAGGCGGATGCTCTACCAGCTGAGCTATGGGCGGAAGTCTAAATGACAAAAATGTCACTGAAACAATAACAGATTTTTTGATATTGCACAATATTATGCTTTATGTAATAATGCGTTTATGGTAAACAGAATGCGTGCAACGCGATCTCATCGCGACAATAGACGCTCACATCATGCTCTCGGCAACGTGCGTCTTTCTAGATGTTCCAACTGTAAGGCAATGCATCGTAGTCACACGATTTGCATGAATTGTGGTTCGTACAACGGTCGCAAAGTCTTGGACCTTACTACGAAAGTAGCCAAAAAGGCCAAGAAGAAGGCGAATACAGCGAAGAAGTAATTTTTTTGTAGAGTATAAGTTATATTTGTTCTTTTGTTAAAAATTGATATGGCCAATCGTCATCTCTCTCGTTCAGTCGTTCTACAATCTCTATTTGAGTGGGATTTTCGAGGCAAACACGATAAAGAAGCAACCTCGATTATCGGTCGTAATGTCAGAGAATTTGCTCCCGGCATGACCGATGTCTCTTTTGTCGAGAATCTGTTAAAGGGAATCTTGGCCAAAAAAGATGATCTGAATAAGATCATAGAAAAGGCTGCTCCAGATTGGCCATTAGAAAAGATTTCTCCTGTTGATAGGAATGTTCTTCGTCTGGGACTTTATGAATTACTTTTTTCTGATAGAGATGAAGTGCCGGCCAAAGTCGCCATCAATGAATCTATTGAATTGGCGAAAACGTTTGGCGGAGAAACTTCGGGCCGTTTTGTAAATGGTGTTTTGGGAGCTGTTTACAAAGAATTGGGCGAGCCCGGCAAAGACGCCGTCTCTGTTAGGAAGAAAAAAGTTGAAGTACCTTATGAAAAAATGCCTATCCAACATCTTGGTGGCGCGGTTGTTTACGGAAAGAAAGATGGGGGAATATACCTAGCTTTTGTGCATGATATATTCGGACACTGGACCCTTTCCAAGGGCAAAATTTCTGAAAATGTTGAGCCGGCCCAGGGTACGGTGGCCAAGGTAAAAGAAGAAATCGGTCTGGATGTAAAGATCAAAGCCGATCTCGGCACCAATGAATATATAGCCAATGATCCCGAATTGGGGAAAATCAGGAAGCAAGTCCACTATTATCTAGCCGAATCAATATTCAAAGATTTGGCTTTGGCTGAGAAACCCGGTCTCGATGACGCCAGATGGTTCAAACTTTCCGATATTATTGAACTTAATTTTTATAATGACATTTTGCCTATCGTTACCAAGGCAGTTAAATTATTAAATGACGAATAATGATCGATGATATGAAGCCCCACAGCATAGAATCATTGGCTGAGAAAATAAAAGTAGAATTTAGCGATATATCGCTTCTTCGTACTGCCTGTACGCATCGTTCTTATTTGAACGAGAATCGCGGTGCCAAAATCGAACACAATGAACGTCTGGAATTTTTGGGCGATGCGGTTATGGAGTTGGTGGTGACTAGTTTCTTGTTTAGAAAATATCCCAAAAAGGCGGAAGGAGAATTGACGGCCTTTCGTTCGGCTATCGTCAATACCACCAGTCTGACTATAGTGGCGGAACATCTAGGGCTTAATGACTACATGTTCATGTCTAGAGGTGAAGCCAGAGATACTGGAAGAGCGCGTTCGATTATTTTGGCCAATGCTGTTGAAGCGGTCATTGGCGCCATCTATTTGGACCAGGGCTACAATGCGTCGGCAAATTTTATCTCTGATCACATTTTGAATATCATCGACATTGATGAGATAGTCAAAAACAAGTCATGGATAGATGCCAAGAGTCGATTCCAAGAAAAAGCCCAAGAAAAAGTCGGCATTACGCCTAGTTACAAAACACTCAAAGAGACGGGTCCAGACCACAACAAACAATTTACTTTGGGAGTCTTTCTCAAAGACGTGCAGGTTGCTTCTGGTACGGGGCTTTCCAAACAAGAGGCGGAACAAAAGGCAGCCGAGAAAGCTTTGGATATAAAAGGATGGTAAAATACCTGGTATGTATCTGAAGAGTCTGGAAATAGTAGGTTTCAAATCATTTGCCAAAAAAGCAATTCTCAATTTTACTTCACCAATCACCGCTATAGTTGGACCCAACGGTTCTGGTAAGTCCAATGTTGCCGAAGCGTTCAGTTTTGTCCTTGGCGAACAATCGATCAAGTCTTTGCGAGGTAAAAGGGGCGAAGATATGATCTGGAATGGCGGAGGTATTACTTCTGGTGGGGGAAGGGCCAATGTGGCTAGTATAAAGCTCATTTTTGATAATTCTAGAAAACTTTTTCCTTCAATTGATTTTGACGAAGTCATGCTCGAACGTGTTGTGCATCGCGATAATTCCAACGAATACCTGTTAAATGGTAGCCAAGTTAGGTTGAAGGATATAGTCGAGCTTTTGTCTAGCGCCCATATTGGCGCGACAGGCCACCAGATAATATCGCAAGGCGAAGCCGATCGCATATTGTCGGCTTCTATTCGCGAACGTCGTGAGATGATCGAAGATGCTCTGGGTCTCAAGATCTATCAATGGAAAAAATTAGAAAGCATACGCAAACTGGAAAGGACCGAGGAAAATATGAAGCAAGTCGAGTCATTACGCAAAGAGATTGCTCCCCATTTGAAATTTCTGAAGAAACAATGTGAAAAGGTACAAAAAGCCGAAGAAATGCGCCAAGAACTGGGAACTCTTTACAGAGAATACTTTGCTCGTGAGGAATATTATCTGAAAACAGAGAGAGCGTCTGTTTTGCAAGAGATCTCTGGGCCGAAAAAAGAAATGTCCGAACTAGAGCATGCGCTTGATCACGCCAAAAAAATCCTGGTTGATTCCAAGAATAAAGATAAAAAAAGCGACCAAATTATCGAAATTGAAAGCAAGCTAACTCGTACCAGATCGGAGAAAGATAAGGTAATGCGCGAATCGGGGAGGATCGAAGGTGAGATCAGCGTCAACCAAAGAGTGATCGAGAGACAAAAAGAGAATAATAAAAAAGCAGAGTCCCAGACAGTCTACCTGAAAGACGTCGAAGAGATTATAGATCGTGTAGAACATATGGATGTTATTGCTGATGCCAGGAAATTGTGGAGTGAAATAGTAAGTATGCTCAAGGGTTTTATTACTAGTCGCAAATCAGCCAATGATTCCAGCATAATTAGTGACGCAGAAAGAGAGATAAACAGATTGAACAAGGAAAAATCAGAATTCGAGTTGAGGTTGAGCCATTTGTCTAGTGAAGAGTCTAAATTAGTTCAGGAATACGAGATCCTTAAAACGAATATAGAAAAAGACAAAGATACCAATAGAGAGGCGGAGAAAGATGTCTTTAAAATCATCGCCAGGCAGAATGAAGTTCGCAATATATTGGAGCGATTGAATGCGCGATTAAAGTCACTCGAACACGAAGAAGAAGATTTCAAACATGAACTCGGTGAAGCGGGCGTTATTGTTGGTAGGGAAGCGATCGATTATCACTCCACCAGTCTTCATATCTCCAAAGCGGATGAGAAAGCAAGTCACGATTCACAGGAAGAAAGACATAAAAAGATCGAAAGAATCAAGATTCGTTTGGAGGACTCTGGCGCTTCTGGTGGGCAAGAATTGTTGAAGGAATATCACGAGACAGAGGAGAGAGATATATTCTTGGGGAGAGAACTCGAAGATCTACAAAAAGCCAAAATCGAGCTGTTAAAATTGATCGAGGATCTTGATATGAGAGTCAATGTCGAATTCAAAAGTGGAATCATAAAGATAAACAGCGAGTTTCAGAAATACTTTACACTCATGTTTGGCGGTGGTCGAGCGGAGCTATTAGTCGTAAAAGAATTAAATAGACGCAAGAAAAGCGATCTTCGCGATCTCAACGATTCACTTACTGGAGAAGATGAGGCCTATGATCTAGAAAAGTTAGAAGCCGAGGAGAATGATGGTCCGGAGGGCCTAGAAGTCGATGTCAATTTACCGCGAAAAAAAGTCAAAGGCCTAATGATGCTTTCTGGCGGTGAACGCGCTTTGACTTCAATCGCTTTGCTTTTTGCTATTTCCCAGGTCAATCCACCACCATTTATTGTTCTGGACGAGACCGATGCCGCGCTTGACGAGGCCAATTCCAAAAAATATGGTGATATGATCGAAAGTCTTTCCAAACATTCTCAACTCATTTTGATTACCCACAATCGCGAAACAATGTCTCGAGCGGGCATACTCTATGGCGTGACTATGGGCTCTGACGGCGCCTCGAAGCTACTGTCGATAGAACTCGATCAAGCAGTTGTCGTTGCCAAATAGTCTCGAATCAAATAGATAGAAAACCTCAACGTAATCTGATACAATAACCACATGTCTCTTGAAGCAGTGAC
>CAZYES010000006.1:0-39331 GCA_964646515.1 uncultured Candidatus Saccharibacteria bacterium | reverse complement strand
CAGGTAATATTCCATTAGCCGATCTTGCAGAAAAGATGAAAATGGAGAACGGTTATTATTTCTATCAAGTCAAGGATGATTTCTCAGATGTCGTCAGTCAAAACGTTGACCAACCCCGCCTTATCCTAGTCCACAAGACCCAAGAACTAGACGACCGTCCTGAACTAGCCTCCACTTTAAATATCAAAGGTCAAGACGTTAAGCTTGCTCAAACCCTCACTCTAGAAGATTACATTATCTTTCAGAGGAAATATTTTGAGGAAACTGGCAAACATTTAGATGAAGAGAAGGCAGTCTGGGTAGCTACCCGCTCGGGCGCTCGTCTCGTCTACTCCTATTGGTGCCCTGACAATCACAAGCTCTACGTGAATGCCTATGACCTGGCGAATCAGAGCGACATACTGGGTGTCCGCCCCTCCCGCTGTTTTAAATAACCATAGGTAGTTTGTAACTTGATTATCTTTAATTTATTTTTCTTTTTTAATTTTTATTTTGCGTTTCTAAATCTACCTTGGCTTACTCTTTTGTGTTGATTGCCACTAGGCATCTTATTTGAGGGTCGCGCGAATCTGTTACGGTTGTCGTTGTAAGGAGGCCGACGATTTCTAGAAAAATTTTTACGAAGCCCTTCGTGACTGCCATATGGTCGAGGTTTGGGGTATGAAAAGGCAGACATAACAGCACCTTGATGAGACTTCATGGGGATAGATCTCTTGATCAATCTTTCGATTGAGACGATGTCCCTCTTTTGATCTGGCGTGGCAAAAGATATTGCTTTGCCAGACTTGCCAGCACGGCCAGTACGTCCGATGCGGTGCACATAGTCTTCCGTTTGTTCAGGAAGATCATAGTTGATGACAAATTCGATATCTTTGACGTCAATACCACGGGCGGCAATATCCGTTGCCACCATTACACGATATTTGTGTTTTTTGAATCCATCCAATGCCTCTCGTCTTTGACTTAGAGATCGATTTGAATGTATTTCAGTGGCTGTAATACCAGTATTGCGTAAATCATAGGCAATATGTTTGGCGCCATGCTTGGTCCTTGTAAAGATCAGAATAGGTCCAGTTGATTCTGAAAGTAATTTGACTAGTAAAGAAAATTTTGATGATTTATTGACCACGATGATTTCTTGTTCGACTTTTTCGGCCACAGTTCCAGATGGAGCAACCTCAATACGCAAAGGCAAGGCCATGTGTTCCATTGCCAATCTGGCGATCGGTTCGGGCATTGTGGCAGAAAATAGAAGAGTCTGTCTTTCTTTTGGCACACTTTTCATGATTTCTCTGATCTGTGGAGCAAAACCGATGTCGAACATATGGTCGGCCTCATCCAAGACTAATATCGATACACGGTCGAGCCTTACGGATCTACGTTTGAGATGATCGATTAGTCTCCCTGGTGTCGCGATAATTATATTTGGATCGTGACGAAGGCCTTGTATTTGTCTGTACATTGATTCTCCGCCAATAAGGACACAAGTTTTGATGCCAAGTGGTTGTCCTATCTTGCGTATCATTTCATCTACTTGGAGGGCCAATTCGCGAGTTGGTAATATGACGAGACCTTTGTTTTTCGTGAGCAGTAGTCGCTGGATCATCGGTATACCGAATCCCAGTGTTTTTCCTGTGCCCGTCTGTGCGATGCCGATGATATCTTTACCTTCGATGCCGGTGGGGATGACCTTGTGTTGTATGGGTGTAGGCACGAAAAAATTGTGCTTATTAAGCATATCTAGTATTTGTGAACTGATACCCAAATTTTTGAAGCTGATCGTTTCTTTGGAAGTGGTAGCGTTGTTTATTGTTGTCATCTGTATTTTGTGACCCCCAGTCTATTCTAGTCACTTTCATGACAATCAAAGAGAATGATCACTGATCCCTATTACAGGGAGATAATTGTTATATCTTGAGTATGACAAATAATATGGTGAATGTCAAATCTAGTTGTACCTGTCTGCTACACTCAATCTATCAGTCAAATATGTTTACCAAATACTCGTCGATTGTTCTTTGGTCTAGATCGTAAAAGTTTTTTCCTTGATTATGTAGATCTGTTGCCAATTTTACACCGACGAAGCGCCAGTGCCATGGCTCGAATACATAGTATTTGTTGTTTTTCGGGTATGAAAGGATAAAACCATATTTATAAGCATTGGCCAGTAGCCATGTATAGGCCGGTGTTTTTTCAAAGCCATCTAGGACTCCGCCAAGCCCAGGCGCAATTATGTCCAAAGCTGTTCCTAGTTGGTGTTCTGAATATCCCTGATCGGCGGAAAATGAATTGGCGGTTCCAGCGCCATAGTTGATGGTATATACGTCCTTGAGTAGTTGTTGTTCTTTGAACGAGCGATATGCGGAGAAAGCGTACATTTTCACATTGGCTTTGGTAGCATCATCGATCATTGTCTTTAAACGGGGCCAGACATCAGTTTGAATAGTCAATTGTTTTTTCTCGCTGTATTCGTATTCTGGGGGTATCTCTGCCAATCTTTCTGGTATGTAATTTTCACTCAAGAAGAATACTTTGGAATACTTCGCCAAAAGTTCAGGGTCAGTTTTGCTCAGTTTTTGCAGAGTATTCAATGTACCGCCAAGTGAACCGACTTGTTCTTTGACAGTTCCCAGTTGTTGCTCTACTTTCTGTTGTTGAGCGCTGATTGAGCTCGATAAGGTTGCTCTGGTATCGGCGATAGTGCCTTGGAGCTGTTGTGTGGTGGATGAGATTTCAGCCGTCAGTGTTTCTAGGTTTTTGGACAGATCGAGAGACAAGGTGTCGAGCTTCATGGAAAGATGCGAGACTCTACTATGCTCGTACCACATCCCTGCGATATTTATGATCAGTAGAAAGATCAGGCTTGCGACAATGGCTTTTAGTTGATTGTTATTTTTCATGTGACTATTATATACTTTCTGAATGAAAAAAGATAAATCTAAAATTATCAATAGACAGCCGATTACGATTTTTGGTTTGGGTAAAATGGGGACGCAGATAGCTAGGAGGCTTCACAAAAAAGGGTTTGTAGTCAATACATGGAATAGGTCTATAGGCCCCTTACTAGCTATTCAAAAAGCAGGAATATTTGCCACTAATGATCTTGACAAAGTTATTTCAAAAACAAATTTTGTTTCTAAATCGATGGGGAGGATTTTTTGGATAATGTTGCCTCATGCAATAGTTGATGACTTTTTGTTTGGCAAAAATTTTCTGGGAAAATATTTACGGAAAGGCGATATTGTCATAGATGGTGGCAACTCATTTTATAAAGACAGTATAAATCGAGCCAAGAAAATGAAAAAGAAAGGCATTTATTATTTCGACTGTGGCACTAGTGGTGGCGTCTGGGGTGAAAAGAACGGTTTTGCTCTGATGGTCGGTGGCCACAAAGACAAGTGGCCTGTGATTGAACCATTTGTAAAGGCTTTGTCAGCTGGCGATAATTATAGTTATTGCGGAGATTCTGGCGCTGGGCATTTCGTAAAGATGGTTCACAATGGTATCGAGTATGGCATGATGGAGGCCATTGCCGAAGGGTATGCTGTCTTGAAAGCCAGTAAATTTCGATTGAATCTGGCAGACGTGACGCGTATATATCAAAAAGGCTCGGTAGTGAGATCTTGGTTGATCGATCTATGTCGTAATATATTTGAATATGAGAATATTGCAGACACTTCAGGCAAGATCGATGCGACAGGCGAAGGTGAATGGACAGTCAAAACTGGCAAAGAATTGGGCGTAGATGTTCGCGTAATCGAGGATTCCCTGAAAGTAAGACTCGAATCAGCTATGCCCAAGAATCAGAAGAAGTTTTCCAACAAATTGGTCTCGTTGATGCGCAAACAGTTTGGTGGACACGCAATACACAAGAAGTAATAAGAATAGTAAAAACAGTACATGAACTTTATACAATCAAAAGATTTTACTGAAGGGTCAAATGCGCTCGCATTTTATGTTGGCGATCTATTGAGATCGGGTAAAAAAGTCTTGTGGTTCATTTCTGGTGGTTCTAATATTCCTATTGCTGTAAAGACGATGAGTGTAACGAGAAGCCGTGTCTCTCGAGAATGTTTTCCAAATTTGACGGTTATGCTCACAGATGAAAGATATGGTCCGACAGGTCATGCTGATTCCAACTGGCAACAATTGAAAGATTCTGGTTTTGATTTCAACGGGATAAAAAGTCTTCCAGTGCTAACCGGTCTTCCGCTAAAAGAGACGACTTCAAATTATGGTAATAACGTAGAATTGGCGATCGATGAAGCGGATGTCATTGTCGCCCAGTTTGGCATCGGCGCCGATGGTCATATTGCCGGTATCCTTTCCGATTCACCAGCTATCAATGACACTGAAGGAGTTTGTGGCTATGAATCAAAATCATTTACTCGTATTACTCTCACTCCGTGGACATTGAATAGGATAAATAGAGCATATGTATTTGTCTTTGGTTCGTCAAAGAAAGAAGCGATTGTGAATCTCAGGGGAGATGCTTTACCAGTAAATCAACAACCGGCACAGGTTTTGAGAAATATTCCCGAGGTTTTTATATATACAGACCAGTAATACATATTTCGTGCCGTTTAATTGGTAGTTATCCACAGGTATTGTTTGACAGGTGAACTATCGTTCACCTATACTTGTGTATGTACAGTAAACATTTATAAAAAGAACCATGAGCAAACATCAAACAATCAAAGTTATTCGTTTGGAAATTGACAGACTCAATCGCGAGATCGATCTTCGCATCATTAGAGGCATTTCTTATAGACGCGAGGCACTTAGACACAAACATCTTTCAGAAGAGCTTGCAAGACTTTTGCCACGTCGTTCAAATTGGCTCGCCAGGTCATTGGATTTTGTATCGATATTTCTGTTTTAAAAATATTTAACCGCAAATTTTTCACATGTTTGAAGATTACAAACGAAAGATTATTATATTTTACAAAGATCGCAAACGCATGCCGACTTATGCGGAGATAATGCGACTTATTGGTTTCAAATCTAAAAACGCCGTTCATAAACTCATAAATAAACTTGTAGATGAGGGCATTGTTAGCAGAGATTCTAGTGGCCACCTTGTCCCCAACAAAATGATTGGCGAAGTACCGATGCTCGGTCTTGTCGAAGCCGGTTTTCCTACCGCTACCGAAGAAGCGCTGACAGACACGATAAATCTCGATGATTATTTGATCGAAAACAAAGAGGCTACTTATTTATTGGAAGTAAAAGGTGACTCCATGATCGATGCTGGTATCCAAGAGGGTGATTTTGTCATCGCCGAACGCTGTAATCAGCCCAAAGACGGTGATATTGTCATCGCCTTTGTCGATGGTGGTTGGACCATGAAGTATTTTCGCAAAAAGAAAAGCCTTGTTTTTCTCGAACCAGCCAACAAAAATTACCAGCCAATATATCCAGCACAGATGTTGGAGGTAGCGGCGGTTGTGAAGGGCGTCATCAGAAAATATTGACAGGTATTTGGCTTTTGGGTGGCAGTAACTTATATTATGTTCAGGCGGTATTTTTGTGTTAGGATACTTAGAGAAGTTTAATTACTTTAATAATTTATAAACAAATTTACTTTTATGTCAAAAAAATCAAATATGCGAACAATAATCATGGTCATTCTTGTTATTCTTGTCTTTGTCTGGCTCTGGACACTGAATCCTTCCGGCACTGATAACAAGACAAATCTAGCGGGTCAAAATGGACAGACACAAGGGACTACTGTAGACAACTATGGACTTACGATGTCTAATGATACAACCAGCGCCTCATTGGAAAAAGATTCTGCCACCGTTGACGCCGAACTTAGCAACCTAGATTCTGATCTTGCCGAGATCGATCAAGGATTATAATTAAGCAAAATTATTCAACAATTAATTCAAATCTGATTATTATGAAAAATAAAATTTTGATAGTAGCAATTACAGTGATAGCCGTCGTTTCTTTGGTGGTCATCACTCCAGTATTGGCTGATGACGATAACGCTAACGCTGGCGCGAAGGCTAGTTCGACCAAAGACAAGAGCGATCAAAGTAATACGGATAGAGATATTGACAGTAAGATCAATAACTTGAACAAACTAGTGAATAAAATATCTGGTTTGAAGAAGATTACAGTTGATCAAAAAACCGCCTTGTCATCTTCTACGCAACAACTGATAGCCAATTTCATTTCATTGAAGACAACGATGAGTTCTAGCACAGGCACAACTAGTATCAATACCGATAAACAGGAACTTATACAAGCTTCTCGCGACTATGCTCTGGTGATTCCTAGGGCCAACATAATCGCTACGGCCAATAGGATAGAGACGATCGTTAGTATGATGAATATTGTCGGGACAAAATTACAGGTACGTCTATCGCAGATGTCGAGTTCGAGTGATTTGGTTTCTCTTGAAGCAAATCTGAAAGATTTGGTCACCAAGGTAGCTGAAGCCAGTAGATTGGCGCAAACAGCGATAAACGAGGTTATAACTTTGACTCCGGATAACGGAGACAATACCAAGATGACGGCTAATACTGCCACTCTCAAAAGTGCTCGCTCAAAACTGCAACTAGCCAGCAAAGCCCTTAAGGATGCCAAAAAAGACGCACAGATAATAATTCAAGCCCTGGTCAAAGAAGACAAATCCATTATGAATCTCAACAAGGAAAAAGGAAAAGACGTAGTGCCAACTTCCACGGCTACGACATCGACGACAACATCTCAATAACTTATTATAGCGTGGGTAGACTATGCGATGGTGGTTTCGTGTTGTATAGGGTTTGTATTGATTGAGCAATGTTTTATAAATATTTACTAAGACCAATATTTTTTCTGTTTGATCCAGAGAAGGTGCATGATTTTATGACCTCAATGGGTGTTTTTCTTGGTAATTGTTTGCCGTTGAAAATCTTAACAGGTCTTATATATGACTATCATGGCCCCGATATTTCAAAAACTATAGACGGCATAACTTACAGGACACCCTTTTTGTTGTCTGCGGGCTTTGATTATAATGGGCGATTGGTAAATATCTTACCTAAAATTGGATTTGGCGGTGAAGAAGTTGGTTCGATAACGGCCAGACCATGCGAAGGCAACCCCAAGCCTAGACTGACTCGTTTGCCAAAATCACAAAGTATCGTGGTCAATAAAGGTTTGAGAAACGAAGGGGTCGATGCCGTCATTAACAGGTTGAAAAAAGTATATCCCAAGAAAGATTTTGTCATCGGCATCTCGATTGCGAGGACAAATGATGGTAAGTCTACTTCGATCCAGGAGGGGATCAATGATTATGTCTATTCGTTCAAAAAGTTAAATGAAGAAAAAATCGGCGATTATTACACTATCAATATTTCATGTCCAAATGCTTTTGGTGGCGAGTCATTTGCCAATCCTGATCTCTTGGACAAGTTGCTAATGGCTATAGATCTTATCGAGTGTAGCAAACCTGTCTATGTAAAAATGCCTATCAATATTCCTTGGGAAGAATTTGAGCGATTGCTGAAAGTTTGCGATCGCCATCGTGTCAGAGGTGTTGTCATCGGTAATCTCAACAAGGATTATAGTTCATTGTATTCTCGTGATGAGGCGCCCAGTCAATATAGAGGCGGGCTGTCTGGTAGACCGACTAGAGATTTGTCCACAGATCTCATAAGGAAGACAAAGAGATTATACGGCAAGCGGTTTACGATTTTTGGCGTTGGCGGGGTTATGTCACAGGAAACGGCACAAGAGAAATTTGATGCTGGGGCGGATCTGATTCAGCTAATTACGGGATTGATATACGAGGGGCCGGGACTGATCAAGAAGCTGGCTAGGGCGAGAAGTCGCATGGTACAATGAGTACCAATTAACTATAACCATAACTTTATGAAAAAAATAAGAGTAGCAATAAATGGTTTTGGGCGTATAGGCAGAGCTTTTTTGAAAGTAGCCAGGGAGAGGACAGAGATCGAGATCGTTGCCATAAATGATATTGGTAACGTTAAAAATTTTGCCTATTTATTAAAATACGATACGGCTTATGGGGTAAGTGATTTTCCTGTTTCTTTTGACGAACAATCTGGAACATTAGTCGTCGATGATCATAGTATAAGATTTTTGAATGAAAAAGACCCTTCAAAACTTCCATGGAAAGCTCTGGATATCGATGTGGTCATAGAGTCTACGGGATTGTTGACTACTAGTGATAAAGCACAAGTCCATATTGTCGCTGGCGCCAAAAGGGTAGTTGTGACAGCGCCGATCAAAGACTCTATTGATTCGACGATAAAAGGTGAGACAGTGCTCATGTCTCTGAACGAAAGCATGCTCGAGAACTCAGTCATTTCTTCCAATGCTTCTTGTACCACTAACGCCGCTAGTCCATTGATCGCTATTTTGGACGAAAGTCTAGGTATTGAAAAAGCGTTGTTGAATACCGTTCACGCTTACACCGCCAGCCAATCTTTGGTCGATGGACCGAGTAAAAAAGACTTGCGTGAAGGTCGTGCCGCAGCGCAAAACATTGTGCCATCGTCAACTGGTGCCGCTATTGCAGTCACTCAAGTGACTCCGAAGTTGAAAGGTCTATTTGATGGAATATCTATCCGCGTGCCCGTTGTCACTGGATCGATAGTTGATATAACTTTTGTTTCAAAGAGAGAAACTACTTCCGAAGAAGTGAATTCTCTTCTAAAGAAGGCGGCAAAAGAAGATCGCTGGAAGAATATCTTTACTGTTACAGAAGAAGATCTGGTTTCGCACGATATCGTAGGCAACAGGCACGCCTCGATCGCTGATTTGGCTTTTACGAGAGTGGTTGGTGGAAATCTAGTGAAAGTATTGGCGTGGTATGACAATGAGATGGGGTATACGTATACGCTTGTAGAGCATGTGGTGAAGGTGAGGAAGTTGCTGTAATTAATATTAATTATAAAATATGAATAAAAGAATATGGTTAAAATGGTCTGCTGTTATAACATTAATTTTGGTAGTTAGTGGTTTCTTGTATGGAATGATTGGAATAAGTTTCTTTAAACCTTTTGCTGTCCTTATTATGTTTCCAACTGTCGTAATGCAAGATATAGGGGTATGTTATCAACTTGGATGTTTGCCATTTATGTTTTTAGCTGCACCAATGGAAGGATTAATATTTGGAGCTATTATTACATGGATTTATGAGAAGATTAAGAACAGGAACAGCATGGTATCGCAATGAAATCAGATATACCGAAACTCTCGTACGATATGTAATAGCTACAGGCCGTCTAATTTAATCACATAAAAATCATGTTCAATCTATTAAGACAGAGAAATGAAGCAACAAAAAATGTGTCGTGCAATTTACCGACGATATCATAGGCAAGACCACCAATTTACACAAAAAATAAATTCTTTTTTATAAAATCCGTAAAACTCGTAGTTCACAAAATTTTTATCATCTAAAATGATTGATAGTGAAGTCCATCAGGATTTCTGAATCTATTTTTTCGTTGGGAGATTTGAGAACGATGGTTACGATCGGCCGTTTTGCATTTCCGACCGGTAACTCAAATACCGACAGATTCGATTCGGCAGCAGCCGTAGTTTTACCGTTTTTACCTCCGAAAAAGTATTCATTTTCGATGAAATCGTTCAGGTTCGACAAATCTGAAAACCCACTCGTCCCGTAAGCACTATTCTTCACTTTGCCGGAAGTGATATCGAAGATGAAACTTCTGTTGTTGTAGATGTATTTAGCGAGCATGAACAGGTCTTCGGCGGACGATACGTTATCTTTTGACGTGCCGGAAGGGTCGGCGAACCTGCTGTGCGTCATGCCGATTGCGGCCGCCTTTTCGTTCATATGCTTTATGAACGCCTCACGGCCGTAATATATTGCAATCGTTTCCGCCGCTTCATTAGACGACTCCATGAGCAGAGGAAATAGGAGCTGATATATGGTGTATTTCTGGCCAGGCTTAAGCCTCGCTTTGGAGGTGTAAACGATCGCGGCGCTCGGAACGGTCGCTGTGTTGTCCAGATTTATATATTCGGTGGTTACAAGAGCAGTTACCAATTTGGTGATTGAAGCTACCGGCACTTCATCTGTAGAGTTTTTGCTTGCAAAGACGTGATTGTTTTTTATATCGGCGGAAAGATATATCGGTGCCGATAAGGAAGGTACCGAATCGATATATTTGAAATCGTCCGGCGAAAAGCTGTGCTCAAAAACCAATACCGGCGTTCCCATATTGATCGCTTCGTACACTTTCCTGGCATCCTCGGTGTCCAAGCGGATACAGCCTCCAGTGTAAGATGCTGAAGTAAGTGTTCCGTCCGGATAATATGTCCTTCCGTGAATGTAGAAATTACCTTGGAAATTCATACTATAAGGCATCCATACATGTCCCATTCCCGAAAAGTGTTCCTTTTCCTTTTTATTGATTTTGTACAGGCCGGCTGGTGTTTCCCACCATGAACCTGGTCTACCTTTGGTAACGATAGGAACTTCTAGAGTAAGGACCCCTTCTTTGTATACGCTTATTTTCATAGCTGAAAGATCTGCTTCTATGAAATCAGCTTTGTCGTTCACGAATTGCTGTTTGACATTTCCGAAGAAATCAGGATCGGACAATGCCTCCTGTGCTCCGTAGGAAAATTCTGTTTTTTGCACAGGTAGATTTTCTGGTAAATTGATCGTGTAATTGAGGATTTTGTCACTATAAGCATACGAAAATCCTCCGATTGTGACCACCGTAAGAATTAAAATGATAATCGTCACCTCTATAGGCGCTTCGGAATGAAGGAGTCGTTTAGGTGAAAACCTCTTTAGTCTATCAGGGTTTGATACGTAGTAGAATGCTTCCTTGATGTCATTTTCCGACCAACCGTCAGCCATGAGTTCTTTCCAGATTTCCTCATTGGACAATCCCGCTTCAACTTTTGTAGACACATGAGTCACTAGTTGCTTATGGTACATATGATTTACATTATAATATTAACATGCATTTGTTGGTTTGGTGAAATGTTTTTGTTCTCCTGTACTGACTAACCTCACATACATATTGCGCTCATTAATCAAATAGGCGCGGAATGAAGATTCGTTGCATACCATTTCATGGGTAAAAGAGCTATACTTTATCTATTAACTTGTTGATTGTTATTAATAAATTATATTTCTATGGGCAAATTTATTAAATGGTTTGTAGTTGTGATTGTCGTACTGCTTGCTGTCGATGTGTTTTTGATTATTTCATATGAGAAAGTAGAGTGGTGGCACGCAGTGGAGTGGCGGCACATAAATGATTCGCTAAAGATTTATATGCTATAATAAACCCATGCAAAAATATTTCCAAAATACAGCTCCGGCGGTGGTTATAAGTATAGCGATCTTGCTGGCCACGGTCATCGGAGCGTCAGCTTTTTACAAGATACGTTCGCTTGACAATACACTTTCTGTGACCGGTTCAACCAAAATGCGCGTCAAGGCAGACCTGGCAAAGTGGACAATAACCACAAATTCTATTGTTGCCCCGACTCAGGTCTCCTATGCCTATTCGATCGTGTCTAACGATATGGCTAAAATCAAAAATTTTCTCATCAAGAATGGCATATTGGCCAATCAGATGACGTTATCGCCTATTTACAATGATGATTATTGGAGTGGTAACTCTGAACGCAAAGTCAACGTTCGCCAGACAGTTACCATAAATAGCAACGAGCTTGAGAAGATAAAGACTATATCAGAAAACATGTCAGCACTTTCGCAAGATGGCGTTGTTTTTGCCCCAGAATCGCCACAATATTACGTATCTAGTTTGCCTGATCTGCGCGTCAGTCTAATAGGCAAGGCGGTACTCGACGCCCAAGCCAGAGCCAAAGAGATTGCCTCGTCAATGAACCAATCGGTCGGCAAACTCAAAAGTGCTTCGTCAGGAGTCGTTCAGGTGCTTCAGCCAGATTCAAATGATGTTTCTGATTATGGTCAATATGACACTCTTACTATAGATAAAGACGTTATGGTTACAGTCAGGGCAACTTTTCTATTAAAGTAAAAAATAGGTAAGATCGTCTGCTTGTATATATCAAAAGATTAAAAATCATCATGAATGGTAGTATAAATATAATTTTGGCTTCAGATCATGCTGGTCTCGCTCTCAAGGAAGAGGTCAAAAAATTTCTTGCAAGTCGTGATTTTAAAATTATGGATGTTGGCGCCTACGAACTTGTTGAAGGCGACGATTATCCGGTATATGTAACGGCGGCGGTTATGAAAGTAGCGCAGGACATGAAAGGGGAGACAAAAGCAGTAATTTTTGGCAAGACAGGTGAGGGCGAGGCAATAGTAGCTAATCGTTTTCCGGGAGTAAGGGCCGTTGTTTGGTATGGCGGAGACAATCTAGAGGATACTTCTGATTTTGAAATTATCAAATTATCTCGCGAACACAATGATGCCAACGTGCTTTCCATAGGTGCCGGATTTGTAGAAAAAGAAAAGGCAAAAAAAGCAGTAGAGTTGTGGCTAAAGACGCCTTTTAGCGGTGAAGAGAGGCATAGGCGTAGGATAGATCAAATCGATTCTATCGAGTAATATCACCTAACTCATGAATAAGAAAATAGAAATTATTCCTGCTATATTACCGAGAAATTTTGCTGAGCTTGAGGACAAGATAGGACTTATCGAAGGTCTCGTCAAAACAATTCAGATCGATATTTGTGATGGCCAATTTGTGCCCAATGCTACATGGCCATACAGAAAACACGACGATTCTTTTGATAAGCTTCTCAGAGAAGAAGTCGGTCTTCCTGGTTGGCAGAAGATTAATTTTGAGATAGATCTCATGGTTAATAGGCCAGAAGAGATGACCAATGATTGGATCATCGCTGGAGCATCAAAGATCGTCATTCATGCCGAAGCTAGCGGAAATATTGGCGAAGCTATCAAATCTTTGGATGGATGCGTAGAGGTTGGCCTAGCGATCAACATAGAAACGCCCATTGATGTCATCGGCTTATATATAAAAGAGATCCAATATATTCAATGCATGGGGATCGACCATATTGGATTTCAAGGACAGGAATTTGATATCAAGGTCTTGGAAAAAATCGCAAGATTAAAAAAAGAATATCCCGATATGCCCATTTCTGTCGATGGCGGAGTTTCGTTAGAGACAGCGCCCAGATTGATCGGAGCCGGCGCAGAACGATTGATTGTCGGCTCCGCTATATTTGGCAATGAGAATCCAATAGATATGATCCGAAAGTTTAAAGACTTAAATCTAGATTGATCTCATGGTATAATTTGCTCGATGTTGTTGAACGAAGAAAAAGTCAAGTTCCTCGGAGAAAAAGCGACGGATATTCGTCGGTTCGTAGTTGCGATGCTCATCGAGGCAAAATCTGGGCATATGGCCGGTGCTCTTGGTATGACCGATATATTGACCTACTTGTATTTCCATGCGCTTCATCACAATCCAAAAAATCCCAGCTGGAAATACCGTGATCGATTGATACTTTCAAACGGGCATATTTGTCCTGCACTCTACGCCACTATGGCACATGCGGGTTATTTTCCTCTATCTGAATTAAAGACACTTCGTAAGTTGGGCTCTCGTCTACAGGGTCATCCAGATCGTGGGTGGTTACCAGCCCTGGAGACTTCTTCTGGCCCTCTTGGTTGTGGATTATCACAGACAATCGGTATGATTATGGGGGATCGACTCGATCACGGTAGGTCATCTGGAAGGCTATTTTATTGTCTAATGAGTGACGGCGAGCTCGATGAAGGCAATTCGTGGGAAGGGGCCATGTTTGCTGGCAAAGAAAAATTACAGAACCTGATTGCCATTGTTGACCGTAACGATATTCAACTAAGTGGACCTACAGAAGATATTATGCCCTTAAACCCGCTAGCAGATAAATGGCGATCCTTCAATTGGCATGTGCAAGAAATCAATGGTCATGATTTTCATGAAATTGACCGTGCAATCAATGAGGCGCGTATTGCAGTTGATAAACCATCAGTTATCATTGCCCATACAATTCCTTCAAAAGGCATCCCTGAATTTGAAAACAAATTTGAGTGGCATGGGAAAGTGCCCACGACAAAAAAAGAGATAGTGGTGGCGCTCAAAGCAATGAAGGCTTTGGGTCATTGAATATTTTGATTACAAAAATTTGAACATGTTAAATAATAAATCTAAAATTAATTCCAAGATTTTTAGTCAAGACGTTGAATTGCGGTCCATGCGCGCTGGATTTGGCGAAGGGTTGGTAAGAGCCGGTGAAGCCGATCCAAAAGTCGTGGTCCTTTGTGCGGATCTGGCAGGGTCGGTTGGAGTGAATGACTTTAAGGATAAGTTTCCAAATAGATTCATAGAAGTTGGTGTTGCTGAACAAAATTTGGCCACAATAGCCAGTGGGATGGCAACGATGGGCAAGATACCATTCATGGCATCATATGCTGTCTTCAGTCCAGGTAGAAATTGGGAACAAATCAGGACAACTATTTGCTACAACAATGTGCCAGTGAAGGTAGTCGGTTCGCATGTGGGTGTTAATGTCGGAGCTGACGGAGGTAGTCATCAAGCGCTCGAAGATATTGCTCTCATGAGAGTCTTGCCAAAAATGGTAGTGATTTCACCTTGTGATGCCATTGAAGCCAAAAAAGCAACTATTGCCATGGCCAAAACAAAAGATCCGACATATATAAGGTTAGTGAGAGAAAAGAGTCCAGTTATAACCACGGAGGAGACGCCATTTGAGATCGGAAAAGCAAACATTGTCTACGAGACAGAAAAATCAAATCTTAAATCGCAGAAAAAAATAAGCACGAAGTCACGTTCTGTTGGAATTATTGCCACAGGCCCACTATTGGCAAATGCACTAAGAGTAGCAAAAAAACTTGAGAATGGAGGTAAAGAGGTGACAGTTCTGAACCTATCTACTATTAAACCTCTTGACGAAGAGTCAATTATCCACTTGGCACACCAAACAAGAGCGATCGTAACTGTCGAAGAGCATCAGATTGCCGGTGGTATGGGTTCTGCAGTTGCCGAGTTTTTGGCTAGACATATACCTACGCCTGTCGAATTTGTAGGAGTAAAGGATAGGTTTGGTCAATCTGGTCAAGCAGACGAGCTTATCGAATTGTATGAAATGGGAGAAAAGGACATTTATGATGCGGCTCTTCGAGCTATGCTAAGAGTCAGATGATATGCTATTATTTTGTTGGTTAGTCTAACCAACAAAAAATGAGAAAATATAGACACGCACTCGGTTGGTCATCACGTGGAGCCGTGATTATAAAGGTACAACGGATAGATACAAAATCAGGTGTCGCTAGCAATAACAGAGAGCATTCCGTTTTCGACTCTCTTAGAAGGGTCAGGGATCCTCTGGAACAAAAACCTCAAAAACGCCACCTGAAATAGTCTGGTTGACCAGTTCAGAGCCTTGCTATGCAAATAGCAAGGCTCTCTTTTACCGATCATTACTTTTTGGTCTGTTTTTCCTCAAAGAGAGCGAAATTACTCACTTAAGCTATTAACTTAATGCGATTATCATGTGAATAAATTACCATCAAAGTGCAGAAATAGGTGGCCTTATTCAAGTATTTGACTTCAACCACTCACTCTGTTAGTATGTTCCTTACGCTCACTCGAGCCTATTTTTCTTGAGAGAAGATAAAAAAGAAAAAAATGGAAGCTAATATATACAATCAGACCGGCAAAGTTACGGGTAAGATCACCTTGCCAGAGTCTGTTTTCGGCGTTCCATGGAATGCGGATTTGGTACACGAAGTCGTCCGTTTGATGAATTCAAATTCTCGTACCAATATCGCGCACGCAAAAACCAGAGGGGAGGTTCGTGGCGGTGGCAAAAAACCTTGGAGACAAAAGGGTACAGGTCGTGCGCGTCACGGTTCTAGTCGGTCGCCCATTTGGGTTGGTGGCGGTGTTGCTCATGGCCCTAGGAATGATAAGAATTTTTATAGAAAGATCAACAAAAAGGCCAGGAATCAAGCGCTATTTGCAATATTATCCCGCAAATTTAACGAAGGTGAAATCCTATTTGTAGACTCGATCAACCTGTCTTCGCCCAAGACCAAAGGCGCCAAAGAGATTTTGGCATTTTTCTCGAAGATCAAGGGATATGAAAGACTCGCCACAAAAAAGACCAATACAGCCATTATTTCTTTTGACAAAAAAGATGAAGCTGTAACCAAGAGTTTTCGTAATATCGGCAACATTTCTATAGAGGAATTTCGTAATATCAACCCTGTCTCCGTTCTGAATCATACATATCTGATCGTTACCAACCCCAAAGAGTCGCTAAAATCATTATCTGTTAAATCTTAGTCTTAATATCGGTTAACTATCATGGCAATATTCGGTTTCAAAAAGAGAAAAGACGAAAAACTAGAGCAAAGTGCTACTGAGGCAAAATCCTTGTCTGGCAAGGCGCTCAAATCTTCGAAGCAAAGTAAAATCGTAAAATCCACGAAAGGTTTAGAGACCATCGCTCGAAGTGGTTCCAAGGAAATTATCACAAAAAGAGCAACAACACCTGTTATGCATTCTGGCGCTGAATCAAGCGTAGCATCGGTTATCATCCGTCCTAGAGTTACCGAAAAATCTGGTGTTTTGAGCCAAAATGGCGTTTATACTTTTGAAGTGACAAAAAATGCCAACAAAAATCTAATAGCCAAAGCCATAACGGCTCTATACAAAGTAAGACCCATAAAGATTGCCGTGATCAACACCCCTATAAAAAATGTTTTTGTCAAAGGTCGCAGAGGACAAGTAGCGGGCATGAGAAAGGCCATCGTAACAGTAAAAAAAGGTGAAAAGATTGATTTTATTTAATTAATCGTTAACAGTTTCCAGACTTTTGTAAAAATAACAATCAAGATTATGAAATCATACCGACCAACAAGTAAATCACGAAGACATATGACAGTCTTGCCTTTCAAGCAATACCTGACGGCTTCTGAGCCAAACAAGGCCCTAACCTATGGTATGAAGCGTGATATGGGGCGTAACTCTTTTGGTCGCATCACGGTTCGTCACAAGGGGGGAGGCCACAAGAAGCTCTATCGTAGTATAGATTTTATGTATGACAAAAAAGATATTATTGCTACTGTGAAAACTGTTGAATACGATCCCTTTCGCACTGGTTATATCGGCATTGTCGATTATAAAGATGGTACCAAAAGATATGTTCTTTTACCAAAGGATATGAAAGTAGGCAGTTCTTTTGTTGTCTCCGAAAATGCTCCTATAGAGATCGGCAATCGCTTGCCTCTAAAAAATATCCCCGTAGGTACCTTTGTCTACAATATTGAGGTCAAACCTGGCAGTGGTGCAAAGTTGGTCAGGTCTGCTGGCTCTTTTGCTCAAGTGGTAGCCAATGATGCCGGTTATACTCATATCAAAATGCCTTCAACGGAAGTCAGAAAGATTCATGAAAACGCTTGGGCATCGGTAGGTGCAGTTTCCAACGAGGAGTCACGCCTGGTTAATATAGGCAAAGCTGGTAGATCACGTTGGATGGGTATTCGGCCCACGGTTCGTGGTTCTGCACAAAATCCTGTTGATCACCCATATGGTGGTGGCGAACAACGCACCGGTCGTGGTTTGCGTCGCCTAAAGACTCTATGGGGTAAGCCTGCGGGCAAAGGACAGAAGACTCGTCGTTCCAAAAAATACTCCAATGTCTATATTGTTTCCCGAAGGCAACCCGGTAAAAATATGAGAAGTAGTGTCTAGCATGTTCGACTTTTTTATCAAAAAAACCAAAGGTGTTATAGAAATCATCGTTCGCTGGATCATAAGAGACCCATTGTATTGACCTGTGATAAAAAGCGCCCTTTCTGTCGCAGACACTACTTTTTGTTGTTTATTTTACTCTAGGAATTGTAATAGTGAATGTTGAACCTTTGCCGATTCCATCAGAGAAAACCTCTATTTTGCCCTTGTGGCGTCTTACGATTGATCGAGCCAAGAAAAGTCCGATGCCAAACCCTTCGGTATCCATCGTTTGCGCTTTTTGTGCCCGATAAAACTTGCTGAAAATCTTTGGTATTTCATCTGGAGCAATACCTATACCTTGGTCAGTGACCGATATCGTTATTTTTCTATATGATCGGCTGACAAAAATATTGACATTCATACCAGGCGGACTATAGATGCAAGCATTCTCGAGAATTGCTTGCAAAACTGTGCCCATGCGCTCGATATCCAAGCGCGCGAATATTTCTTCCTCGGGACATTGAATCGACAAGAAAATATTTTTTTCATGGAACATGTTTTTGAGCGAGTCGGCTATATTTCTTACAAATGAGCAAAACGGCTGACGCACAAAGACATATGAACTGTTGGAGTCATTTTTTTCCGTTAATTCTATGAGTGTACCTGTCAAATCTATTAGCTTCTGATTGGACTTGAGAATCTGCTTCAGATTTTCTTTTTTGAGAGGATCTTGTTCTCCGGAGATTATCATTTCCGCGAGCCATCTAATTTGTGTAAGTGGCGTACGAAACTTGTGGGCCATAATGGTAATGAACTCATATTTTAGGAGTTCATTTTTGCGTAGCCTATACCAATATATGCCTACAGTTAAAATCGCTATGACGGCAATAGTCAAGAATAATAAAATCAAATTATCTGTATCATTGGCCGTCCCAAGTTTGTCTTGCACGGCCTTTTGTAAAGTGTAGAGATATTCCATGAGTAGTGCTTGGAAATTGCAAAGTCTATTATAGCAAATATTTTCATACACAAGGAGTGCTTGTCGACTATAACAATTGACGATATAGTGCGTTCATGGCAAAAAAACAAATTTTTAAGCTTGCTACGCCATACAATATGGCGGGAGATCAGCCTAAGGCCGTCAAACAGTTGATCGGTGGTCTAGAAGCCGGCAAAGATCGCCAAACATTGTTAGGCGTGACTGGGTCTGGTAAAACTTTTACCGTGGCCAACGTCATTGCCAATTACAACAAACCTACTCTAGTCATTGCGCACAACAAGACCTTGGCCGCGCAATTGGCTCAAGAATACCGTGAATTTTTTCCACATAATGCTGTTCACTACTTTGTTTCATATTATGATTACTATCAACCCGAAGCATATATTCCATCGAGTGACACTTATATAGAAAAAGAGGCGATGATCAATGAAGAGATCGAAAGACTGCGCCACGCTTCTACCCAAGCGCTTCTGACAAGAGAAGACGTGATCATCGTTGCTTCGGTCTCCTGCATATACGGTCTGGGTAGTCCATCAGAGTATGAGAAAGTCAATCTGAAATTATATCGTGGCATGGAACTATCTCGTGCCGAACTGATCAGAAAATTGGTTGATGTGCATTTCGAACGCACCAATGCCGATCTCAAGTCGGGACAATTCAGGGCGCTTGGAAATAATATAGAGATCATGCCAGTTAACGAAAAGACAGTTTATCGCATAGAATATGGCGACAAGGCTTGGTCCTTGGACAAAAAACATGTGCCAGCCAATTCCAAAACAGTTGCAAGTAATCTAACTTTTGTTAGTAATATTATCGAGTTAGATCCTATTTCTCGTTCGGTACGCGGTAATCATGAGACAATTTTTATCTTTCCGGCAAAACATTTCATCAGTACCAATGATCAGACAAAGAAAGCGCTCGAGACTATCAGCCTTGAGCTCGACGAACAATTAAAAATCCTCAAGAAAAAAGGCAAGTTACTAGAATTTGAGAGATTGAAAAGGCGAGTAAAATATGATCTCTCTATGATTCGCGAAATAGGTTACACAAATGGTATTGAAAATTATTCTCGCCATTTTTCTGGAAAAATGCCGGGAGAACCACCGGATACGCTTTTGTCATATTTTCTTCACTCAGCCAATTCTAGGACAAAAAGTAACGAAAATGACCAACCCGGATTCCTGACTATTATTGACGAGTCTCATGTCACTATACCCCAACTGAATGGAATGTACGCTGGTGATGCCTCGAGAAAAAATACTCTAATAGAACACGGCTTTCGTTTGCCCTCGGCACGTGACAATAGACCGCTTAAGTTCCAGGAATTTTTGGAGAGAGTTGGTCCAATCATCTATACGTCTGCCACACCCGGGGATTACGAGCGCGAGACTAGCCAACAAATAGTTGAACAAGTGATCAGGCCAACCGGATTGATCGATCCCGAAGTGACCATAAAGCCCATAAGAGAAATAGATAGTTACAAAGGTCAAGTATTTGATTTTATTGATGAAGCGGAAAAAGTCATCAAAAGAGGAGATCGCGTCTTGGCAACTACTTTGACCAAAAAAATGGCCGAGGACCTCACTGATTTCTTGAAAGAAAAGAAAATTAAAGCAACATACCTCCATAGCGATATCAAGACCATTGAGCGTATCACTATACTTTCGGATTTTAGAAAAGGGAAATATGATATCCTCGTTGGCGTTAACTTGTTAAGAGAAGGTCTGGATTTGCCGGAAGTTTCTCTGATTGGCATTCTTGACGCCGACAAAGAAGGCTTTTTACGTTCGGAAACTTCTCTGATACAAACTATTGGTCGCGCGGCACGAAATGATACCGGTCGAGTCATTCTTTATGCCGATAATCTAACCGGATCGATCGATCGTGCTATAAAAGAAACCAATCGTCGTCGTGCCATCCAAGTCGAGTACAATCTGAAAAACAAAATTACTCCACAAACCATAAAAAAACAGATACACGATATTACCGATCAGTTGCGCACAGAACGTGACAAGACAATCAGTGAATTGGTTAAAATCGACGAGAAACTAGCATATTCTAATCCCAAGAAATTGATAAAACAGAAAGAAGCGCAAATGGCAGAAGCCGTAAAAACGCTAGATTTTGAAACGGCGGCTCTTATTAGGGACGAATTGTTTGTTTTGGAAAAGAAGTTTGGGGCGGTAATCAAGAAAGGGCATTCGATCTAGTTATACACAACCCGACCGATTCAGTCGACATATGAGATGAGAAGTGTGGTAAAATACACCTATGGCATCTGTTGAGTTATCGCCAGATAAAAAATATAAAATTGTTATTATCGAAGGCGATAGCGCTTTTGGTGATCATCTGACAAATGATCTGAGCAAAAAAGGCTATATCGTAAAACTTATAAAAGATGGTAACGATGGATTGAAAGGTCTTTATGACGATTTGCCACATCTCATATTGCTCGACGTCGTCTTGCCCGGAACCAACGGTTATGAAATTTTGGCAAAAATACAAGAAGAACCTTTACTAAAAAGCATTCCTCTTTTTCTCTTGTCGACTCAGGGCGTACCGATCAATATGATGCAAGTGCCACAAAATAGTGTCAAAGATTTCATTCTCACTTTTCATTCTGACACAGAAGAAATTATTAAAAAAATAGATCATCATTTTGGTATCGACGACCAACAGGAAGACTCAAAACCTATGAGTATCTTGGCAAGAAAGAAAATACTCTGGATAGAGGATGACAAGCTCATCAGTGCGATTCTAGAAAAGAAAATAACTGGAGCTGGTTTTGAACTCGTCCGAGCCAAGAATGCCGAAGATGCATCCCAAGTATTATCCGAAATGACCCCAAATGCTATAGTATTGGATCTGCTTTTGCCGGGGGTTAGTGGCTTTGATATATTGGAAAAAATAAGCAAGGATCAGAAGTTAAAGAACATACCGATCATGATATTCTCAAATCTCAGCAAACAAGCTGATGTCGATCGGGCTAGGGCCCTTGGCGTCAAAAAATTCCTAGTAAAAGCCGCTACTTCTCTAGATCAGATTGTGGCCGAGATCAAAGATTTGTCCAAATAGTCAATAAACAAAAGTGGCTTTGATTTGCGGCGGGTCAATTTTCGTGATAAAATCCCGCCACTATGAATGCGCAAAAGAAGCCATCTGTTCGAGGCGACGAGAAGATCATCGTCCGAGGAGCCCGAACACATAATCTGAAAAATATTACGGTAGAGATGCCACGAAACGCCATGATCGCCATCACAGGAATCTCTGGTTCTGGCAAGTCTTCTTTGGCTTTCGACACTATATTTGCCGAAGGACAGCGTCGATATGTGGAGTCGCTTTCGGCTTATGCTAGACAATTTTTGCATAAGATGCAAAAACCAGACGTCGATGAAATAATCGGCCTGTCTCCAGCCATTTCCATCGATCAGAAATCCCGCTCCAACAATCCCAGATCAACCGTGGCCACAATTACAGAGATATATGATTATCTGCGCGTATTATTTTCGAGAGTAGGGAAGCCACACTGTCTCGTCTGTGGGCGAGCCATTCACAGAATTTCAAAAGAAGAAATCTTGGAAACAGTTCTGAAGACTATTACCGAAAGGAGTATCAAAGCAAGGAAGATCTACGGTATCAATATCACTGACGCCAAGGTCCGGATATATGCTCCAGTCATTGTTGGAAGAAAAGGTGAATATTACCAACTGCTTTATGATCTTTTGGGTAAAGGATACGATCGCGTGCGTATCGATGGGAAGATTTATCATTTGCGTAGCCAGATTATCATTGAAAAAAATAAAAAACACGATATTGATGTCTTGATTGATGAAATCTTCATTACCGAATTACAGGAGTCCAAAAATACAGAAGGTGCTGATGATGCTCAAGAACGATTGTCAGAAGCATTGGAGAGGGCTATACATGAAGCAGACGGATTGATCAGAATCGAATATCCTGGTGCTCATACTATTTCGACTTCTAGACAATCGAAAATTCAGGACAGAACAACTGGGGCCGAGGGTAAAACAACGAATTCGCAATCTCGTGATAATAGTGACAATGAGACTTTGATGTCCGTGAGATTTATGTGTCCTTATGACAGTTTCTCATATCCAGAAATCGAACCGCGTTTGTTTTCTTTCAATTCTCCTTATGGTGCTTGTCAGGCATGCAAAGGACTCGGCACGGAAGGTCTCTTCAATGAAGAGCCATGCAAGGTATGCAAGGGCGTGCGACTTCGCGAAGAAGCTCTACACGTATTTGTCGACGGTAAAAACATCGTCAATATTACGGAAATGTCCATAGAAAAAGCCGTAGAATATTTTAAAAATATAAAACTTTCAGAGGTTGAGAAAGAGATTGCAAAAGTCGTCCTAAAGGAGATACAGTCCCGCCTAGCATTCATGGTAAATGTCGGCATTGAATATCTCACTTTGGATAGAAAGGCACATACTCTCTCTGGTGGTGAAGCACAAAGAATCAGGTTAGCTTCCCAATTGGGTTCTGGTCTAGTCGGCGCTCTCTACGTATTAGACGAGCCTACGATTGGCCTGCATCAAAGGGATAATGACAAACTGATTGGCACGCTCAAGCATTTGAGAGATCTGGGTAATACTGTCATTGTGGTTGAACATGATGAGGATACTATGTTTGCCTCTGACTATATCGTCGATATCGGCCGTGGTGCCGGTGTCCACGGTGGCAAGGTTGTCGTTTCCGGATATCTCAACGAATTGCTGATGGCCAAGAAAAACTCTTCAAAATCATTGACCCTGGCATACCTTCGAGGCGAAGAATCTATTCCTGTCCCCACATCGAGACGCGCGCCAAAAGGTAAATTGATGATCCGTGGAGGTAACATTTTTAATATCAAAAACATGGATATTGATATTCCTCTTGGCTGTCTCGATGTTATTACTGGCGTTTCCGGTTCAGGCAAATCTTCTTTGATGTATGAGATTCTGCACAAGAATTTGTCTGCCAGATATGAAAAGAGACACCGTTCGGATAAAACCATAAATTGTTGTTCTTTCCATGGTTCCGAGTATCTTGGTCGTGTCATTTTGATCGATCAGTCGCCGATCGGTCGGACACCAAGATCAAATCCCATGACCTATGTCGGTGCTTGGACACATATTCGTGATCTTTTTGCCGCAGAGCCAGAAGCTCGCGCTAGGGGTTGGACAGCTGGAAGATTCTCTTTCAATAGGCCAGGCGGGCGATGTGAAGCTTGCGAAGGTAATGGCGAAATTGCTGTAGAAATGCATTTTTTGCCGACAGTCTATGTTACTTGCGATATTTGCAATGGTAAACGATTCACGAAAGAAACCTTGGAGATCAAATACCGAAAGAAAAACATACATGAAATTCTTGAACTAACTGTCGAAGAAGCTCTAGTTTTCTTTAAGGATATTCCTGCAGTAGAAGATCGTCTACAGACACTTATGGACGTTGGGCTAGGTTATGTGAAGTTGGGCCAATCCGCGACAACACTTTCTGGTGGCGAAGCTCAACGCGTCAAAATTTCTTCGGAATTGTATCGGGCACATTGGCAAAAAACCATTTACTTATTGGATGAACCTACGGTCGGTCTACATTACGAGGACGTAAAAAAATTGATCGACATTTTGCAAAAATTAGTAGACAAAGGGAATACTGTCGTCGTAATTGAACACAATCTAGATTTGGTGAAAAACGCTGATTATATAATTGATATTGGCCCTGAAGGAGGAGAACGTGGCGGTAAGATCGTGGCAAAAGGCGCGCCAGAGGATATTATCAAGAACGATAAAAGTTATACAGCCAAATATTTGAAAAGGGCATTAAAGAAATGATGGCTACATTTACTTGCGCTTGGCACTGTTTCAAAATGTCATTTTTAATTATCAGATAAAAAACCGGATGCAGTTTTCGCGTCCGGTCTGTAAATAAATAACCAAACCTAGAGAGGTTGATGTCAACGTGGTTCCAATTTGTTCTATGTGTCGAGTTCATTTGATCTATCGTACATTTTGTTTTTTGCTTGTCTACTGCAGTAGTTGAATATCTCATAACCTACCACATAAACGACAAGGATAAACAGTATGAAAATCAATGGCCAGAGAGTCATAATAGGCTCCTTTCTTTTTTATAGAACAGTCTGTTGTGCTTGCAACTATTCCGCGTTTACCATACTCTTGATTTTATGCGGCGTCAATATGTTGATAAGTTGAGATTACCCGATGCGCCGGGCGTATACATATTTAGGGATCACAAAAAAAGACCCCTTTACATTGGTCGTGCAAGCTCGCTTAAGGATCGAGTGAAGAGTTACTTTTTGGATAACATTGTAGAGACTAGGGGTCCTAGGATCGTGGATATGATTGCCAAATCTAAATCACTAACGTGGCAAGTTACTGATTCGGTACTTGAGGCTGTATTGCTTGAGAGTCGTCTCATCAAGCGTTACCAACCACCTTACAATGTAGATGAAAGGGATGATAAAACCGATCAGTATGTCATCATCACCAACGAAAAGTGGCCAAGGGTTTTTCTGATGCGAGCAAGAGAGTTTGAACAGATGCAGAAAGAAAAAAGAATTTCTATAGATTACGGCGTTGACGGTTCAAACACGGCTAAAAAATTAGAGATGGCTAACGATGGCGTCAAAAAAGCATTTGGACCATATCCGAACAGCGTATTGATAAAAGAAGCTTTGAACATATTACGCAAACTATTTCCATTTAGAGACAAAAAAGCATATGACCACAGACATGAGTCTTTTTACAGATCTATAGGCAGATCCCCAGAAGTTACGGATGACGGCGCCAGAAAAAAGTATTTGCGTACTATTGACCAGTTAATACTTTTTTTTGAGGGTAATAAAGAAAAGTTAAGGATTAAAATAAAAAAATGGATGGATATGTCGGCAAAATCGCTTCGATTCGAAGAGGCCAATCGAGCAAAGCGCTTACTGTTTGCCCTGGATCACATAAACGATATTACTCTTATTAAGGCAGAGAATAAAAATGGAGGTCGTGGATTGGCGGGTTTTCGTATCGAAGCATATGACATTGCCCACCTATCCGGCACAAATGTCGTGGGAGCAATGTCTGTTTTGGTCAATGGTGAGAGAGCCTACTCGCATTATAGAAAATTCAAAATCTCGAAAGACAAAAATGATGATCTTGCCGGATTGAGAGAAATTTTGAGTCGTCGCCTTAATCATTCGGAGTGGGCTTATCCAGATCTGATCGTTGTCGATGGCAACAAAGCTCAACTGAAGACTGCCGAGGATACTTTGAGATCAAGACACATGAATATCCCCGTGGTTGCGGTTACCAAAGATGAGAGACATCTGGCTTCGTACATCATCGGAAGTCAAGATATTGCCACCAAGTATCAAAGAGAGATCGTCGCTTCAAATATTGAAGCACATAGGTTTGCCCTAAAATATCAGAGACAAAAAAGAGAAAGGGGATTTTTTGCCTGAAATATCGTACAATATGTCTATGACTATGTTGACTCGTGTCGGTGTTCTTCGAGGGGGCCCAAGCAATGAGTACGAAATCTCTTTGGGCTCTGGATCGACAGTTTTAGAAAAACTCCATAAATATTATAGTGGACGCTATCAGCCTCGCGATATTTTTATTGATCGAGAAGGAATATGGCACATAGATGGCGTAGCAACGATACCACATGAGGCTATCCATAGAATAGACGTAGCTTGGAATGCTCTCCATGGAAAGTATGGCGAGGACGGCAAGGTTCAGAGATTTTTTGAGATTCACGGTGTACCGTTCACTGGTTCTAATTCGTTAGCATCGGCTATAGGTATGAATAAGATCCTTACTAAAAATATATTAAAAAATCATGGCATAAAAACGGCAAGGGGTAGGGAAGTATCTTCACAAGAGATCAATAGCAATCTAGATTATTTGGTCAAAAAATATTTTTCCACATTACTTTTACCGGTAATCGTAAAACCAACGTCTAGCGGTTCATCTATCGGGATTTCGATCGTCCGATCGTATGCCGAATTACCGATTGCTCTCAAGGAGGCTACTAGACACAGTGATTCTGTGTTGATCGAAGAATACATTTCTGGTATTGAGGTAACCTGTGGCATTATAGAAGATTTTCGTGGTCAGAAATTATATGCTTTACCTCCAGTTGAGATTCGCCACACAGCGCCCTTTTTTGATTATGGGGCCAAATATCATAGTGATTCTGCGGGAATAGTTCCAGCGACATTTTCCAACAAGATCAAACATTCGATCGAAGAATTAGCGTGCAAAATACACCACGTCTTGAATTTGAGACATTATTCTAGGTCTGATTTTATAATTCATCCCAGAAGAGGAATATACACCTTAGAAGTGAACACCTTGCCGGGACTGACGGATGAATCACTCATGCCCAAGGCCTTAAGAGCTATAGGGAGCGATACGCACGAATTGGTGAGACATGTTATAGAATTGGCCATGCGTAAATAAATAGTTTGGTGATTTATATCAAGTGCCATATTAGAAAAATTAAAACCTTTTGGATACAATGGCTGTCGCTTTGCATTTGTGTGTTTATGTCTTACAATGCGAGTGAAAGTTCGGGGTGTAGTATAGTGGTAGTATACACGCTTCGGGAGTGTGAGGTCCGGGTTCGATTCCCGGCACCCCGACCATTGATGTGAAACAGGCACCCTTAGCTCAGTTGGCAGAGCGCACCCTTCACACGGGTGAGGTCAGAGGTTCGAATCCTCTAGGGCGCACTGATAATCGTAAATTGAATTTCGAGATTAGCAAATCATAACTTAAAACATAAATATGGAAAAATTTGAATATGAAAAACTAGAAGGCGAAGACGATACAAATCGTGACAAACTTTTAGGGTGGGCAAAAAAACATGGCCACGATGAAAAATCTCTAGTTGAAAAAGACAATCGACAATTAACGAGACTTGTTTCTGATGAAATTGTCATAGAAAAACTCAAATATGAAATAGGTGAAGAATTAAATAGTATTTTACAAGAAATAGAACAACTATCGGAGGAATACGAAACATTACAAAAAAAAGAAAAAACTGACTTTAATATTTCTGGATATGGAAAAGATATCAGATATAAATATAAAGGCGTAGAGATATCAAAAATGGAATATGAAGAAAAATATAAATATATTAAAAAGTCTCGTCATGAAAAGTGGAATAAAATATCTGAGGCAAAATCTAGATTAAGAAAGTTGGTGGCAGATAAAACCAAGAAAGGACACGATGGTGATTTCCGTCTGATTGCTATTGTTGCATTGGGATTACTCCAAGACGAAGACCCTCGCCGTCTGTATGAAAGCCCAAGATCTATTGAAGATCTTAGAGACTTGGCCACTGAATTTGAAGTATCTGATCATCTACAAAATAGTGCCTACGATGATGGTGCCAAGTACTTGACATTCAGAAGTGATTCCTGGGATAAAGCCAGAAAAAATATAATAAATAAATATATAAATGATCGTGAAAAGACTGGGTCATAACAAATTTTTAATCAACTTTTTTCTATAACAAAAACCACCCTTTATTTGTCATAGGATGGCCTTTGTCATAACTTTGGTTCTGTATTATTACTTTGCGTCGCACCCACAGTCACAGCTACCATCTGTTTTGGAGTGTTCGTGACCGCAAGCGGGACATTTTTTGTTTTCTTCTGCCATAATGGTCATGAATTTATTAAGTTTACTAATATTCGACCTTAGTACTTATAAGTGTACCACTATTCCCATAAATGCAAACCTTCTCTTTATTGCAAACATAGGTATTTACTCATACCATAAAATAAAAGAAATTTTTTATAATATATTGAAGAAAGTATAAAAATCATGTAATCTAGTCACAGTCTTGGGCCCGTAGCTCAATTGGTAGAGCGCCTCATTTGCAATGAGGAGGCAAGCGGTTCGAAACCGCTCGGGTCCACAAAATATCGGACTCAAGATTGAATGGCAGATTTTGGAGGCAGATAATCTCGTATCTCGCCCAACTATTTACAATTTACCTAATGTATTGTAATGTGCGTCATAGGTGATCTATGAAAAATAAAACTGTAATTGTAGCATCTCACGACAAAGATCAGTCCGCCTTGTTTCTGATGAAGAGACTTGTAGAAATTAGCCAGCCAGCCCGCCTTATCAATTTCGGCGAGTTTCCAACAGCAATGTATGGCACAATACTGTTCGAAAAAACTGTCAGCGCCTCATTGACTTCATTGGATAATTTACGATTCGATGATAATTCCATAAAAAGTATTTGGTGGCGACGGCCTCAAGGGTCGGTGAAAAACACCAAAGTCTCACTGCTTCAGAAGTATATCCAGAACGAGAGCGACATCACCTTGAGCTGTTTGCTAAATTTCCTCAAAGGGGTGATGTGGGTGTCTGAACCTGAAGCCACGAGAGTCGCCAACCGTAAACCGCTCCAGTTGGCATTAGCGAAACAGATCGGGTTCAATGTGCCCGAGACCTGCGTCAGTAATGAGCCGGAACATGTCAAGGCTTTCATAGCAAGACACTCCGGCATACCGCTCATAATGAAAGCGGTCGGTAGCAGTTACATCAGGTTGACGCACGACCCAGAAGATAAATCCAGAAAAAATCGAGCGATCTACACGAGAGTGGTTGATACCAATCTCCTTCTGAAGAATATCAACAGGGTCGCTAACTGCCCCTTTATATTGCAGGAAGCGGTGATCAAGGATTCTGACATTCGAATCACGGTTGTCGGCGACCGTGTGTTTGCTTCAGAAATTATAATCGAGAAAAACGCCGATGGTCTAAATCTCGATTGGAGACATCATGACGTTAAACGTAAATACGTCATGCACAAACTGCCACAAGAACTTGAGGGATATTGCGCTAGGTTAGTATCCTCTTTGGGCCTCAAATTCGGATGCATCGACATGGGTTTTTCAAAGAAAAACGGCTATGCATTTTTTGAGATCAACCCACAAGGTCAATGGATGCCCTCGGAGCAACTTGTCGGACATCCGATATCTTTGGCTCTCGCGAATTTGCTTTCCTCTTGAGAATGTCGTAGAATAATGACGAACAAAAAGGCTGGGAAATAGCCTAGGAGTACAAAGTATGGAAACAAAAAATCAAGTACGTGACGAGACGCCCATTACGTTTCTTCACGCCGAAACTTGCCCCGTCAAAGTGGTTGATCCACCTCAGCAGGGTTGCGCGTCTGAAAATGACACGTTCTACCAAGGCTCTGGTGACAGCGACACACAGTGACAGTTCACGAGTTTCGCCTGAGCACCCTTTTCGTAGGGTGCTCTTTTCTTTCCAATAAGATATAGTATCACTATGAATAATGATTTGATAAAAAAATACACGGTCGATTTAGAAAAAATCCATGATATAGATCAGCGGGCCATAAAGGATTTTGAGTCTGGGAAGATATCGACACCTGAACTGACCAAAATCAATATTAATAATGTTAATACCATAAAAGATATTATCGGAGAAATTGGATTCCCGACTATCCAGCTTACATCGGAAAAAGCTTATAGAACGACAGTTTTAGTTATATTACATTCTGGAGATCTGGAGTTATTGAATAATTCGATAAAAACTATGGAGAACATGGACGCGAGTTCAATCCAGAGGAAAGATATCCCATACATGATTGATAAATCACGAGTTATTCAAGGCCGACCACAGCTATATGGCACTCAATATAAAATAGATAAGGATGGAATTTTTGAATTCATAGAAATAGAAAATCCTGAAGAATTGGAAAAAAGACGCGCATTGTATGGTATGGAGAGTTTTACGAAGTACAGGAAAACTATCGAGCAAAATTTACGGAATAAATAAATGCATATGATATTCCAAATCCAAACGCCCGAAGATGTAAAACTTTCTATAGCCTTCTGTTTAATTGTGGTGGACCATACCGGATTCGAACCGGTTGCCTTTCCCATGCCATGGGAACGCTCTACCAATTGAGCTAATGGCCCAATAAATCAGTCATATATGACGATAACATAAATTGAGTAATTTTCAAAAGTGTCGTAATCTATTATAGTTGCCAACGGATAAATGCAAATGAGTAATGTTCAATTAAGCTTCTAATGATACGGAATTGAATCGTCGAGAACGGGCTGTAGTATAGTGGTAGTATACATCCATGGGGTGGATGAGGTCCGGGTTCGATTCCCGGCAGCCCGACAGTCATATACATGGAGATATGACAATAGAAGGTAAAAACGGGCCTATAGTAAAGTGGTATTACGCGGCATTCGCATTGCCGAGGCTGGGGTCCGATTCCCCATAGGTCCACCAAAGTTTATTTACAGCGGAATTTGCCTCGCTCGGGGCTTCGCCCCTCGCTTCGGCAGGCATTTCGGCAAGATAATTCCACGGATTTTTGAAATCAATCGCCAATTTTCCCGCCGCAAGGCGGCGGTTCGAGCCGATGGTTTTGAGAAAATTTTTCATTTCCGAAAAATTTTCAGACAAAATGAGATTTTTGGCTTGGTTGGCCTCTAAAATCCAGTTTCTGGTGAGTTCGAGCCAATGATTTCCTTTTCGCTCAAAATCAGATAATTTTTCCTCAATATTCTTCTTTTCCGCCATAAGTTTGTTTTTCTTTTCCTGAAATTCCGCCAGTTCAAAACTGCCTTCAAGATAGCCGTCCATAAGCCGGTCTATTTTTGTTTTAATGGCGGAAAGTTCGGTTTTTAGATTTTGAGCGAAAAGGTTTGATGTTTGGCGGTTCTCATTTTCCCATTCTTTAACTTTGGCAAGATATTTTTCCCGCCAAACATCGGGCAAAGAAACTTTTTGACAGCTCTTTTTTACTTGCTCGGTTAAAACTTCTTCCCGCAAAAAGCGAGTTTGAGAACAATTTTGCGTTTTACTTTTGTGGGTGCAACGATAATATACAAATTTTAGTCCGCTTTTCTTGATGTGGCGTTCTGCTGTTATCGCATATCCGCACTCTCCGCAAAGCGCAAAATTGAGAAATTGGAAATTTTTCGGTCCTCGCTTTTTGCGGGGCTTGCCGTTTGTTATCAACGCTTCTTGTATTTGGTCAAAAAGTTTCTTTGAAATCATTGGCTTATGACTTCCTTGATGAATTTCGCCACGATAGCGAAAATGTCCGTAATAAAACGGATTGGTCAGGATTTTTTGAATGGTAGAAAGATGAGGTGGTTTTCCATCTTTGCCAACCAAGCCAAGAGAAAACATTTTGCCTTGAATGGCGGTGAGCGTGTAGTTTCCGGTGGCAAAAGCCCGCAAAACTTCTTTCACTTTGTTAAAAGTTTTTCTGTCTGGTTCAATAGTTCTCAAACGAGGTTCGTTAAAATATCCGAGCGGGGCTTTTGCCGAAAGTTCGCCTCGTCTAATTTTTTGTCTAATTCCCCGCAAAATGTTTTCTCTTAAATTGTCGGTGTAGTATTTTGCTTGTCCGAAAGCGACAGACAACATAAATTTTCCTTGCGGTGTCGCTTCAAACCAGAATGTGGGGAATTTTAGCGAGATAATTTTTCCAGTATCCACAAGATAAATAACTCGTCCGCCGTCTATCGAATTTCTGGCTAATCTATCGGGATTCCACGCTAAAATTCCCGAAGCGTTGCCTTTTTCAATTTCCGACATCATAAAATTAAAAACTTCTCGGCCCGGCTCTTTGGCGGTTTTGCTTTCGTAAAGCTCTTTGACCACGAAAAGATTATTTTGTTTGGCAAACTCGCGAAGTTCCGTGAGCTGGGCCTCAATAGACAAAACTTGTCTTTCCTCGTCCTCACTTGATTTTCGGCAGTAGATAAAATATTTAGTCATAGTTTTAGAAGTTTTTAATTTTATAAAAAGGCAACGCTTTACACCGACAATTTATTAAAATCTCATTTTGTATTCCGCCGAAGGCGGAAGAAAACCATCGGCTCATTGCGGCTTTGCCGCAATACAAATTCTTAAATTTGTGAACCGCCGCCTTGCGGCGGGAAAATTGGCGATTGATTTCAAAAATCCGTGGAATTATCTTGCCGAAATGCCTGCCGAAGCGAGGGGCGAAGCCCCGAGCGAGGCAAATTCCGCTGTAAATAAACTTTGGTGGTGTTTGTTGGAAAAAGTCAGAACTCATTTTGAGCAAAATCCCGAATGATCGGCTCGCTTCGCTCGCCGGACGCTCGGGCGGGCAAAAAGGAAGGGGGTTGGGGGGAAGGAATTTTTGCCCGCCCTCGCTTTCGCCGCTTCTTTTTTCGCCGCAATTTTTCGTATTTCGCTTTGCGAAATGCGCCGCCAGAAAGGAGGTTGTGTTTGCCCCGCCCTCCCATGCGCACACAACAATTTTACTCCCTTTACCTGTTATATAATTGCTCTCCATAGACCAATCATATAACATTTGATACAATCAATGCAAGTGGATAAAATTATGAAAAATGAGATTACAAATTTTGGGAAGCGTCTCCGCGAAGCCCGCTTAAAAAAGAAAAAGTCGCAAGGCGACATTGCCGAGAAATTAGGCGTTCACCGGAGTTATATTAGCGGACTTGAGCGCGGAAAACGCAACCCGTCATTATTAACTATTAACAAAATGGCGAAAGCCATCGGCGTTGAGCCGAAAGAATTACTATGAATAATTACAATGGCACTATTATTGAGGAATCTTTAACAAATAAAGATGTTCTCAAAAAAGTAAAAATTATTTCTACAAAAGTTGAACCCATAACTGACGAACACAAAACGCCGTGGCTTTCGCAGTGGACTTTACACGCTGTTGAAATTCCTGAAAATGAAGCGCAAAGCGTAGCCGAAGAAATAAGTAAATCCCTTGATTACTCGCATAATAGTTCTTGGTATGCGGATTATAAAAACAATGCTCATCATTACATAATTTTTCGTGATAAAATTTTCTATATAGACCGAAAAAGCAAAGAGCAATATGACGAAGCGAAACGCTACGGCATTTCGCTTGGCATACCGGAATATCAAGTGGATTTCCACCCCGAGGTCGAGGAGTGGGAAAGATAATAATTGGAGGTGATAAAAATATGCTTAAAAAATTATTTGCAAACTGTTTGTTGGTAAATGACTTCGAAAAATCACTTGCCTTTTACCGAGACATTTTAGGGTTAGAGGTAAATTCAACTGAAGGCAAATTTGCCGATTTCAAGCTTGAAGGCACTTCTTTGGCTATCTTTGAGAAAGAAGCGGCAACGGCTATGTTCCCTAAAAAATTTATGGGAAATGGCGGCGGAGTGATTTTGGCTTTCCAAGTTGATGATGTCAAAAAGACTTGCGACGATCTAAAAACAAAAGGTATTGAGATTTTTGAAGGACCAAAAACCACGCCGTGGGGTCAAACTGTTGCTTATTTCAACGATCCAGACGGAAACATTTGGGAAGTTTCGGTAAAATAAATTAGAATATGAAGTCATTAGTTTTGAAAAACAAAAAGGAATTTTTTGTATTTCCAAGCTCGCCATTTCATTTTGACGGGACTTTTCATAAACCCTCGCATTATCCCGATAAATTGACTGATTGGGAAGCTGGAAAATATTGGCAAGCAATTAGAATTGGCAAGCGACTTTTTGGCTTGAAAATTGAAAACAAAGGTGCAACACAAAAGCCAAAAATCAAAGTTTCAATTTTCTATGACACAAACATTTCCGAAAGCGAACTTGGAAAAATCAAGGAAGAAATTATTTGGCGGTTTGATCTGAACGCTGATTTGAAAAAATTTAACAAGCTCGCCAAAAGCGATAAACGCTTTTATCCAATTTTCAAAAAATGGTTGGGTATGCGCAACTCAAGCGCGCATAATTTGTATGAACTTCTCATAATCGCTGTGCTTCTTCAAAACGCGACTGTTCGACGAACTGTGCAAATGACGGACGCCTTGCTTAATAACTACGGAACAAAACTTAAATTTGACGGCAAAGAAATTTTTGCGATTTGGTTGCCGGAAAAACTTAACAATGTATCCGAACAAGAACTACGAGATTTGAAAATTGGATATAGAGCAAAATTCATAAAGCGTTTATCGCAAAATTTTGCCGAAGGCAAAATTGACGAGCTTAAATTAAGAGAACTTGATCAAGAGGATGCTAAAAAAGAATTAACGAAATTGTATGGAGTTGGACCGGAAACCGCTCGCATTTTGCTTTTTGAAGTTTGCCACCAATACAATACTTTTGACCATATTGCCCCGTGGCAACAAAAAATATATTCCCAACTTTTTTACAAAAAACCGCTTGTCCCGACAAACAAAATCCGAGACGACATTAAAAAACAATATGGCGATTATTCAATGCTCGCGGTTCACTACATTTGGGAAGATATTTTTTGGAAAAGGAAACATGAAAAAATTGACTGGTTAGAAAAAGAAATCCGACTTTAGTTTTTCGTGTTTTTCTGATAGATTAAAAGAGAAAAAGCGGCGCGCCAACTTCGTTGGCACGAAAAATTGCGGCGAAAAAAGAAGCGGCGAAAGCGAGGGCGGGCAAAAATTCCTTCCCCCCAACCCCCTTCCTTTTTGCCCGCCCGAGCGTCCGGCGAGCGAAGCGAGCCGATCATTCGGGATTTTGCTCAAAATGAGTTCTGACTTTTTCCAACAAACACCACAAAAATTTTGTTTTTGTCAGTCTATAATGTAGAATCATTTTGTAACGCATAACTTTATCTAAAAAAACATATGCTCGACGATGCATTCATCTTCATAGCGGCACTACTTCTGATTATTAAAGGCGCGACATTAGCAACAAAGTATGCTACTCGTTTAGCAGAAAGTTTCAAAATATCAAAATATGCCGTAGGCTTTATAATAATTGCTATTATTTCCATCCTGCCGGAAACATTTATTTCCATCAATGCCGCCATCAAGGGCATGCCATCTTTTGGCCTCGGCACACTACTTGGTTCCAATATTACCGATCTGACTTTGGTTTTTGCTGCTATAGTATTTTTTGCTGGCCGTGGTATCAAAGTTGAAAGCAAGATTATAAAAAATAATGCTGTCTATCCATTTATTTTGTTTTTACCTCTAATTTTAGGCTTGAATGGCCATTTCTCCAGACTAGAAGGAATCGCCCTCATTTTTACTGGTAGTATCTTCTATTACCTTGCCCTCAAAAATGGCGTTAGCAGTTTGACATCCAAAAACAAAGGGGGAAATAAGGTCAAGAATTCTCTAATGCTACTTTTCAGCATGGCCATAATACTCGTTAGTTCATATTTTGTCGTAATGTCGGCAACTTCTTTGGCCAACTACATAGGAATCAGTCCCATCTTGATCGGCATGCTCGTAGTCGGACTCGGTACAACTATGCCAGAATTTCTCTTTTCGCTAGAATCGGTGAAAAAACAGGACGATTCTCTGGCCGTCGGAGACATTCTGGGGACAGTTTTCGCCGACGCCACTATTGTTGTCGGGATTCTTGCCTTGGTGTCCCCGTTCCATTTTTCTGTAAAAATAATATATGTCACAGGTGTATTTATGATCATGGCTTCATTCATCTTGTTTAGCTTCATGCGTTCGGGGCGAACACTAACAAAAAAAGAAGCTTGGCAATTGTTCGTCTTTTGGTTGGCTTTTGTCCTGATAGAATTTGCAACAAACGTGTGGTAAATTGCTTAAAATCAACCTTTAAGCTAGCATATCGCTAATGGAAACTTTTGGAGATATACTCAAGGAATTATGGGGTGTTTGGAAAGAGATGTTCTCTTCTTTTATCAAATACATACCCGTAATATTCAGATTTTCGCTTTGGGTGCTTTGCGCCATTGTCATCTTGCCATGTGTTTTTGTCGCCGGAAATCTATATCCAAAATGGGTAGAATGGGGAGAGAAATTCTAGAGAAAGCCCGGAGCAAACTATCGTCTGCATAAATGAAACTTTGTGCTTTGCATTTTGCACTGTAAACTAATGCTATGAATCAAAACCAGAAAACAATCAAGGAAGATATTCCCGACTATCCCACAGTATTCGTAATCTTTGGGATTACCGGTGATCTGGCCAAAAGGAAACTGTTACCAGCCTTGCTTTCTTTGTATTCAAAAAGACTGTTACCGCAAAAATTCGCCATCGTGGGATTTTCACGCAGAGCGTTGAGTAGGGAAGAATTTAGAGAGTATATAAGAAATGGACTCAATATTCGTCTGGGACAATTCAAGGAAGAAGACGTTAAACATTTTATGGATCATATGGTTTATGAACAAGGCTTTTTTGATATACCTAGTTCGTATATTCATTTGGCAAAAAGATTAAATGCTATAGATGATCGCTTTGGACAATGCTCCAACAAGATTTTCCATCTATCGGTACCACCAAACTTATATGAGGGTATACTGACCAATCTCGCCTCTTCAAAATTGACGATACCCTGTGATGACAATACGGGGTGGACACGTATCTTGATCGAGAAACCATTTGGCCATGACCTAAATATGGCTCGCTCTCTCGATCGCTTATTGGGCAAACTATTTGAGGAAAAACAGATTTTCCGCATTGATCATTATTTGGCAAAAGAAGCCCTGCAGAATATTATCGCTTTTCGTTTTGCCAATTCAATATTTGAACCAATATGGAATAAAAAATATATAGACAAAATACATATTAAACTTTATGAGAAAAACGGCGTAGATACGAGAGGCGCGTATTACGATCCCATTGGCGCACTTCGGGACGTGGGACAAAACCATATGCTACAAATGCTTTCGGTAATTGCTATAGACGCGCCAAAGTCATTTTCTGCCGATAACATACGTAAGGAGCGCACGCGCATCATGTCGTCTCTAAAGAAGATCCCGATTCAGCAGTTGAAAAACATGATAATCAAAGGCCAGTATGTAGGTTATACTTCCGAACCCGGCGTGTCGCCAACCTCAAAAACAGAAACTTATTTTCGTCTAAAGACATTCGTCGGGTTATCCAAGTGGAGAGGTGTGCCTTTTTATCTGGAAAGCGGTAAGGCATTATATGAGACAAAAACGGAAATAGACGTTTATTTCAAAAAGATCCTCGGGAGAAGACTTAAGACAACAAATAATAGCGATGAACAAAATATTTTGACATTTCGAATCCAACCAGATGAGGGAATTAAAATTAAATTTTATGTCAAAACTCCCGGCCACGGTATGAAAACCGAACCGAAGACTCTAAAATTCAAATATGCCGATGTGCCTTCGTTCTCCGACTTGCCAGACGATTATGAAAGACTGATCCGAGACACTTTCATTGGTGACCAAACCCTGTTCGCTTCAACAGATGAGATCATGGCATCGTGGAAATATATTACACCGATTATCGAAAATTGGGATAGGTTGGCACTAGAAATTTATGAGAGAGGAACGAGAGAGATCTAAGACGGAAGTATCGACATTATTCAGTAATATCTGCTAGTATTCCAAAATGCTCTCACTTGGTATTGTAGGACTTCCCAATGTTGGTAAATCAACGCTTTTCAACGCGCTTACCAAAAAATCCGTCCCAGCGGATAATTATCCTTTTTGCACTATTGATCCTTCTGTCGGCGTTGTAGCTGTGCCTGATGATCGGCTGACTAAACTTTCAGAGTTTTCCGCTTCAGCAAAGACTACCCCGGCCGTAGTGGAATTCGTAGATATTGCTGGATTGGTCAAAGGCGCTTCGGAAGGCGAGGGTTTGGGTAATCAATTCTTATCTCATATAAGAGAAACGAATGCTATTGCCGAAGTAGTGAGAATATTTGAGGACGAAAACATCATTCATGTAGCTGGAAAGATTGATCCATTGAAGGATATCGAGGTTATCAACCTTGAATTGATCATGGCTGATCTCACCACTGTCACCAAAAGGAAAAACTCACTTAGTAAAGAAGTCAAAGCTGGTAAAAAAGAAGCGATCGTCGAATCTGGTTTGATTGAAAAATTGATTTCAATCCTTGAAGCGGGGGAATTGGCTTCAACTGTCTCTGCAAATGAATTCGAACTACTTTTTCTAAAACAATTGTGCTTGATTACTTCAAAACCATTCATCTATGTGTTGAACAAAAAAGCTGGCGCAAAAAATATGGACGAGGTGAACGATGGACGCTGGGCTAGATTAATCGAATTCTTCAAAACAACCAAAACTGGTTATGTTATCGTCGATGCCGGTATTGAGCAGGAACTGAAAGATCTGGATGAGGCTGACAAAATAGAGATGAGAGAGGGGCTAGGCGCTCACGATGATGGAGTTAACAATCTTATTCGAAAGGGTTATGACATACTGGGTCTCATCACCTACTTTACAACTGGCGCCGATGAGACGCGCGCTTGGACGATCAAGAGTGGTTGGACCGCGCCAGAAGCTGGCACGGCCATACACACAGACTTCAAAGACAAATTCGTACGAGCAGAAGTTATCGGGTGGGAAACCTTGCTTAAGGCCGGTTCTTACGCGATGGCGAGAGAAAAAGGGCTGTTGAGGACCGAGGGAAGAGAGTATGTGGTCAAAGATGGGGATGTGATAGAGTTTAAGGTGTAGCCCTTCGCTACGCTCAGGGTTCTCAATTTTGCTTGCAAAATTGGAAGATGTGGTGGAGTTTAAAATCTAAGAAGAACTAGCTATAATATCGTAATATGTACAAAAAGATATTAGCCACCCTATTCTTAATACTCGTTATAT
>CAZYES010000005.1:0-40358 GCA_964646515.1 uncultured Candidatus Saccharibacteria bacterium | reverse complement strand
GCGGTTCACGGTCGCGCCGGGAAGCGTGTGGATGTCCGCTTTCACAATCAAACAATTTTCGCGCCGTAGCGTCGGCATGAGCAAGCACGCCCATTGGGCGCAGATTATAGTATATGTCAATATTGCACATGTCCGTACTTAGCCTATAATTACAAACACAAATGGACAAAATCGCCATATTCAAAGGAAAAAAGATCCGCAGAATTATTCATGAAAATGAATGGTGGTTTTCGGTCGTGAATGTCATTGAAGTGCTTACAGACAGTGTTAATGCTAATGATTATTGGTATAGAATGAAAGATCGTGTAAGGGGTGAAGATGGTATTGAGTTATCGACAATTTGTCGACAACTGAAACTCAAATCATCTGATGGTAAAACGTATGAAACTGACTGTGCCAATACAGAAGGTATTTTTAGAATAATTCAGTCTATTCCTTCTCCCAAGGCAGAGCCATTCAAACGATGGTTAGCTAAAGTCGGATACGAGCGAGTTCAGGAAATTGAGAACCCGGAATTAGCGGCGAAGCGCACCCGGATGATTTACAGACTTAAGGGATATTCCGAAGATTGGATTGAAAAGAGGATGCGCGGCATTGTAATCCGTGAAGAATTGACTGACGAATGGAAAAATCGAGGTGCAGGAAATGAAACCGATTACGAAATCCTGACCGCGGAAATATCGAAGGCAACTTTCGGTGTAACGCCAAACGAATACAAGGAATTGAAGGGTCTGAAGCGACAAAATCTTCGTGATCATATGGACGACTTTGAATTGATTTTTACGATGCTGGGCGAGCGATCAACGACTGAAATTCATCGTACTGAAGAATCACAAGGCATGAATAAATTATCTTCTGACGCGAAGGCCGGAGGAGGAATAGCCGGTATTGCCAGAAGAAAGCTGGAAAAGAGAATCGGTAGATCAGTTGTTACTGGAAGGAATTTTTTGAAAGCAAAGAACAATAATAAAGTTTGATAAGTCATGTGCGCTGTGCGAGAGCCACTATGAGAGAGAGTCAACAAATATGCGTTGATAACTTTACGGATGATACGCAATCTTATTTTTCGTTATACACGAAACAATGTTTCGGATAGTACCAGATTTTAATATGAATAAAATAAATCGCCGCTAATGGCGCAACAGAGTTTGCCTGTCTACTTTATGGGGTACAGATCATTTGTGCCCGGGGTGGGAATCTTTCCCTACGGGAACGGTACAGGCTTCGTATTTTCTCTCCTTCGACTCAGCCTCGACAAGCTCGGCTTCGCTCAGGATCGAAAATATACTCAACCTTTTCGATTTCCCACACGCAAAGCGCGCAGGCGCTTTGCTCCCGGAACATTGTCAGTATTTCATTTCAATTTTTTGTGCGCCGTCTGGGACAATGTTGGAACCTTTTTGACTATTTCGAATGGGACTAATATATGAGCCTGGTATCTACTACTTATTCTAGCAAGTAGGTGACAATATCATTACAATACCCATCAAAATCATCCTTTCTAGAAGGAAAGAACTTATATCCATATTCGCTAGCCATAATAGCGACCTTCTTACTTTTTTCGATTTCCTCAGTATACGCTCTTTTAATTTCATTAAGATAATTTGCATTTTTATCTATCTCCTTTTGTATCCACTCATTATGAGTCGCTTCTTCAAGCATAGTATTCAATCTTGAATTATCTGTAATACCGACAAAAGCTGCCTTTATTTTGAAATCTTTCAACACTAAAGACTTTACACGTTCCGGTGTTATTTCCATCCCTTCAATGATAAGATCGATACCTTGACCATCATAGTAGTTGATGAGACCAAACACAGCATTCCAAGTCAATTCATCTTGGGAAATTTCTTGAGAAAAATGCTTTTTATGAGAAATATCAAGAGCTTCATTTAGGCGATGAAAATTGACATCACCGGAAAAAGATAGCTCACTAATCGTAACTTTTGATTCACCGATCAAGGCTTTACGCAGACCTTCTCTTATAGCATCAGTTTGGACAGCAATCATAGGCTTTGCCATTATCATTCTTTTTAGAATTGTAGTTTTGCCAGATCTAGTTGATCCGCCGATAATGTACAAATTATTCATAGTGATTATTAAAATTGATCTATTTAATTTAATTTTTCTAGCATATCATTATAGTCGCCAACCCACTCGGGATGAATCGTCCATTTTATATCCTGCCCATCATCTTTTTTTCTTGGAACGATGTGGAAATGTACATGAAATACATCTTGCTGAGCTTCAGAACCGGAGCTGTTTATAATCTGTACATTATCTATACCTAATTTGCCCTTATACAAAACCGATAATTTTTTAATTACCACCATTACTTTTTCAAGCTCATCTACAGGTATATCAAAAATATTTTCGTAATGGTTTTTAGGAATAATCAGGGTGTGATATTTACTAGCAGGATGAATGTCGAGAAAAGCATAAACACTGTCATCTTCATATACCTTCCAAGAGGCTTCATTTCCTTTACTTATCTCGCAAAATATACATTTTTTCATATTCAAATATTAACCTATTTTTCAACAAACATAAAGCATTCACTAGCCATGACGGCAGGATTCGACAGCTTGTATTTAGGGACGTCATTCGCGACAGGCGGTTCACGGTCGCGGGAGGAAGCGCGTGGATGTCCGCTTCCACCACTAACCTACATTCGCGACGTAGCGTCGGCATGAGCGAGCGCGCCCATTGGTCGCGATTAGCGACTATTGGAGCGGGCGAGCCATGCGGGCGCTAACGGCACGCCACCAAACTTAATTGGAAGCGGACATGCTCGCGCTTCCACACTCTATTCGAAGCCACAGAGGTAATTCGCGACCGTGTACGGCCTGGCGCGCCACTATCCACTGTCATTTTCTTGCGCTTTGATTTGACAGGTATACAATTGAAGTCAGGTACAAGTAAGCTCTCCGAAATTTGTAACTGCACACCACACACTTGTGGTGTCTAGATCTGTAACAGGCTCGTTTCGACACTTGATTCCAGCTAGAAAAGAAATCTACTAATTTTCTCTAATAATGGGTTATTTGTATTTCATTTCGTAGCTGTTTTTTGTACCTATGAAAATAGGTGCCTTTTACATTCTCGCAAAAGTTAATAGAGGACTGCATCAAAAGCTTCAAGGAGGAAAATGGGGTCGACATTTCGCCTGAAACGGCAAACGAGTATTTGAACTCATTTGCTCGTTTGTATTTAACGATTGCGAGGATTGAAGGCGCCGACCCGGGATGCGGAGCTCCGGGCGGCGCTTCGCCTGACTTGATATCCCCTCATAGTTGTAATGCTTCAACTCACCAATGAAATGCACTACATCTATAAAAAGTACGGTGAAATCGTCGAAATCACCAAGATCGAGAAGGAACCGCACCCGCGCAAAGTACGCGTATACACTTCGCGACGAAGGAATGATGTATACGGCCTTAGGCGACCCGATAATATTCGAAGGACAAGGCAGATATGTGTGCGGAGGGTGTTTTCTGCTCTTGAAGAGTATGGATGTCCGCTTTTGGTCACACTCACCTTTGCTGGCGATGCTTCCGACGCTTCCTATGCAAATGATTCCCTTCGCGCGTTCCAAGTGCGGTTGCGAGCTAAATATCCTCAAGCTCAATCCCTCTTTATTCCCGAACTCTCACCCAGAGGAAGGATCCACTTTCATGGCCTACTCTTTAACGTGCCGTTGTCTCTCGGCGATACGCGCCAAGGTAAACGGTGTATTTCGCATGGAGATGAGAGAAAAGATCGCACCCTCGCTAAATTATGGGGAGAGGGCTTCGTGGATGCGACTCAAACTAATGGCTCTGGACGCTTGGCATATTACATCAGCAAGTACATCACCAAAGGAAGCAACCAGATCCTCTTTAACGCCATGAGGATGTTACGGATATCACATGGCTTTCCAAAGGAGATCGTTGTTCGAGGAAAGATGGCAGAAGAATTGGCTCATCGGTACGAGAAAGAAAAGCCGATCAAAGAATGGACCAGACCAAGCATATTCATGGGAGAGATTACCAAGAAAACATATCAAAAATCACCATGAAAATATTTGCAAATTTGTGTAAACATTTTTCGAGGAGTAAAATGTCACCAACTTTAATCTCATTATTAACACTAACCAATTAAATTCATGAAATATATTCTCTATTGCAGAAAATCAACCGATTCAGAAGACAAACAAGTGCTATCGCTCGATTCACAGGAAAAAGAACTTCTCGACATCGCCGGTAGGTCCAATCTGAACGTCATCAAAACCTTCAAGGAAAGCCGCACCGCAAAAGAAGCCGGTCGTCCAATTTTCAATGAAGTCATTCAGATGATCACCAATGGAAAAGCTGATGCAATACTATGCTGGAAATTGGATCGTCTGGCTCGTAACTTCCTAGATGGCGGACTCATCATGGACATGCTACAGAAAGGCGCCATTAAAGAAATCAAAACCTATGAAGCTACGCATCTACCAAATGAATCCGCCTTCATCATGGCTATGCAATTTGGTATGGCCAATCAATTCAGCAGAGATTTGAGTGTCAATGTGAAGCGTGGCAACCGTGCCAAACTGGAAAAAGGCGACTGGCCTAACCATGCTCCATTCGGCTACTTGAATGACAAAGCTACGGCATCAATTACGATCGACCATTCAAGATCAGAATACGTTCTACGCATGTTTGAACTCTATGCCGCCGGCATTCATGGCTTCACAGAAATAGCTAACATTCTCTACAACGAAGGGCTACGAAACACTTGTGGCAAGAAAATATATCGTGGTCACATTCACAGGATCATAACCAATCCATTCTACACCGGCCTTATGCTCCGTGACGGTAAATACTATCCTGGAAATCATGAACCGTTAATCTCCAAAGATCTATTCGACAAAGCTCAGCTGGTCTTACAAGGCAAGCTTCATCCAAGGCCACAAACACATTTCTTTCCGCTTCGAGGCTTCTTGAAATGTGATACCTGTGGTTGTTCATTAACAGCGTCGCTCAAGAAAGGTCACCAGTATTACTACTGCACCAATGCCAAGGGAAACTGCGAAGAACATAAGAAATACATGCGCGAAACATATCTGGATGAGAAAGTGGCTGAGATATTGAGCCCGCTTCAATTCAGCGAACAGAAAATTGACCTCATGTATCGTGCCGCCAAGGAAAAGATCGATGCCGATTCCGAATATCTCAATCGTTCATTAGACAACCTTGTAAAACAGCTAGAATCGCTCAAGACGAAAGAAAGCAAGCTTCTCGATACATTCCTCGCTGATCAAATTTCAAAGGAAATATACGACGTGAAAATTCTGGAGATTTATAACAACCGCATTTCTCTGGAAAAACAGATCAACGACATGAAATCCAAACAGGCCGGATCTACCTTGGAACCGATTAAAAAGATATTTATGCAAGGCAGTAGAGCCGTCGCTGATTACTTGAAGGCTCCGGATACTGAAAAACGAAATATCGTCTCTGAATTACTTTGGAACCTTTCGGTCAAAGACAGAAAAATCGCTCAGGTGAGCTACAGAAGTCCTTACGACATACTCGCAAAAGCTCCCAAAAACGGTGATATTTTTACTCTGTGCCCGGGGTGGGAATCGAACCCACATGATCTTGCGATCGGCAAATTTTAAGTCTGCTGCGGCTACCAATTACGCCACCCGGGCAAGATAATAATTTACGGTTCCATTTTCTTTTCTCGCCCTTGTCTCTAACTTGGAGCCAAGGTGAGCGCTGAATTTTTATAGTCGCTTTGCTGCTTAAAAATTCGCGGAGGCCACGGCGGGAATCGAACCCGCGCATAACAGTTTTGCAGACTGTCGACTTACCACTTGTCTACGTGGCCACATTGCGCCTTAAAAATCACTTTACGGTGATTACTCCGGTTATATTAACATTTTAATAAGTATATATTAAGTACTTAGGCTTTTTTGATCCGTCTCTCAATTTCGTCGATTCTTTGCCTGTTTTTTTCTCCAGAGTCGATCTCTATTTCAAGAAAAGGTATCCTTCCCAATCTGGAATTGTCCTCGACATATTTTTTTAAGTCGGTTAGTTGTCGACGAGCAAATTTGAGAGCGTTGTCTTCTTCGGTCTCTGGTATGACAGTCATTGATATAATTGCGCGACCACCTCCGCCTAGTAGTTTTACGTTTGTAATGGTTATCATCGATTGATGATTGGAATTGCGCAAGAAATACTGTGCTACCAAGTCACGAATAATTTCTTGAATTTTTTCTTCTTTTTGGGTCATATTTCTATTCGAGTAGCGTATCCTTTACTGTTTCTCTACGGTCTTCACTGTTTCTACTCTGTCCCCAGTCGCGATCTCCACTCTTGCTTCGATCAATGTCCCAAACTCGAACCCTTCACGAACTTCACTGGTTCTTTTTTTGGCTTGTTGTAGTTCACGGACTTTGCCACGACCGATCTCCGTGTCTCTTCGCATTATGCGCACCTCATTACCAATTCCGATTATCCCAGTCTCTACTTTACCGCCTATGACTTGGCGATCTTTGTCTTTGGAAAAAAGAGCTAGTATTTTGGCGCGCCCCGTGACTACTTCTTCATATTCTTTAGGTATATTCTTCACGACCAGGTCTCTAACATATTCGGACAGCTGGTATATGATTTTAAATGAGCTTACATTCAAAGAAATAGGATTTCTTTCGATCATTATGGCCGATTTTTTGTCAGGCATGACGTTGAAGCCGATTATCTCAATGTTGGGATTACTTTGGGCCAACTTTACGTCGTTTTCGTTTATTTCGCCGATACCTTCGGAGATTATCTTCAACTGAACTTTGCCATTTTTTATTTTCGCCAATTCATGTTTGACACCATCTAGACTACCGATTACATCGGCTTTGATGATTATTGGTATGGATATGATCATCTCTTTGGAGGCGTCTGTTTCGGACGAGATCGCATCTTTGTTGGGAGTCACTTCATTTTGTCTCATGCCAACAGTTTTTTTATCCGGGAGGTTTGTTTTTTGTGTTTTTAATTTCTCAATCATTTTTTCTGCTTCTTTCTTGCACCCGATTGTTGTAAATCGCTCGCCACAGCCAGGGGTTGTATTCCAACCGGTGATTCTGATCGGCATCGAAGCTGTTGCTTTTTCTATCTTATCTCCCTTGAAGTCTTCGATAAAACGAACTGGAGAAAAGGCGTTGCCGGCCGAGACAAATGAACCGACAGAAAGAGTACCATTTTTCATGAGTAATGTGGCGGAAATACCTTTGCGCGCATCTAGTGTTGATTCGATGATCGTGCCTTCGGCTGGTGCTTTTGGATCTGTTTTTAGTGAAGCCAATTCAGCAAGAAGCATGACTATTTCCAGAAGTTCTGGAATGCCTTTGCCTGTTGTTGAAGAGATTTCTACGCAGGGGATGTCACCGCCGAAGCCCTCGATGTAGATTTCATTTTCTCCCAAACTCTGTTTGGTTTTTTCCACATTAGCATTGGGCTTGTCTGTTTTGGTGATTGCTACAACGAAAGGGGTCTTTTCTTCCTTGATATTTTTGTAAACTTCGATGGTTTGTGGTTTGACCCCATCTTCCGCGGATACTATCAGGATTGCAATATCTGCTACTTTTGTACCTCTTTCACGAATATTACAAAAAGCTTCGTGGCCCGGCGTGTCCAAAAAGGTAATGACATGGGTTTTCCCATCGGGGGCGTTGTATTTTGCTTGATAAGCCCCCACATGTTGGGTGATACCACCAGCTTCTCCAGATACGACATTGGCTTTTCTTATATAGTCAAGAAGCGTAGATTTACCATGATCAATATGTCCCATGACCACGACCACGGGAGGACGATCGATCAGGTTTTTCTGATTCTTGTTAGGCATAATATTAGGCGCTTATCATACCAGAAAAGTTAAGTCTTGACAACATTATATTGTCAGTAGATATATTTGGGATGGTGTGTAGAGTCACTATCTCAATCTATTTTTTGCATTTTCTAGGGCCTCCTTTTCTTCACTAGATAGTTCGTGTTCAGATTCGTACTTCTTTATTGATTTGGAAAAGACACTGACGCGGTCTCTGGAATATAGGCTAGAGATGACCACGCCATCGCCCTCTTCATTCAAGAAAGCTGTAGCAAAGCTCTGGTTGCCTCCGCTACCAGTACCCTTGAATGGATTGAATCTTACGGTGTGTACAGACTGGACGCTTTTTCTCAGCCTTTTCTCTACGCTGGTTAGATATGATTCCATCTCTTGTCGGAATTGGTCTAGGCTGACTAGTCCAGTGGAGACAAATTTCAAAGAATCGGCGATGTTTTTTGAATCGACATCGACCAGAAATTTACGTAACCTGAAGTGCATGAAGATCATCCAAGCCAAAAGAGCGATCGTTATTATAGTTAGAATAATTACTGGTATAGCCAGTTGGTTTGATAGAAATGATTGCATGTGTGAATTATAAGCGGTATTACGTGTATAATGCAATGGTCCCAGGTATATTATTCGGTCCCATATCATTGCGGTAGTCGTTTTTTATCATTAATGTTACATTTTGGATATGCTAAGACGTCGTATATATCTTGATTATGCTTCATTAACGCCGATAGATCCCCGTGTCCAGAAAGAGATGAGGAAGTTTTCTTCATGGAAATACGGAAACCCCTCTTCTTGGTACAAAGAGGGTGTCCTTGCTAAAAAGGCGCTTGATAATGCGCGAAAAGCAGTCTCTGGGTTTATACGCGCGCATGATGACGAAATAGTATTCACTTCCGGTGGCACCGAAGCCAACAATCTCGCCATACTGGGAGCAATTGAAGAAGCTCACAATCGTGGTTTGGATTACTCGGATATGAATGTCATTGTTAGTGCCATCGAACATTCTTCAATAATGAAAGTTTGCGAGATTCTGAAAAAGAAAAATGTGAAGGTTGAATATTTGAGCGTTGACAATAAAGGGGTCGTTGATCTCGGTGACTTGAACAAGAAGATCAACGCAAATACAATCATTGTTTCTGTTATGGCGGTTAACAATGAGGTCGGAGCTATCGAACCGATAAAAGATATTGCAAAAGTTATCAGACATTATCGCAACCATTCCGTGCGTTCCAACTTTATAGTTTCCACAGAGTCGGATAAGAGAAAAACAACTGCTGATACGGAAGCGTCTCATCTGGATAACCTGTCCAAATATCCACTTTTCCATACTGACGCTGCGCAAGCTGGGCTTGTGAATTGGCTTGATGTTGGAAGATTGGGGGTAGATTTGCTCACGCTAGACGCCAGCAAAGTTTACGGTCCCAGAGGTATTGGCGCTCTATATGTGAAAAGGAACACTATTATTTCGCCTATCCTTTTCGGAGGTGATCAAGAATCTGGGATGAGGCCGGGCACGGAAAATATTCCCGGTATTGTTGGTTTTGCTAAGGCCATAGAATTGTTGTCTGATTTACATGACAAAGAAGTGTCGAGAATTTCTCGACTAAAAGAGATATTTGTCGAAGGTTTGCGTAAGATAAAATCAGATATGGTGATAAATGCTTCTGGCTCGCCACACATTTTAAATGTTTCTTTTCCGGGAATAGATAATGAATTTTTTGTCTTTCAATTAGATGCAAGGGGCATAGCTTGTTCTACCAAAAGTTCCTGCCTCAAAGACAGTGATGACTCCTACGTTTTGAGATCGATTGGCGCCGATAGTCAGACTTCGGTTAGATTTTCTTTTGGTAGATGGACCAAGAAAGGTGATATCAAGAGAGTGCTTAGGATAATAAGTGATATACTAAAGACGGAGTAGGTGATAAAAATTATTTGCAAAAATCAAGATTTATTGTTAGTCTTTATTTTCATATGTTAATGATCCGCTTACAACGTACTGGCCGTAAACACGAACCAACTTTTCGTGTGGTTTTGACTGATTCCAAGAATGGTCCCAAAAGTGGCAAGTATCTGAAGAATCTAGGTTGGTATGATACCAGAATAAAGAATGATGCAACCAAGCAACTAGACGTAGAGGGTATCAGATATTGGATGTCCAAGGGCGCCAAGTTATCTCTGACTCTTCATAATTTTTTGATTTCTCAGAAAATCATTGAAGGCAAAAAGATGAATGCTTTGCCAAAGAGAACTGTACAGAAAAAGGCAGAAGGGCCAAAAGAAGAAATCGAGAAAAAAGTAGAGAACAAACCAGAAGAGGCAAAAAAATAGTCGCAGAGACCGAGGTCGCAAAGGCATGAGATAATGATCCCTGATGCTCCTTTGACTGACTAGATCCGGACACATCTGTACTCATTGGTAAAGTAGGCGCAAGTGTTGCCTTGCAACTGAAATAACATTTGTTACAATACTCGGAGTACAGCCAGGTTATCTGTACTCTTTATTAGTAAGTAAAACGATCATGCAGAAAGATCAAGAGTTCTTAGATTATATTATTAAGGCGTTAGTTGACAATCCAGGTGAAGTCAAGACCACTCGCACCGTTGACGAAATGGGCGTGCTTCTTACTCTAGAAGTAGGTGCAACAGATATGGGCAAGATTATTGGACGTCAGGGCAATACTGCCAAGGCTATTCGTACGCTTCTCCGTGTCGTTGGCATGAAAAACAATTCACGTGTCAATTTGAAGATCAATGAGCCTGTTGGCGGATTGAAGTCGGCAGAGCGCATGGCGCAAGAAATGCCTCCGGCTGTTCCTCTTTCAACGCCAAATTCAAAGACCGTTGACGAGGCTATGGCAGATCTAAAATTGTAAGGTCATATAGTAAATATTTTGTGTTTAATAAAAATCACAAACAAAAAATGGGCCCAAGCGCCCCTTTTTTGTTAGGTGATATCTTGAAAGTAGCGCACACTTGTTCAATAGACAAATTTAACGAATAAGCATGGCTTTTTGTATAGCCAAGGCATATGTCGCGTTTTTTGTTTTATTTGATGTAATTTTTCCAAGTTGTTGAACCATTACGGAAACAGTGACACATCTTTGGACATGTGGTATAGTCTGATCACCTGATTTTTTATCAGATACACTTATTCAAATGCCACCAATTTACATTTGGGGGCCCTGAAGACTGAAAGAGTGCTTGACCTTATAAACTATGACCACTTTTCATATAATTACGTTATTTCCAGAATCGTTCCAGTCATACCTATGCGCTTCGATCATCAAGCGGGCGCAAAATAAGGGATTGATTTCCATTAAATATTACAATCCAAGGGATTTTGCTATGTCTTCACGGAAAAAAGAAGGTCTTACCTATTCAGAAAAAAGAATTGACAATAGACCCTATGGTGGTGGTCCAGGAATGGTCATAGAAGCCTTGCCGGTCGTTAGGGCAATAGAAAAAGCTGTAGGGAAGAATGCGGGAATTCGTTTTTCCTATGGAGAAAAGCGCACGGGGCTCAAAGGAAGTAGAAAAACATCTGATAAGTCCTTGGCGCGAAAATTAAAAACAAAAATAATTTTTTTTGGTCCGGCGGGAAAACAGTTTACGAACAAAGTCGCTGAATCGTTCAAAAAATATACAGATATTGTTCTTGTCTGTGGGCATTATGAGGGCATCGACGCGCGGGTGAAGAAGATATTCCCGATGGTTGATATCTCGGTTGGCCCATACATTTTGACTGGCGGGGAATTACCGGCAATGATTGTGGTCGATTCCATAACGAGGAGAATCTCTGGCGTCTTGGGCGATGGTTTGTCTCTAGAAGAGTCTAGAGTGGCAAGCTCTGATGTTTATACTAGGCCGCAGATCATTGAATATAAAGGCAAGAAGTATCGAGTACCAAATATATTGCTGACTGGTCACCACAAAAAGATAGACGAGTGGAAAATCAAAAGAAGTAAGTGAAGATATTTCAGGTCGAGTTTAGAGGTATTGTATGTTTTCTGGAGTAAAGATGATCGCCTTTGGTTATCCACAGTTATCAACTAATCGACTTGACTTATTCTTTGGCGTCTGTTAGGTTACCACCAACTTCGCAGATTGCGTTTTGACTGCTCGCGGAGGATTAGAGAGGTTCATCATTAATCCTACCAGTGTTCACAAATTGCTAAATTGGCAATCAATTAATAACCGTTTTTAGGCAAACGGACTTTTTGCGTCTTTTAATAAATTATCAAAGCCCATGTCAACATCAACTTCCTCGAAGCCGAAAAAATATTTTTCTAGATACAAAGTGCCCCTGACGAAAATGCCACACTTGGTAGAATCGCAACTGGCTTCTTTCAATTGGCTCATGGAACACGGTTTGTCCGATTTGTTAAAGGAGTTTTCTCCTATAAAGGATTATGCTGAGAAAAAGTTTGAGCTCTCAATAGGAGAGATAGAACTTGTAAAGCCGAAATATGACGAGCACTATGCCAAAAATAATAAGATCAATTATGAAGGGCAAATAAAAGTCAAAGTAACTCTAAAAAATAAAAATCTAAATGAAACCAAAGAACAGGAGATGTTTCTGGCCGATTTTCCATTGATGACCGATCACGGTACGTTTATCATAAATGGCGTCGAGCGTGTCATCGTACCGCAACTTGCTCGTTCTTTTGGCATATTCTTCACTTCGGAGGAGGTCAAAGGTAAAAATTTCTTTGGTGCCAAGATCATTCCATCTCGTGGCGTATGGATGGAAATCGAAACCGATGCAGATGGCGCGGTGTATTGCCGTATAGATCGAAAACGCAAGTTTCCTGTGACATCGCTTTTGCGAGTTTTGGGCGCTGAGACCAACGAGAAGATTATCGATCTGTTCAAAGATAATGCTGATGCCAAAAAAACAATCGAACTGACCTTGTCGAAAGACCACGCAAAGACTATCGATGAATCTTATATAGAGATTCACAAGCGCCTACGTGATGGTGATCTGGCTACTGCTGACAATGCCCGAAGCTTTATCAAGGCTATTTTGTCTCCAGAAAGATATGATATTTCTCGTGTTGGCAGGTTTCGCTTTAACAAGCGCTTTTCGAAACCCATGGATGAGAAATCTTTGGATGAAAGGACACTTTCTCTTCATGATCTAGCCATCACTATTACTCATGTTGTCAAACTCGCCACCACGCCAGATATGCAAGCTGATGATATCGATCACCTCGGTTCTCGACGTGTGCGTTTCGTTGGGGAACTTTTGGAACAACGTATTCGTCTGGGGCTTACTCAGATGAAACGCAATATACAGGACAAAATGTCTACGGTAGAACCAGATGTAACGTTACCAGTATCATTTATATATCCTAGACCACTACAAGCACGTATCAAAGAATTCTTTACCACCAATCAGCTTTCACAGTTTATGGAGCAGTCCAATGTTCTCGGGGAAATAGAAAATTTGCGTCAACTTACTGCTCTTGGACCCGGCGGTCTCTCTCGCGAACGAGCTGGTTTTGAGGTGCGCGACGTGCACCCATCTCATTATGGACGTCTTTGCCCAATACATACTCCCGAAGGTCCGAATATCGGTTTGGTTCTTCGTCTGGCCATGTATGCCAGAGTCAATGACTTTGGCATGATTGAGACGCCTTATGCCAAAGTCAAAAATGGCGTGATCACCAAAGAAATTGTTTACATGAACGCCCTCGAAGAGGAGAATTATCGTATCTCTCATGCCGCTACTCCGCGAGATGCCGAAGGCAATATTACAGTTCAGGACGTCGAGGTCCGCGTTAATGGCAAGCCACTTATGGCACACAAAGATGATGTTGATTATATCGATGTCGATACCAATCAGGCTTTCTCTGTTGCCACTTCACTTATACCATTTCTCAATCATGATGATGCCAATCGCGCGCTCATGGGATCGAATATGCAGAAACAAGCTACGCCATGTCTCGTACCGGAAGCGCCGTTGGTGGCCACTGGTATTGAGAAAAAAGCTATTATCGACACTGGTCGCGTGGTCATTGCTCCAGAGAATGGCGAAATAACGCATGTTGATTCCAAAAAGATTGTTTTCAAATCGGCGAAAACTGGTAAAAGCCATGAATACAAATTAGTATTATTCTCAAGAACTAATGGTTTTACAGCTTTTCATCAACGTCCCATAGTCAATGTCGGCGATAAAGTAAAAAAAGGCGATGTCTTGGCTGATACCTCGACTTCTGATCATGGTGAAATCGCTCTCGGCCACAATGCCCTGGTCGCCTTCATGTCTTGGTCGGGTAGCAATTATGAGGACGCTATTATTCTCTCGCAACGCGTGGTTAAAAATGCTATGTGGAGCTCGGTGCATATCGAAGAGTTTGTGGTCAATGTTCGCGATACCAAACTTGGTCCAGAAGTGACCACTTGCGATATACCGAACGTGGGTGAAGCAAAGTTAAAGAATTTGACAGAAGAGGGTATTGTTCGTATAGGCGCTGAAGTAAGACCAGGAGATATTCTAGTTGGTAAGATTTCTCCAAAAGGCGAGACACAACTCACTCCAGAAGAACGTCTACTTCGTTCCATCTTTGGAGAAAAAGCTCGCGATGTCAAGGATACTTCAAAGAGAATGGAGAATGGCAAACGGGGTCGTGTTATTTCAGTCAAGATATTCTCTCGCGAAAAAGGCGATAAACTCGAATCGGGCATTATTAAAAAGATTTATATTGAAGTGGCACAAGTCAGAAATATTTCTGTTGGTGACAAGATGGCAGGTCGCCACGGCAACAAAGGTGTTATCTCACGAATTCTTCCTGAAGAAGATATGCCATATATGGAAGATGGTAAGCCGATCGATGTCATTTTGACTCCTTTGGGCGTGCCTTCACGTATGAATCTTGGCCAGATTCTCGAGTTGCATCTAGGCTTGGCGGCCAACTCTCTCGGCTATCAGGCTATTGTTCCTCCATTCACTGGCGCAACGGATGCGGAGATAAAAGAAGAATTGGTCAAAGCTGGTTTTGATGCCTCTGGAAAAATGAAGCTCCGCGATGGTAGAAACGGGGAATACTTCGATCAGCCAATTGCTGTTGGTTATATGTATATTATGAAATTGCACCACATGGTCGAAGACAAGATACACATGCGTTCCATTGGTCCATACTCCCTCATTACTCAGCAACCTCTCGGCGGTAAGGCACAGGGTGGCGGTCAGCGCTTTGGTGAAATGGAAGTCTGGGCGCTTTTGGGCCATGGCGCGGCGTATACTCTCCGTGAAATTCTTACAGTGAAATCTGATGATATCATAGGTCGTTCGCAGACGTTCGATTTCATAGTGAAGGGCGAACCCATGAAGGCGCCAAATTTACCAGCTTCATTCAATGTATTATTAAAAACATTACGTGGCTTGGCTCTCAATGTAGATCTGATTGCTTGCCCAGATGTTGAAGAAGAATAATATCAAAAACAGACATGCAAACACCAATAAAAAAACCTATGGATCCGCAGAAGTTTGATTTAGTGAGGCTGACTCTGGCCAGTCCAGAAAAGATTATGGAATGGTCTTTTGGCGAGGTGACCAAACCGGAGACTATCAACTATAGAACACAAAGATCTGAAAAAAGCGGACTTTTTGACGAGCGTATTTTCGGACCAGATCGCGACTATGAATGTTATTGTGGTAAATATCGCGGTATCCGTTATAAGGGCATTGTTTGTGAGAAATGCGGGGTAGAAATCACCAGATCGATTGTTCGTCGTGAGCGTATGGGACATATTGAGCTTGCTTCACCAGTCTCGCATATTTGGTTTCTCCGTAGTGTGCCTTCAAGGATTGGACTTATTCTCGGCATGACTACTGCTGATCTAGAAAAGGTCGTTTATTTTGCTGGATATATTGTTACTAAAGTTCATGAAGATGAAAAAGAGAAATTCTTGAAAGAATTAGACACTGAATATAAAAATAAAATTAAAACTGCGCAGGACGACAAAACCAAGGAAGTATTGAAGGAATTGGTTATTAACGCTAGGAAAGAGATCGAAAATCTCAATGAAGGCTTTGTCATGGATGAGGTTACTTATCACAAATGTGCTATGAAGTATGGGTCGCTTTTCGAATCTGGAATTGGCGCGGAGATTGTCTACGATCTCTTAAAAAGAGTTGATTTGAATAAACTCAGGGCCGAACTTGAAAAAGAGTACGATGTTGCCAGTTCGGCCGATCGAGAAAAATTGGCCAAGAGACTTTCTCTAGTAAAACAAATGATCAAAGCCAATATCCGACCAGAATGGATGTTTCTCGTTCGTATTCCTGTTATTCCTCCCGGTTTGCGCCCCATGGTGGCGCTTGATGGTGGACGATATGCCACATCCGATGTCAATGATTTGTATCGTCGAGTTATCAATCGCAACAATCGTCTGTTGAAGTTGAAAGAAATCAACGCGCCGGAAGTGATATTACGCAACGAAAAACGCATTCTACAGGAGGCAGTTGATGCGCTTATAGACAATTCAATAAGACATAGTTCGTCGGCTGGTGCTGCAGCCGTAGCCGCTCAAAAGCGCGCTCTAAAATCGTTGTCTGATAGTCTAAAATCGAAACGAGGTCTATTCCGCCAGAATCTTCTCGGTAAACGAGTAGACTATTCTGGTCGCTCGGTGATCGTCGTTGGCCCAGAGCTCAAACTCGACGAATGCGGATTGCCAAAGCACATGGCCCTGGAGTTGTTCCGACCTTTTGTCATTTCTGGACTTTTGAAGAGAGAGCTTGCTTACAATATCCGTGGTGCTAATCGTCTGATCGATGATGATGCCAAAGAAGTTTGGGAGATCTTGGAGGAAGTTATCAAAGGCAAATATGTACTTTTAAACCGTGCTCCTACTTTGCATCGTCTCGGTATCCAAGCCTTTCGTCCGATATTGATCGAAGGTAATGCCATACAGGTTCATCCGTTAGTCTGTACTGCTTTCAATGCTGACTTTGATGGAGACCAGATGGCTGTCCACGTTCCTCTGTCTGAAGAAGCGCAACTCGAAGCTAGAGAGATCATGGCTTCTGATAAAAATATCTTGAAACCCGGTAATAACGATCCCACAGTCGTGGCGAAAATGCTCGATATCGTTCTCGGTTGTTTTTGGGTGACGAAAATCATGACAGGCGCTCTGGGTGAAGGTAAGATTTTTGAATCTCCAGATGCGGCTATCCTCGCCCATAGCTTCAAAGCCGTAGACCTACGCGCAAAGATAAAAGTACTTGCGCCAAAAAACAAAAAATATGCTGAGTTCAAAGAAAAAATATTCGAGACTACTGTTGGCAGGATCATGTTCAATAATATTCTCATGGAAGAGTATCCATTTATTAATGGAGAAATTGGTCGCAAGAAGCTCAGCGTCATCATCGATGACATGATCACTCTATATGGAGCACAAAATATTGCACATATTTTAGACAAGATAAAGACGTTTGGTTTTAATTTTGCGACCTATTCAGGGACTACTTGGGGCATCGACGACATTTTGGTTCCATCTGCCAAAGAAGAGATTGTTGCCAAGGCCAAGAGCAAAGCAGATATGGTCTCCAAGCAATTCGACGAAGGCTTGTTGACAGAAGATGAAAGGATTAGAAAACATGTTGAGATTTGGCAGGGAGCCAAAGGCGAAGTCGAAAAAGCCATTCCTCTTTCTCTGGACAAAATGGGCTCTGTTTATGACATGATCACTTCTGGTGCTCGCGGATCTCTTTCGCAGATCACTCAAATGGCAGGAATGAAAGGCCTGATCTCTTCGGTGTCTGGCGAGACAATAGAATTTGCTATTCTTTCTTGTGCCAAAGAGGGTTTGACTCCAATCGAATACTTTATCACCACCCATGGTTCTAGGAAGGGTCTCACTGATACAGCATTGAACACCGCCAAAGCTGGATATTTGACGCGTAAGCTTTTCGTGGTGGCACAGGATGTAGTTATTTCCGAGGAGGATTGCGGTACGAAAGACAGCATCATAATACACCGACAGACTGCTTCCGGAATGAATATTCCCTTGTCAAAAAATATTCGTGGTCGTGTCATCGCCGAAGATATTGTTACGGCGAACGGCAAAGTTTTGTTCGAGAAAGGACATTTGCTGTCCAAGAGCGATGCCGACAAAGTCGAAGAAGCGGGCATACAGAATGTAAGCGTTCGTTCGCCTCTTTCTTGCAAAACGGTCAGGGGCGTTTGCTCGAAATGTTATGGGCTAGATCTTGGCAATAGTTCTCTAGTGGCTCTCGGTGAAGCTGTGGGTACGATTGCGGCACAGGCTATCGGTGAGCCCGGAACGCAACTTACTATGCGTACTTTCCATCAAGGAGGGGCTGCTGGTCTGGGCGGAGATATCACACAAGGTTTGCCTCGTGTAGAAGAAGTCTTCGAAAAACGTCGTCCCAAAAATCCAGCCGTAGTTGCCACGGTTGATGGGATAGTCATGGGCATGAAAGACTTGGGTAAAGAAAAGATTATCTATGTTTTGCCCGATCTAGAAGACAAGGGCAAGAAAAAGGCGCAAGAGATCGAATATACATTTCCTTATCGTCGTACTACCATAGTCAAAGCTGGTGATCGGGTGAAGAAGGGCCAATTACTCACCGACGGCTCTGCTGATATAGATGAAGTTTTTGAATATGGCGGGGAAGAACGCGCCAAGGAGTATGTCATTACAGAAGTTGGTAAGATATATGAACTCCAAGGCGAGACTGTCTCGCGCAAGCACGTTGAACTTATCGTAAAGCAAATGTTTTCACGCCGAAAAGTTATCGATGGCGGAGATACCAACCTGACCGAAGGTATGATTGTTGATGACATTCAGCTCATCGAAGAAAACGATGTTGCAAAAGCAAATGGTGACTCGGTGGCCAAAGTTAAAAAAGTTGTTATGGGCATTACAGAAACGTCACTTTCCAGAAAGAGCTTTTTATCAGCAGCTTCCTTCCAGCATACCACTCGTGTTCTTATTGCAAACTCAGTTCGCGGAGCAGAGGATGATCTGCAGGGACTTATGGAGAATGTTATCATTGGTCGCTTGGTTCCAGCCGGTACGGGGTTTGTTGGATCACCAAAGAAAGAGATGATAGACGCTCTCTATTCGAAAGATGTTGGTTCCGAAGAGTAGCCTGAAAATCACTGAATCTTATATGAGAAGCTAGATCGTGCCAATGACTCTTGGCTATCGGATGGTAATATAGACGTGTAACTTATAAGTCGTACTTCGTTATGAATCGCACCATCGTAGAACAAATAAAAGCTAGAGTGCCGATCGAAGATCTCGTCGGTTCTTATCTGAAGTTAGACAGAGCTGGCAAGTCTTTCAAAGCTAAATGTCCCTTTCATAATGAAAAGACGGCTTCGTTTTTTGTATCTCCAGAAAGAGGTGGATATTATTGTTTTGGATGTAATGCTAAAGGGGACATATTCTCATTTGTAGAACAATTTGAAGGTCTCGATTTCAAGGGCGCTCTTAAAGTCTTGGCCGAAAGAGCCGGCGTGCCAATAGTCGAAGATCGGAAAACTGACAGCGAGCGCGACCGTCTGTTTCAAGTACTAAAAGTTGCAACGGAATTTTTCCAGATGCAGTTCGAAAAATCAAAAATAGCCCGTGACTATGTGAAAAATCGTGGAATAGTCGAAGCTACCATAAAAGACTTTCGTATTGGTTGGGCGCCAGATGGTTGGAAAAATTTGTGTTCATATTTGAAAGGCAAAGGCTGGAGTGAGGCAATTTTAGAAAAAGCTGGATTGATAAAACTGAGTAATGTTTCTGGCCACGATGCGCGGTCTTATTATGATCGTTTTCGTGGCCGTATAATATTCCCGATCGCCGACTCCAGTGGTCGTATCATCGCTTTTACGGGAAGGATATTGAAAGATGACGGTAAGTCAGCCAAATATTTGAATAGTCCCGATTCGCCAATATTCGACAAATCGATGATTCTTTTTGGTCTCGACAAAGCCAAGACAGAGATCAGGCGCAAGGGATATTCTATATTGGTTGAAGGGCAGATGGATCTTATTATGTCGCATCAAATAGGTATCAAGAACGTCGTGGCCTCTTCAGGCACAGCTCTCAGTGATGAGCCAAGCAATGAAGTTCACGCCGTGAGCAATCTTGGTCTGATACGTAGGCTATCGCCAAATTTGATCATTGCCATGGATTCTGATAATGCCGGTCGCAAGGCCGCTATGCGCGCCGTGGCCTCAACCGCGCTTTCTTTGGGGATGTCTGTAAAGATTGCTGATATAGAGGGAGGTAAAGATCCGGCAGATCTCATAATAACTAATCCAGAAAGTTGGAAAAATGTTTTACGTCAGGCCAAACACGTCGTGGAATATGAGCTTGGCAATATCATGAAAGAGGTGGCCGATAATCACAAATTGGCTCGAGCTATTAAGGATCGCCTTTTTCCTTTTTTGGCAAGGATCGATAGTGAAATGGACAAGGCATATTTCGTCAAAATTGTAGCCGAAAAAGCTGGTCTGAATGAGCAAGCCGTTTGGGAAGATCTGAGAAAATTTGAAAAGGAAAAGGCGCCAGATATAGCTTCCAAACAAATCTCTGCGCAAGCGAAGCCTAGTGATAAAAAGACAAAATCTTCGTCTTCAAATCATATTGATCTTGTGGAGCGTAGAATGTTCGGGCTTTTGCATCTTATGGAGTCTGTCGGATTCCCTCTGTCTGTCGAGTATCGTGAACAGTTGAAAAAAATAGCCGGTAATTCTTATGAAGAAAGAGTGAAGGCGGTCGAACCCTTGATGAGTGATATTATCTTCGAGGCCGAATCATTCTATGGTAAGGACAAAGAACATTGGGACTTTCATATGAAAGAACTTCTTATTAACTTTGAAGAAGATCTTATCAATGAGGAGCTGATCTCTTCTATGACACGATTGAAAATAGCAGAGAGAGAAGGTAATCAGGCTCTTGTCTCTGAGATGGCCCAAAAATGTCAAGTACTTTCGATACGCAAAGCGGAGACTGTAAAAAGAAGGAAGAACTGAGTAAGATGGTTGCGCTTTTATGATAAATACTTTACAATTCCCTTAAAATTAATAATCATCTCTACATGAGAAAAAACAAAAGAAAAGCCTCGAAGATCCGTAAAAATGTTATTCGTTCTAGCAATAAACGTAAGTCTTTTCGAAAAAAGGGTAAGTCGTCAAATAGGGCAAAATTTAGTCGGTCTTCGCTCTCTGTTCGGAGCATTTCTACCAAACCCAAAACGAAACTGGAGAAGGCCCATGATTTTGAGCAAAAGGCAAATAAACTGATCCAGAAGGGCCGTGATCGCGGTTTTGTGACATATGACGAAATCTTGAAAGAATTCCCACAAATTGAGAATGACATCTTCTTTCTTGATGGACTTTACAGTAAATTTTCGGCCGCCAATGTGGATGTTCTCGAAGGTGGCGGATTGCTTGAAGTCCAGGAATTAAATCCCAAAAAAGTCACGTCACACGTTTCTCGTAATCCTGATTCCGCTTATGATTCTATCCAGATGTACTTGAAAGAAATTGGCCAATATCCGCTTATCAACGCAGCTATGGAAAAGGAATTGGCCAGACGTATACAGGCGCAAGATATTGAAGCCAAGAATCTTTTGGCCAAGGCAAATCTACGTCTAGTTGTCTCTATTGCCAAGAAATATGTCGGCCGTAGTCCTGATCTTACTCTTCTCGATCTTATACAAGAAGGAAATCTAGGACTGTTTCGTGCCGTCGATAAGTTCGATTGGACCAAGGGCTATAAGTTTTCCACTTATGCTACTTGGTGGATCAGACAAGCCATCACACGTGCTCTGGCCGATCAGTCTCGTACTATTCGTGTACCGGTCCATATGGTAGAAACAATTGCCAAGTACAAACAAGTCGTTCGTCGTCTTTCCCAAGAATTAAGCCGAGAGCCTCTGCCCGATGAAATTGCTACAGAGATGGGTATGGAAGTAGAAAAAATATATCAGATCGAGAAGATCGAGCAGTCTGTTCTTTCTTTGGAGACACCAGTCGGTGATGACGGTGATGACGGTAAGTCTACTCTGCAAGATTTTGTCCCCGATGACAAGATCCTTTCCCCAGATCAAGAATCCTCGCGTCGTATTTTGCGTGATCAGGTGAATATGGTTTTGAATGACCTCACAGAAAAAGAGCGCAAGATTTTAGAGATGCGCCATGGTCTGAATGACGGCATTACTCATACTCTGGAAGAAGTGGGTCGCGAGTTCGGCGTTACCCGCGAACGCATCAGACAGATTGAGGCCAAAGCTCACGAAAAAATTAGACAACACGAAAAGATAAATAGGTTGAAAAATTACTAGTGCTATAATTCAAGTATGGTTAGCCAACCGAATCACAAGACCTCGGGCGAGTTTGAAGCACTCTACAAGGTGCTCAATCATGCGCAAAAGAAAGCCGTTGACTCTATTGAGGGTCCAGTCATGGTTATTGCCGGCCCCGGTACAGGCAAGACTACTATTCTTACTCTCCGTATTGGCAATATCTTGAAAAGGACCGATACCTCGCCGGACTCTATTTTGGCTTTGACTTTTACCGAATCGGGCGCTTATGCCATGAGACGCAAACTTATGGAGATAATCGGCCCATCTGCTTACAAAGTACACATTCATACTTTTCATGGTTTCGCTGAGCATATCATCCAGCAATACCCAGATTATTTCCCGAGGATTATCGGTTCAAAGATTATCACCGATGCTGAGCAGATAAAGATCATTGAAAAAATAATGCGATCTAAAAGCATTGATTTACTTCGTCCATACGGCGATCCTGGTTATTACGTGAAGCCCGTCTTGCGTGAGATCCAGATTTTGAAAAGAGAGAATATTTCTCCGGAGCGATTAAAAGAAAGTATTGAGCGTGGATTTTCCGTGGACACGGCCGATATCGATATCTCGTCCTCTCTTGGGCACGGCAGAGCATCAGTTTCTTCGACTACACTGGAGAAGCTCAAAAAACGTGATGAAAAAAACCTCGAGCTTGTTTTTATCTATGAAAAATACGAAGAGGAGTTGGCCAAGCAAAAATTCTATGATTTTGACGATATGCTACTCGAACTGATTCGTGTTATGGAGGCAGATAATACTTTCAAACTGATACTGCAAGAAACTTATCAGTATATTCTTGCCGATGAGCATCAAGACGCCAATTCTGCACAAAATAAGATCTTGGAATTACTGGCAGATTTTCATGATAATCCAAATCTATTTATCGTTGGTGATGACAAGCAGGCTATATATCGATTCCAAGGAGCATCATTAGACAATTTTCTCTATTTCTCAAAAAAATATCCCAATGCTCAAGTTATTGACTTGGAACATAATTATCGTTCCCACCAACTTATTCTCGACGCCTCTCATAGTCTCATCTCAAACAACCCCACTATTCCTGGGCATGAACGAACCAAACTGGTTTCTCTCCAAGTCGGCGGGAGACCGATATTTGTCACCGAGTTTTCCAAAGTCGACGATGAGCTCGAGTATGTAACCCAAAAGATCGTAGCTCTATTACAGGCAAAAGAAAAACCGGAAGAGATCGCTATCTTGTACAGAGAAAATAGCCATGCCAAGAGAATAAGTGAGGTTTTGAAGGCTCATGGTATTGCTCATCGCATCGAATCTGATCATGATATTTTGGGAGATATTGATGCTACGAAGATCGTAATACTCTGTCGTGCTATACACGATCCCTCCAATAGTGAGGCTTTGTCTAGTGCGCTATTGCTCTCTGAGATGAATTGCGACCCAGCTTTTGTGGCGGAGGCTTGCCATCTGGCCACGAGGCAGAGAAAGTCGCTTCATCTTATAATAAAAAACTCAAAAAAGGGTGGAGAAGACAAGGGCATGACTATCGACCAATCATTGAAGACGGCATATATGGACATTGTCAGATGGTCTCGTGAAGCCCGAGTCATACCTTTTCCAGACTTTCTGCACAAATTGATTGGAGAGACAAATATGTTGGCCTCGATTATGACCGCGCCAGATTCACTGGAGAGGTTGACTTCACTGCAGACTTTCTTTGACCGCGTTATCAAAGCCGCTAGATCGAAACGAACTTTTTATATTGATGATTTCATAGAACATATAGATATTGTCAAAAATCACGGCATTATAGCCAGGCGAAGTTATGTCGAGCATATTCCAGGCGTGCGCCTGATGACGGCTCATAGGTCCAAAGGCCTTGAGTTCAATTATGTTTTTATCGTTCATACCAATGACGGTATTTGGGGCAATCGTCGCCAACGAAGTTTGTTTTCTATTCCCGTCATAGAACATGCTCGTGATCAGGGCAGGATCGAGGACGAACGTCGCTTATTTTATGTGGCGCTTACCCGCGCTCGTGAAGGGATTTTTATCTCGTATTCTTCTTCCTTTGACGATAAGGAGACTATACCAAGTCAGTTTGTGGCAGAGATCGATTCTGGCAGTGTTTCCTTTGAAAGTTTGAAGACCAATAAAACCTTCGATCACATTTTCAAAAAGTTCGGTATGCCACAGAAAAAAACGACGAGTTCTATTCTCACACCGGATTTTGTGAGGTCAAAGTTTATTTCACAACCCCTGTCTGTAACTCATCTCAACAATTATCTCGAATGCCCCTGGAGATATTTTTTCGTCAATCTGATCCGTATTCCACAGACGGAGTCTAGACATCAGATGTATGGAACCGCTATGCACGCTACTCTACGATCATTTTTTCAGTCTTACAAAGAGGGGAGAAACATGAACGCCAAAAAGTTGGTCGAATTGTTGCGTTACAACCTCGATATGCAGTCGATGTCTGCTGATGATAGAGAAGATTCATTCAAAAAGGGCAAAAAAGCTCTGGAGGGATATTTGAGAGCCTATGATGGTACTTGGAATAGTAATTTTCTCACAGAATATGTAGTAAATGGGGTAGGACTTGCTATTTCCAACGCTTCTTCAGTTTTTACTTATACCGATTTGGTTAGTCCGGAGCTTGTCAAAGGAACTAGAGAGGGTGGTGGAGTAAAAGGAAAATCTAGCGATTTATTGCGATTAAATCTGATTGGCAAACTTGATAAAGTGGAGTTTATCGATGATCATGATGTTGTGGTTGTTGATTATAAGACTAGCAGACCAAAGTCTCGGAACGAGATTGAAGGAAAAACCCGTGATGCCGATGGTAATTACAAAAGGCAATTGGTTTTTTATAAACTTCTTCTAGACAATGATGATAAGAAATTGAGGATGAAATATGGCGAGATTGACTTTGTTGAGCCAAATGAGAGGGGAAAATTTAAGAAAGAAAAGTTTGAGATCATTGACCGAGAAGTAGATCAGTTGAAAGAAAGCATCTTGAAAATGGCCAGAGAAGTTCTCACTTTATCGTTTGTAAATAATAGTTGCGAAGACAGAGAATGCCAGTATTGTAAACTAGGGAAGATATTACTACTTGATAAGGGTATCAATTAATCCTGATACAATCTCTTTTGGTATTGCGCCACCCATGACAATGATTTTTTTGTTTGGGCCGATATATAGTAATTCTGGCGGTATATTATATTGCGCAATTGTGCTTAGGACATAATTGACCGTAGTAGAGCCTACTGCTTTATCCAAGACAAAGAAACTTGTTGGCGTGGCGCCTACGCCAGCCTTTTCTCCGGCAGATGATTGCGCGTCTACTTTGTCTTTAAATTGACCACTGTCTAGACATTTATTGAAAGCGTTTACGTCAAGACCTATGCTTTTGGCTATTACTGGCAACTGACTTAGGCTATTGGTTGCGGAAGACGTCGTGGCATATAGCGCTTTTTCATAAGCCCAGAATTTGTCGTTGCCACCGATAGATGCCGCACATTCCATGGCTTGTGCCTCACGACCCGCATTGGGATGTAGAATGTTGCCGTTCATGTCTGGCTTGTCTAGAGGAAAATGTCGGTATATCCAAGCCACTTTTCCGCTTGGTCCGTATTGGTTGATGATATCGATCATAGTCGGATTGAATTTTTTGCAATATGAGCAAGAAGCATCGGAATATTCTACTATTTTTATTTGAGCGTTTGGATTGCCAAATATGTGATCGGAAGAAGTGACTGGTGGCAGGGCTATATCTGTCTGTGCTTCTTGAGTTTGTTTTTCTCCGTTTTCTGTTGTCGGTGTGACAGATGCCGGTCTTTTTACCCAGATGATTGCGATAGCGATGATGGCCGCAGAGAAAATGATTGCACTGGGCAAAGTCAAGAATGTTTTCTGTGAGTCTTTATCCATTTAATTATTTTTTTATGTTAATTATTAAGTACTATTATTCTATAGGCAAGAGGCACAAAGAACAAGTTTTGTTTCTATGATTTCCTAAAACGGCAACGTAAACGTAAGAGCGCTTGACTGGGGGACTTCCCAAGACGTTGTGTCGAGTTTGATCTCTTTGATCATATTCATATCTCTGAATTTGAGGAAGCCGTTAGATATAGCATAGTCGTATAGTTCTTTTGTTATCCTGACGTCATCGAGGCAATATTTGGTAAGTTTGTCGATCTCGCCATTTCTCCACCATTCGACGGCTTCGATGCCGTTTCCAGATTTGTTTATGCCCAAAGTGGCTTGTCCGACGCCGTCTAGTTTGAGTCTTCGGCCAAGGACTTTTTGTACTTCTTTCATGAGATCAAGGCTTTTTATTTTTGTCAGATCACCGGGGTAATATTTATTGAGAAGCGGGATATCAAAGTGGTCGCCGTTCCAAGTGATGAGCATATCAGCTTGCTCCAGTATCTTCCACAATTTGTTGAAATCAGTCTCTAGAAAACTCGCGTATTCGTCATTGGCAGAATCATGAATGCAGGCTATTGATATATCTAAATCAGCCGGATCGTTCGAATTTACATCTTGGAAAAAATTCTTGGTTTCAAGATCAATGGTGATTTTGCGCATGGACAGTATTGTAGGTGAGGATGTGATATGAGGCAAGTCCACGACTCATCTGTTGCACGAAAAAAAGACGCACGATGCCACTAGTTGCTAAGCGTCCATGTTCTAAGGCAACTATTGTGATCTTGCGGACTTGATCTGGTCGATTATATCTTCTTTTGAGGTCAGGATCTCTTCACCCGTTGTTAGTGTCTTGATTTTCAGTTTTCCATTTTTGACTTCTTCGTCACCGATGCAAACAATTCTCGGGATATTTTTTTTATTAGCGTTACTGATCTGATCACCAAGTTTTTTGCTTGACAGATCCACCACTACCTTGATATCTGCTCTACGCAAGAATTGTGCCAATTCCAAAGAATAGGGGATATTTTGCTCGCCAACAATGCAAATCGCCAAATCTACTTCTAGCCCGTATTTTGGTAGGGTATTGTAAGTCTCCATCAAATCTCTAGCGATCACGTCTCCCGCGCCAAAGCCCACAGCTGGCACTTTTTCATTGCCGAATAATGCTAGCAGATCGTCGTATCTTCCTCCGCCAAAGATTGACCGTTTGTTTGTGGGATTCAGATCGAATATCTCGAAGACCGTGCCGGTATAATAATCAAAGCCTCTCATTAGCGTCTGATCGAATCTGACATTTGTAATACCCAATCTTCCGAGCCCTTCGATGACTTCATGTATTTCTTTGAGCCCGATATCTTCATCTTTTGTCTGTGGCAGGCAAGAAGTGAATTCCTGAAAGTTTTTTGAGTTCAGTAGAGTTAATAATTTCTGGGCCAGTTCTGCTCTATCGGTACCAAATAATTCACGTATTTCCATCTCGAACACCCGGGTTTCCTTTTTGTCTTTTTTGTCTATTAGCTTGGAGAGTTTTTGCGCAGTTTCTTTGTCTAAGCCAAAGACTTCTCGAGTCACATAGTCCATGATCTTCCGGTTGTTCAAACGTATCTCAAAATCTGTGTCTTTGAGACCGTAAGATCTGGTTATGTCGTAGGCCATGTTTATAATCTCGATTTCCGCGGAGATCGATGAGATGCCGAAGATGTCTACGTTGAGTTGCCAATGTTCACGCAATCTGCCCCTTTGTGGTTGCTCGTATCTAAATAGGTTTGGTATGGAATACCAGCGCAAAGGGAAGATGAGTTCACGTCTTTTTTGAGCGACCATTCTTGCGACGGTCGGCGTCATCTCCGGGCGCAACGTAACTTCACGATCGCCTCGATCGACGAATGTATAAGTTTGTTCATTTATGATCTCTTCACCGCTCTTCGCTCTGTACAATTCTGCCGGCTCCAAAACGGACGCGCCATACTCTTCGTAACCATATTTTTTGCAAGTGTTTTTCCAGATATCAAAAATCTTCTTCTCTACTACCATATCGGCTGGGAAGAAGTCTCTCACACCTTTATAGGCGTCGGTTCCTAATTTTTTTGGCTTCAATGTGGCCATGGCGATATTGTAGCAATAAAATATCGCAGAGGGTAGGTCCTGTTATGCTTGAGATTATTTCAATCTTGATCTTCGCAAAAATGCTGGTATAGCGCCCCAATCGTCATCATCATCTTTGGTCGGAGTTTTGGCGTCTTTTTTATTGTCTGCTTTTTCGGCTAAGGCTGACTCTTGCTTTGTATTTGGGGCCGGATTGTAAATCTTGCCTTTTTCAGTGGCTCCGGGCTTTTTCAAGAGAGAAGCAATATTTGCGTCATTTGTAGCACTGGCAGTTTCGGCTGACCTCTGCGACCGCAATTCATTTTCTGGAAAACCAGTGGCGATGACTGTAATCTTGATTTCGTTCTTTTTGAGTTTATCGTCGCGTACTGTACCAAAGATAATCTTGGCTTCAGGGTCTATGGATTCGGTGATAACTTTGGCGGCGTCTTGGATCTCGAACATTGTCAGATCCTCACCACCAGCGATAGAGAACAGAACACCCTTGGCGCCGGCGATCGAAACATCGAGTAGGGGTGAATTGATAGCCGCCTTTGCCGCTTCGATAGCCCGATTTTCGCCAGAAGCTAGACCGATACCCATGAGTGCCGATCCGGCATTTTCCATGACAGTGCGAATATCAGCAAAGTCTATGTTGATGAGACCGGGAGTGGTAATAAGGTCCGATATACCTTCGACTGCTTGACGTAATATTTCATCGCACATGGAGAAGGCGTTTTTGACCGTGGTTTCTTTGCTGATGCTAGAGAGTAATCTGTCGTTTGGAATAACAATGATGGCATCAACTTCTTTGCGCATTTCTTCGAGAGCCGCTTCGGCGATGCGTGAGCGTTGGCGTCCTTCGAAATAAAATGGCTTGGTGACGACGGCTACGGTGAGACAACCAAGTTCTTTTGCCGTTCTTGCTACTATCGGCGCAGCACCACTACAAGTTCCGCCACCAAATCCGCCGGCCACAAAAACCATATCTGCGCCTTTGACGGTTTCTTGTATATCATCTTTACTTTCCTCCACGGCGCGTCTCCCTAGGTCGGAGTTCATACCCGTACCCAAACCCCGTGTTAGATTTTTACCGATATTGATGCGTTTTTTTGCTAGGGAGCGATGCAGATCTTGCGAGTCAGTATTGATGGCGATAAAGTCAACTCCCTTGACCTTGGAGGTGATCATATGGTTCACGGCATTTCCGCCAGAACCGCCGACGCCGAGGACTTTTATTCTTGCGAATGCTTCTATGTCTGGAGTTATGTTGGGCATAAATTGGGGAATAGTTTTTGATTTGATATAAGGTCTATATTACCATAGGAATTTGAAGATACAAGTAGTTGGCGATTATTACCCGTGGTATCAAGAGAATGATATAATGCAGAAACTTATGAAGACATCAAAACAAATAATTGACAAGGCAGGGCTTATACTTACCGAAATAAAAAAAGCCAATTCGATTTTGTTGCATTGTCACCCTTCGCCAGATCCAGATTCTGTTGGTTCGGCTTTGGCGATGAAGTTTGCCTTGGAGCAATTGGGGAAAAGGGCAACTATCATCAAGGGTGATTCTGAAATACCACGATCTTTTGCGCATTTCCCCGGGGCGAGCGAAATCATACAAAAAAATTTCTTTCAAATCGATCTCAAGGATTTCGATTTATTCATTGTTCTTGATAGTGCGGCTTTGCGCATGATCTCTTACAAAGGCAAGGTCGAGTTCCCGCTGGGCTTGAAAGTGATCGTTATAGATCATCACCAGACGAATGATATTTCAGCTTCGATCAATCTAGTTGATCCCTCATATCCGGCCACAGCCGAACTTTTGACGGATCTCTTCAAGCAGTGGGACATCAAGACGACACCAGAAATTGCCAGTAATTTGTTTATTGGCATGTACACTGATACAGGTGGCTTTAAATATCCCGGAATTACCGCGCGTACCTATGAATTTGCCACTGACCTAGTGAGGTATATCCCCAATGTCTCAGAGCTGATTTCAAAAGAAGAAAATTCCAATACCCCAGCGTTTATGAAATTTGAGGCAAAAGCGCTTGACTCTATCGAAGTTTACTACGATGGGCTCTTTGCTATCTCTATGGTCTCAAACTCTTTTTTGAAAGAAAAAGAAATTTCACCTTCGGATGTTGTAACGAGTGAAGTATCGTCTTTTATGTTGACTGTACCATCGTGGAATATTACTTGTTGTGCAGTCGAGATTGCACCAAATCTGACAAAGATGAGTTTTCGCAGTCGGGATACTGATAAATTTGATGTTGCCAAACTAGCCAGCTCACTTGGCGGAGGAGGGCACAAAGCTGCTTCCGGATTGATGTTAGAGAAATCTCCGGGAGAAGCCAAGGAGCTGGTTGTCACCAAAGTCAAAGAACTGTATAATCTCTAAATTATTTAGCATTCCTGTCCAAGTGATTTTATGAGGTCACGGAAAGGAATATGAGATTATATAGATTAAAATTTTTATAAAACATGAATAGAACATATCGATTGCTGATCGTTTTGGGCATATTGCTGGTAATATTGACCGCGATTCATTGGTATACAACATCGCGTCCAACTGCTTATTTCAATCAATACGGAAATGAGGCCAGTTCAACCGCAATAGACAATATAGATGAAAATGCAAAGGATGATCAGGCAACCACAGTTGCAAGTTCGACGATTACAAGCAGGCAAACAACTTCACCGGCTTCTTCGCAAGCCACAAAAAATCTTATGCATACGATAACCATTGAGACAAATAAAGGGACTATTGTTTTTGAGACTTATGATGCCGATGCGCCGAATACGGTCAAGAATTTTATCACTTTGGCGGAAAAAGGATTTTATAACAATCTCATTTTCCATCGCGTGATCGAAGGTTTCATGATCCAAGGTGGTGACCCGACTGGTACGGGCACAGGCGGTCCAGGTTACAAATTTGCCGATGAATTGAACGCTAGTACGGTTTCTTACAAAACGGGCTATGTCCGTGGTACGGTGGCTATGGCCAACTCTGGTCCTGATACCAATGGTAGCCAATTCTTCATTATGCATAAAGATTATGCCTTGCCTCATAAATATACTATTTTTGGCAAAGTCATTTCGGGCATGGATGTCGTTGACGCTATCGCCAAGTCTCCAAAAAATAGTTCCGATAAACCTCTTACAGATGTAGTTATGAAAAAAGTTATAGTTTCTGTGAAAGACTGATCACCGCATATTTCTATCAATTATGATATGATCTTGTTATGTCAGATTACTACAATTCTCGGCGTACTAGAAATATTTTTGATCCCAAGAGTATAGAACCATTCAAGATCAGTAGATCAAAGATAGATTTATACATGAATTGTCCCATGTGTTTCTATCTCGATTGTAGGTTGGGCGTGGCACGACCACCTGGTTTTCCTTTTGCCTTGAACTCGGCAGTAGATGCACTTCTAAAAAAAGAGTTTGACTTTCATCGTATGAAAAAGAGAGCACATCCGTTGATGAACGCGTATGGCCTCAAAAATGTTATTCCTCTTGCTCACGAAGACCTTGACCTGTGGCGTAGCAATTTCAAGGGTATACGTTTTTTACACAAGCCGACAAATCTATTGGTCACGGGCGCTATCGATGATGTTTGGATAAACAAGAAAGGTGTTTTGCATATTGTTGATTACAAATCTACCAGCAAAGAAGAGAAGGTTTCTCTGGATAAAGAATGGCAAATTGGTTACAAGCGACAGATGGAAGTTTATCAATGGCTTTTTCGTCAGAACGGATTTGAAGTGTCTGAAGTTGGTTATTTTGTATACTGCAACGGTAAGACGGATAGGGAAGCTTTCGACGCAAAATTAGAATTTGACATTGATCTCATTGCTTATACTGGTGATGACGCATGGGTGCCAGAAACACTAGTGAAAATCAAGAAATGTCTTGTGGACGAAGAGGTGCCTTCCCCCTTGCCAACTTGTGACTATTGCGCCTATCGTAAGGCGGCGAGGGATGTACAGAATGAGAAGAGAAAATCAATCTAATTTCTTTGACCCTCTCAATGTTCCACTGCATTAAGACCGAGTTGTACGGGGCATAAGCACTTGACTTTTTCCATGATTCAGTATACAATACTCTATGTTAGGTTTTAAATATGCATATTTCCGAATACATCGCTATGTTGAGCCATTTGGCTAGACAACGTTGATAGGAAATTGCTTTGACCATTATGAAAAACATCAATTCAAAATATATTGTAATAGCTATGGCAATTATGCTGGCTTTTGGCGCGGTTGTAGCTTTGCCAGATAATGCAAGTGCTGACTATGGCTATTATAACGGTTATGGTACCACTTATGGCAGTTATTCTGGTGGTAGTCCTTATGTTTATAATAGACCGCCTCCTATGCCTGCCCCTCAACCTGTTGTGGTTACTCAACCACCAGTATTTGTCCAGCAACCAGTCGTTGTTCAGCAACCAGTTTATGTGCAACAGCCAGTTGTGATAGAGCGCCCGATCTATACTTATTATTCGCCCCTTTCAGTTTCTTGCAGTGCTAATGCCACTTACTTGAATAATAGTGGGGCGATCACTTGGAGTGCTCGTGCTTCCGGCGGTAATGGCAATTATTCTTATGTGTGGAGTGGAACTGATGGCCTCTATGGTTCAGGACAGAGTGTTTATTTTAACTATATAAATCCTGGAACCAAGTATGCTTCGGTCACGGTCTATTCAGATGGCCAGACCGTTACACAAGGATGTTCCAACACGGTAAATGTCGTCAATACTTATTACGATCCATATCCTACTACTTATCAGCAACAAATTTATCCAGCTTATGCTGTTGGCAATTCAAATAAGGGTCTCGATATCGGATGTTATGTTGATCCAACCAATGCCAAAGTAAATCAGCCGGTTACATGGTCTGCCGAGGTTACAGGTGGTATGGCTCCTTATACCTATTCATGGACAGGTTCCGATGGACTCACAGGATCACAAAGTTCAATTATCAAGTACTACAATACGACTGGTTCAAAGAGCGCCATAGTCACAGTTACATCGGCCGATGGTAAAAGCGCCGTTCGTGCTTGTAGCAATTCACTGACTATCGCTGGTGCCACGACTGCCGCCAAGGTTGTCTACAAAGCGCCACCAAAGAAAGAGGTACAAAGAGTTGATTGTTGCACGGTCGAGCTTCAAAAGCAAAATCAGAGCAATAATCAGAACAACAATGTTGTCGGTGACAACCAGAGCAATGGTCAGAATTACAATCAGACAGCTTCCTCACTCTTTTCTCTGTCAAATGTTCCGTGGGGCTGGGTTGCCATCCTTATCATGTTGGTACTCTTTTTCACGGTGATATATCTGCTCTTCAATAGGACCAAGATCTAATCTGGAAACTGAGATAAATCAAAACAAAAAACTTCCTTGAACGGAAGTTTTTTGTTTTTGGCTATCCCATTCTAACTTTCAATTTTGATTGTTTCTTCTTGTCTAATTTTGGCAATCTCAAGATGAGTAAGCCATGTTTTTCGATTGCTTCGGCTTCGTCAACGTCGATCTCTTCTGGTAGTTGGATTGTTCGAGAAAAAGAGCCCCAATACAATTCACGGGCAAAAAAATCATTGTCATGGGCGACTCGTTCCTCTTCTCGTTTGCCACGAATAGTGACCAAAGAGCGAGTGATAGAGATATCCAAGTCTTCGGGGCGTACGCCGGCGATCATGCTTTTGACAACGATCATTTCTGGCGTTTGGTAGACGTCTACGGAAAGTTCGCCCTCTTGTTCGGTCTCGTCTTCGGTCCATGGAGAGAGATCATTGTTGCCATTTCTAGCATTTCTGCTGTTTTTTTCATTTGCCATATATGGTTCTCTGTCTTCCGCACGTATCGTGCCAGTCAGCCTTTCAAAAAATGATCTTTTTTCTTTTGCCATGTTTTTATTATTTTTTATTTTTAACTTTTCAACTTAAGATTATGATATGGGGGTCTTACAGCCTTTACTTCCTCAAACAGGATTAGAAGTATTACCACTGCCAACCATACAAAACCAAAAACTTTCATAGTATCTTTTGTGCTTACGTTAAGTATAAATAAATTGAATGCGGTATGCAATACAATAGCTGAGGATAACCCAATAATTCCGGCCGTGATTTTTTTTATGATTTTAGCGTAGTAGACATAACCAAACGCAAAACCAATCATGGCCGAACTTACTATGTGGACGAGTGTGGCTCCTATGAAGCGCATATTGCTGGTTATTATACCTTTGGCGATTTCTCCGTTTGAAAATGGTTCCAAGATGAATAGGGTATTCTCTAGGGCGGCAAAGCCTATGGCGACGACGATACCGTAAATCATTGCTTTGATCGGTTCATCGTTATAATTGTGGTTAAAGACTATGGCGACGATGATAATAAATTTTAGGATTTCTTCAGTGGTAGCCCAAAGAGCATAACGAAAAGACGGATCGCTCACTATGTCGGCGATCCATTTTTCTATAAAGACTGCCAATATCACAGTCAAAGCACCACCGAAAAAAGAGAGAATAAGAAGCCAACGAGGCGCGTCTCGATCGTCATCTTCGTGAGTCCAAAATATTAGCCAGATGATTGAAGGAAGTATTCCTGCCAAAAGAGCATAGACAAATGAGCTTACTGACATGGGGATATTATACAGGCAAAGATTTAAAGTTCAAACATAAAAAGGGGTCGAGATTGTGTACTCGACCCCCGGCACAACGACAGGTTGTGCCATATCCTACTTATCTTTGCTCCACACACGGCAAAAAAGCAAAGTGTAGAATGTGAACTACCATTATACAAAGATATTGACAAAAACACAAGGATTTGGTAGAAAGGTTGTAAACAGTCAACCCGAACAATCAATGGCCAAGTAGTATTATATGAAGCCCTGTGTGGGGTTTCTGGCGATGATTGTGAAGGTGGTTACAACAAAAGAAAGAGATAAAGATGAAATCAAGCAAATGGTTAGTTATCGTGGCCATCTTCATGGTGGTCATTGGTTCGGTCAGTACTTCGTTCGCGCCACCGATGAGTACGGAAGGTCCGGTGTCATTGTATGTTTCGGCATACTTGTCACCATACCCTATGACCAATAGCACTGGTGTTCCGACGAACAGTTTGTATATCACAACGGCCAGCAATGTCGTTCACGACATATACATGGATGGGAAACCATCTATTGCTGTCACCAACCATGTACTTCATACTGGATATGTGTGGCAACCGGCGAATCATACAAACCACAGTTTATGGTTTAGTGTTCGTGTCGTGGCCAAAGACGCTAATTACAGGTTTTTACCAGGTTGTCTGACTTTCATTGGAAAGTCTACGGCCGGCTGGCTTGATAAGACGAACGTTTTCACCGACCCGATGAATTACTATAGCTATACCTCGAAAGGTGTTATCTGGGCCCCGGAGCTTGGTCCTCGCGTTAGTGACACGTCTGCAAGTGGTTATTGGAAAAACACTCCGGTAAATGAGTTTATCTTCAATGGAGCGGCGTCTAGGTTTGGCTCGGGTACATATCAGTCTGTCGATGATTACATTTATTCCTTTCCAGATGACTTCAAAGTCACTGGAACGTGGATCTTTGATGATGGCACTAACAACCCGGTACGCACAAGTGTCACTCTGCACACCAAAAAAAATCCGTCGAACGGTATTCTGGCTATCAGAGTATTTACAAATGCTGTCAATGTAATCATTGGCATGAATTCTAGCGATGAAGATAGCTGGATCGTACAGTCGGCGCCCAAAGTGGTGGTTTCTCAAATGAATTGGTCTGATGATACGACCATGAGTGCGGGGGACATCATCATCCGTCCCGCTGTTGGCGTCAGTCAGAGGTACTGGCGCGCAATATTGCAGTAATAAGGATAGTTCTTTTCGCAAATACACATTATTCAACCCTTTTGGGCCATAGTAGTGTGTATTTTTTTATATTGAATTACCCTTGACAATATATCCATAGTAGAGGTAATGTGCAAAGGTAATGTCAGGTTATGGCATTTTATTAACAAATAACAGTGATTATTATGATTAACAAGTATATGGCTAAGTCAGGGCTTATTCTGATAACTTTCGTGGTTGCAGTGGTTCTTCCGGTTGTTGTAGCCGCCGAAACTCCTGCGACTGGTGGGGATGACACCAATGGTGCTCTATCAGTTCCTTATGTTCCTCCAACAGGTGGGGATGACACTAATGGTGCTCTATCAACTCCTCCAGCTCCTCCTACAGGTGGAGATGACACAAATGGCGCTACTCCTTCCGTTGCTCCTCCTACAGGTGGAGATGACACAAATGGTGCTATTCCTAACGGTACAACTTTGCCTCCTCCTCCTACAGGTGGAGATGATACCAATGGTGCTATTCCTAACGGTACAACTTTACCACCTCCTCCTACAGGTGGAGATGATACCAATGGTGCTATTCCTAACGGTACAACTTTACCACCTCCTCCTACAGGTGGAGATGACACCAACGGTGCTATGGGCACTACTACTTATAACCTAACAGTTTCTAAGGCAGGTAGTGGTACAGGCACAGTTACTGGAGGTTCGATCAATTGCGGTTCTACTTGCACACAGACTGGCGTTGACTCTGGTACTGGCATTGTTCTCATTGCTGTGGCAGATAGTGGCTCATCTTTTGAGAGTTGGTCAGGCTGTACCTCGGCCTCTGGCGCTACCTGTAATGTAACCATGAATGCTGATATTGCAGTTACAGTTACTTTCACCGCCAATCCTGCTTCCGCTCCTTCTATAACATCAAGTAGCGGTTCTTCTTACAGTAGCGGTGGCAGTATGATCTCATTGTTTTCTCCTGTCATAGTGGGCACTTCGACTCCAACTACGACTCCAGTTGTGACCGCATGTCCACTGATTACGACCTATATGAAGTTTGGTGCGAATAATGATGTTAGCGAAGTTACCAAGCTCCAATCATTCTTGAAGAATACTCAAGAATTGAATGTTGATGTCACAGGTATATTTGACACAAAGACTCTTGGTGCAGTTAGGGCATTTCAGCAAAAATATCTCCAAAAAGTGATGGGTCCTTGGGGTGCTTCGCAACCATCTGGTTTTGTGTATATCACGACCAAAAATATGATCAACGAGATCGCTTGCAATCGTGCTTTTACTCTGTCGGCTTCCGATATGGCAGTGATCAATGCTTACAAGGCTAGATCCAATCAGACAGGCGCTACTGTGCAAGTCGGTCCTTCTGTCGAGGTTATTCCTTCGGTTGAGGGTACGACAAGCGCAACCACTTCACCTTCGGAAAATCCCGAAATTGGTCAGAACGAAGATGGTAATCAGAACGTTGCCGCAGTTGGCGGATCTAATATATTCAAGCGTTTCTGGGGATTTATTGTCGGTCTGTTCAAGTAATTTGTCTTAGATATTCTATAAACAAAATTCCGCAAAAATGCGGAATTTTGTTTTGTAAGCTTTCGGGTATTTACTATTGATCATCCAGCCTCTTTGTTCCTTGTGCTCTGACCTGATCACAATGATTTGTAGAAGTACGCATTGCTCCCGCGAGCGCTATCATGAGGGCGTTGTCTCCGGAAATATGTCTAGAAGGTAGATAGACCGGGATTGCAAACTCTTTTGCTGTTTTTAGAAATTGTTCTCGTAGCATATTATTGGCGCTTACGCCACCACCGACTATTATTGCTCGGGCATTAATTTTTTCTATACTAGCTTGAAGCTTCGCGTCCAATGTTTCTGTAACTGCTATTTCAAATTCACGTGCCAATCCTTTTTTGAAAATATCCGTCAATTTTCCATCTGCCCCAGAATGTTTTCTGACGGCGTATAGTACGGCTGTTTTCAATCCTGAAAAAGAAAAATCTAGATCGCCACTTTTTATCATGGGGCGGGGAAGTCTGATTGAAGATTCGATCTTTTCTTCAATTGCTTGCTGTGATAGGCGAGATATATGAGGACCTCCAGGATATGATAATCCTAGTAATCTGGCCACTTTATCGAAAGCTTCACCCACGGCATCATCTTTGGTTTGACCGATTATCGTATATCGGAAACTGGTTTCCGGTTTTCGTACTTCATCTTTTCTTTCTGATCTTTGTTTTTGATCTTCGATTTTTACGAGTTCAGTATGGCCACCGCTTATGAGAAGGGCGATAGCTGGCAATGGTAACAGCTTCAATCTTTGCCAAGTGCCATAGGGCTTGTCAGATTCGAGTAATGATCCGACTATATGTCCTTCCATGTGATTTATTGGGACTACAGGAATTTTCCATATATTAGAAAGTAACTTGCAAAAATTGATACCAACCCACAGTGCCGGTTCTAGCCCTGGACCTTCGGTTATGGCTATTCGATCGATAGGGGGAATATTTTTGAGGAATTCTGCATGTTCTGTCGACTCAATCAAGTCTGGATTTTGTCCTCGGAGTTCGGCGCGAAACGCTTCTATAATTTCCCTAAATTCAGAATCTTGTATGGGGTGAGTCTTCGAGGCACTTATTTCTTTTTGGATAGTATTGAGTATTTCACTATTTTCAAGTAATAGTTTGTGAAGTAATGGCACAAGATTTTTGCCATGCTCGCGCTTTGCCAACGACGGAAAGACTCCACCATAGGCGCTATGAAGTTCTGCCTGTGAGTGAATCAATGATTGGATCACGCGGTACTCCAAATAACCGCCAGCCTTATCAGTCGTCAACTTGGTTTCGATAAGAGCCAAGGCTGTTTCGTCACATGATGTTTCTATACCGAGGGTGATCATTTGTGCGCGCTGCAGGATTCGAACCTGCGACCCTTCCCACGTCAAGGGAATGCTCTACCAACTGAGCTAAGCGCGCATTTATTTTTCATCTGATTTTCGAAGTAATCTCGTGACTATTGAAACAACTAAGTGTTTTAAACTCTACCAAAACTATTGAAATAAATCTATAGCAAGTCTATCGTTTTGGGGTTATGACTCTTGGTTCCATATTCACGGTAATGCCTTTTTTGGATGCAGTCGATGTTTCATAAACTTTTATTATATCGATGTAAGTCCTATCGCCATCTTTTGCCAATTCCAATTCGACGATGTTACCCTTCATAACTTCGGGAGAAAAATATTGGTCGAAAAGCAAGTTTCCCAATGAATAGAAAACGGGCACATTGGCGATCCATTCATGGTCAATAAGGACATGAGGATGAGCCCCAATGACGGCATTTGCTCCTGCGGTAACTAGCGCTTGTGCTTGAGTTCTCATCTTGTCTGTTGGCTCTGTGATGTACTCTTCTCCCCAATGAGGCACGACTATGACAAAGTGGCCTTTGTTCGACAACTCCTTGATTACACGAACTGTTCGATCGAATCCTGATTGGAAAGCATGATAGCCGACAAAGGCAACAGAGAAACCTCTTTTGGTAATGATCCTTTCTGTAGAAGTACTATTCCAAGGATCTCCGAAATATTGGACACCGGCATTATTTAGCCATTTTTTTGTCTCATTGAATCCATTGTAGCCTTTATTGTCGGTGTGATTGTTGGCGAGACTGACCAGATTGATACCTACTTCAGATAGTGATCCGGCGACATCGGTTGCAAAAGTAAAATCTAGTTCTTTAGTTGTAGCTCCGTTTGGCAATAGGGTGCTAGATGTCTTGTTTGTGATAGGGCCCTCAAGATTTACCAAGACTATATCTGCGGTTTTGAATAGGGGAGTGACGTCTTCGAATAATGATTCATAGCCGTTTTTCTCACCGATCTGACGCACCTTTCTGTCTAACATCACATCACCACCGATCATTATTTTTAGTGAAGGAGCAGAAAAATCTATAAAGTTTGTGGTAGTTGCGAAGCTTTTTTTGATCGCGTCAATGGCAACATAGATGTTCGATGTTTTTGTTTTTTGATCACTCTCGGAATTTATTGTCGAATTGGATGAATCTGTACTGATAATCCGCGTATTATCGATAGGTATTGATCTATTTATTACCAGCTTCAATCCGTATGTTCCGACCCAGATAGCTCCTGAGCCCAAGGTTATGGCCAGAATAGAGGCGACTGTAATAAAAAATGAATTGTTACGTTCCATTACAGTTATTGTATATCGGATGGGGCACTATTGGAAGTGTGTGAATAACCCCACCCATTTTTGCACTCTGCTGGTAATTGATTCACATAATACT
>CAZYES010000004.1:0-44916 GCA_964646515.1 uncultured Candidatus Saccharibacteria bacterium | reverse complement strand
AATTTTCATGCGCCCATTTGGTTAATGAGTGCAATATGTATCTGAGGTTAGTCATGTTTCCCTCGCCATTTGACCTTGAGGAAATGAGCGCCACAGCTCATGCACGGATCGTAGGCACGAATGAGTTTTTCGATCTCCGAGTTTATTTTTTCTTTGTCGTTGGGGATTTTTTTGATCATTTCTTCGACTAGTAAGCCTACATCTCTCTCGATATTTATTTGGTTTTGCCCAGTAGGTACGATGACTTCACCATCGGTGACGATACCATCTTTGTCTATAACTACTTTGTGATATAGAGTACCTCGTGGCGCTTCGATGACACCGATGCCCACCGCTTTTCGCATAGGCGCTTTGACTATTGGCTCGGCCATGAACACGTTGTTAGAAAGTATATCTATAGATTCATCTATGGAATGTAATATTTCAATGGCTTGCGCCAAATTGTTATGGAAAATATTTTTTGAAGGAAAGAGTTTGAATGTTTCGGTTATGGATTTTTTGGTATTTGGATGCAATTTATCTTTTGCCAAGTTCAACCTTGCCAGAGCTCCAACTGTGTAACTTTCGCCTTCGTAGGTATAAGCAGAGGCTTGTGAATATGGCAAGACGACATGTTCTAGGTGTGAACGGAAATCTTTGTGCTCGTATATTTCGCCTTTGGAGGTAATGATTTTCTCTCCAATATATCCGAACGAATCTTCTGGCACTAAGGCTACGTATTTTGCGTCACGGTCTAGACTTTTTGGTGACTGGCTGAAAATTTCAATCAGACGCAGGACAGCCGGACGAATAGCTTTTATTTCATCCAATATCTCGTTTACTTTTTCTGCCGTGGGGAATTGCAGGAATCCTCCTATCACAGGAAAGTTAGCATGGACACTGCGACCGGCCACTAGCTGAGATAAGTCATTGCCAGCAGCCTTCACACTGAAGCCGTCGTGAAGCAACTGGTGCTGTTTTGGGTCATTTTCATCAAAATCTAGAAAAGCATCTTTGTCGAATAAGTCTGGCATAACGAACAAATATAAATGTAAGGCATGATCGCGTATGATGAGACCATGCATCATGAGTTTACGCAGAAGTTTGGTCTGCGGTGTGACTTTTATACCTAGCGCATCCTCACAGGCAATGATGGCGGCTATAACGTGGGCGTTTGAACAAGTACCGCAGATTCTAGACAAGTGTGCTGGAATAGCGGCGATATTTTTGCCTTTCATGGCGGTAGTAAAAAAGCGTTTGTACTCTACTATAGCGAATTTTACATTCGTGACTTTGCCATCTTCGACGACTATATCCATTGACGCGTCGCCTTCGACCTTGGTTATATGATCTAGTCTAAAATCTATTCTGTGCATAGTATTTGCTTGAAGATTATAGTGTGGGATGGTCTTTTTTCAATTCGTTTACAAGACTGTTGACCTTCTCTAGGAATACCTTTGGGTCCATCGGGCAACCGGGTATCTCGACGTCGACTTTGACGACATCGGAGACTTTTTTGACTTTTGGCAAGGCGCCAAATCTGGCGATAAGATAGTCGGTACTATTTTTTTGTTCGGGCGTAAAACTATTACGTTGGCTAGCTGGCATGCCTACGATAGCACAGGCGCCGACAGCCACGAGCTTTTTTGAACGATTACGGATATCTATCATTTTGGCTTCGTGTTCTGGTGAAGCAGCTGCCCCTTCGATAAAGGCTATATCAAATTCGTCCATGATATTTTTTGATTTTAGTACGCGAACATGACGGAAATCGAATATTTGTTTCCATTCTTGCCAATGATCATTCATGACCTCGGTCATGACGATAGTATTGTCCTCACAGCATGAGAAAGAAAACCATCCAATTTTTATTTTTTCTTTGTTTTGCATTTGATAGTTATAAAATTTTTTGATTCAGTATTTTATCATTAACGGATGCTATCTCAGTGTCCAACCGCCATCGACTACCAATACTTGGCCGGTTATATAGTCGGCGCCAGATGATGACAAGAAGATGACAGCTTCGGCGATATCTTTTGGAAGCCCCATACGCTTCCAAGGAATCATATTGATGGTCTGTTTTGTCGATTCTTCAGTCGAGCTCACGCTTGCTCCGGGTGTTTCTATAGCGCCTGGCGCTATAGCATTGACGTTGATTTTTTTGGGGACCAATTCTAGAGCTAGTGCTCGCGTAAAACTGTTTACGCCCCCCTTGGAAGCGCAGTAATGCGTCAACCCCTCAAATCCAACGAGAGAGGCGATCGAAGATATATTGACGATTTTTCCGCCACTCTTCATGATTTTGGCTGCTGCCTGCGAGCACAGAAATATACTCTTTAGGTTTATGTCCAGTACTTTGTCCCAGTCTGATTCTGTGATTTCGAGAAACGGTTTGAAAGGGAATATGCCCGCATTATTCACCAAGATATCTAGTTGCCCGAATTTCTCTATAGTTTTTTTGATCAATGCGTCAACTTCTCCTTTTACGGAAATATCACAGGTAATAGCTATACAGGAAGCACCAGTTTCCTTTTCGATCTCTCTTGCGGTTTGTTCATTGGTTGTGCCGTCTAGATCAGATAGGACTACATTTGAGCCATTTTGAGCCAGAATAAGAGCGATGCCTCGTCCAATGCCTCGTGCCGAACCTGTCACTATTGCTACTTTATTTTTTAACATGGTTGGTTTTTCATACATTAACTTTTAACCTGCTCGAGATTACAGTATATCATGTTATAATTCTTGTATGAATAAAAGCCATCATCGAAATGTCTTCACTATCGGTATCGGTGGCGCCGCTGGAGATGGTGTACGCGAGGCTGGTTCAAGTCTCGGACAATTATTGAACAAGTTGGGCTATGAAGTTTTCATTTCCAATACATACCCATCGCTTATTCGTGGCGGTCACAATTTTACTCGCGTAAGTTTTGCCAAAGATCACGTCTGGTGTGATCATACGAAGCTCGATCTGCTCATTGCTTTGAATGAAGAAACAGTCAAGTTACATATGGCCGAATTACATAATGCCGAAGATCATCCCCAAGCTGTTATATTTGCCGACGATTTTGATTTGGAAAGTAGGGATCAATTTGGCAAAAACGCTGTGACTTTGCCGATGTCTGTTTCGGCCGAAGGATTGAAGGCTTCTCCGATTACGCGTAATTCGGTTGCTTTAGGGGCCGCTTGTTATTTGATGAATCTAGATTATTCTGTTATGCAGAAAATTCTGGCCGATGTTTTCAAAGATAAACAGCAAGAAGCCAATATCAAGCTGGCTGATATCGGTTATGAACATATGAAGAAGCTTGGTTTTTCTCATCCAAAGATCGGCAGTCTGGATTTTTCGGATCCTGTCAGTCGAGATATAGAAAAATTGCCAAAAGAGCTGATCGATGGGAATACAGCTCTTGGCAAAGGATTGCTTTCCGCTGGCTTGGATTTTTACGTCGGGTATCCGATGACACCGATCACTGGTCTTCTCCATTTCATGGCCAATCGAAAAACCGCGAATGATATAAAAGTTATTCAACCTGAGAGTGAAATATCAGTTATCAATATGGCCTTGGGTATAGCCTATGCTGGCAAGCGTGTGGCAATAGGTTCTGCCACGGGCGGTTTCATGCTTATGCAGGAAGCCTTTAGTCTTTCTGGGATGGCGGAGTTGCCTTTGGTAGTCGCTGTTGCCGAACGACAGGCCCCCGCAACTGGTGTGCCGACTTTTTCTAGTCAAACAGATTTGCAATTGGTGATCCACTCTGGGCATGGAGAATTTCCGAGAATTGTTATCGCGCCAGGCGATTCCGAGGAGGCATTTTTGGTTGGCGCGAATGCTTTGAATCTAGCTTGGAGATATCAATTACCGGTGATTGTGCTTATGGACAAGATTCTCTGTGAACATTCTTCGACGAGCTTTTTAGATACAAAGTCTATTAAAGTTGAAAATGGGACTATTGTTGATTCTGGCGTGGTCGATTCTAGTTATGGTCGTTATGAGATAACCAAAAATGGCATTTCGCCCATGGCTTTTCCAGGCACGTCGAATGCGATTGTGAAAGTTACCAGCTACGAACATGATTCTAGGGGCATAACTACCGAAGAGATTGATTTGGTCAAAACAATGGCTGATAAGCGATGGAGAAAGGGTGAGACCTTGTTAAAAGAGCTTAAAGATCAAGAAACGGTCAAGGTATATGGGGACGCAAATGCCAAAAATGTTGTTGTCTTTTGGGGTTCAACCAAGGGTCCGGTTTTGGAAGCAGCCAAATATTTCGATCAGCCGGTAAAATTATTACAAATATTGTGGATGGAACCTTTTGACGTGGATGGAGTGATAAAACAATTGAAAGGCGCGGTCAAGATAGTAAATATAGAATGCAATCATAATGCTCAGATGGCATCATTAATTCGCCAAAAAACTGGCATTCAGGTTACAGATAACATTTTGAAGTACGATTCTAGGCCGTTCGATCCGATCGATTTGGCTATAGAAATTAATAAAATACTTTATTGATCATCATGCAAGACAATCTCTCGACAACTGCAAAGATAACTTGGTGTCCAGGGTGCCCAAACTCACAAATCCTGGTGGCTTTGAGGCAGGCGATAGCAGGACTGATAACCAGTGGGAGATTGAATGTCGAAAATTTGGTGGTAGGTGCAGGCATAGGTTGCCACGGCAAGATTTCTGATTATCTGAATGTTAATACTTTTACAGGTTTACATGGGCGGATCGTTCCAGTGATGACGGGTATAAAATGTGCCAATCCAGATCTTATGGCAGTTGGCATAAGTGGTGACGGAGACTCGTTTTCAGAAGGTCTCGAGCATCTTCTTCACGCGGCACGGCGCAATTCGGACATCAAGATCTTTGTTCACGACAATCAGTTGTTTGCTCTGACGACTGGCCAAGCCTCGGCTCGTAGCCCCAAAGGTTTCAAGAGCAAATCTACGCCTTTTGGCAGTATCGAGGAGCCGTTCAATCCACTGCTTTTATTACTCTCGTCTGGCGCTTCTTTTGTCGCTCGCACTTATGCCGGTGATATAGCCATGACTCGCAAGATTATGGAAGTGGCGATGGCGCACAAAGGTTTTTCTTTTGTGGATATTATCCAACCTTGTCTTTCTTTTTTCGATACTCGCGATTATTTGAAAGAACGCATGTTCTGGATAGATGAGAATATGCCCAAAAATGATTTGATGAAGGCTATTGAGATGGTCAGTACTGATGTTGATAAGATCCCACTAGGGATATTCTATGATGTAGAAAAGACGACCTTCGAGGAAGGATTGGGCACCGTGAACAAATCTTGAATTATAAATTTTGAATCAAAGACGATTCTATATCAAATATGGCTATGAATTTACAAAATTTTTTTACCCCCAGATCGATAGCTGTCATTGGCGCCTCTTCAGACAAGAACAAAGTCGGTTTTGCCATACTTTCGAATCTGGTCCATGGAGCGAAGAGAAATCTTTATCCAGTCACTATATCTGAAAAAGAAGTGCTTGGCCTAAAGTCTTACATGTCAGTCGTGGATATCAAAGATGAGGTCGATCTTGCCGTAATTGCCGTTCGGGCAGATTTGGTACCGCAGGTTCTCATGGATTGTGTCATGAAAAAGATCAAAGCGGTTACGATTATTTCTGCTGGATTCAGGGAGATGAATGAGGCTGGCAGGGAACTCGAAGAGAGATGCGCTATGATTGCGAAAGAAAATGACATTGCTCTTCTTGGCCCAAATTGTTTGGGCACGATCGATGTACACGCTGACCTAAACGCTTCTTTTGCCGCGCAAAAACCCCCGAAAGGTAATATTGCTTTTCTTTCGCAGTCAGGAGCGCTCGGCACTTCAATATTGGATCTTGCCATCAGAGAAGGCGTGGGTTTTTCCAAGTTTATTAGTCTTGGTAATGAAGCGCAACTGACCGAAATAGAATTTTTGGAATATTTGGCCGATGATGACGAGACAAAGGCCGTTTTGATTTATCTAGAGAAACTTTCTGATGGTCCAGAATTTATGCGATTGATCTCAAAGATCTCCAAGACCAAGCCCGTAGTGGTTCTCAAGGCCGGTAGGAGCGTTCGTGGTTCAAGAGCAATCATGTCGCATACGGGTTCATTGGCTCCAGAAAGTGCGGTTTTTTCTGCCGCCTGTAGACAGAGTGGTGCCATTGCCGTCTCATCTATCAGAGAATTCTTCAATCTTGCCAAGCTCTTTCAGCTAGGTATCACTAAACCATTGCAAAAATTTGTGATTTTGACCAATGGTGGCGGTCCTTCCGTAGTCGCTACCGATCTCATTGATCTTTCGAGATCATTATCTCTCGTAGAATTGTCAGAGTCCACACAAAATTCTCTGCGAAAAGTTTTGCCACCGATGGCTGCTTTTGGCAATCCGGTTGATATCATTGGTGATGCTCTTAGTTCGCGTTATGCCGATGCGCTTCGTATTCTATGTGATGAAAAAGAGGTTCAAGGTATACTTTTACTCCTTACGCCACAGATGATGACCGAAGTTGAAAAGACGGCCAAGTTATTGGTTGATTACAAAGATAGGAAATCTATAATACCAGTTTTTTTGGGCGGTCCGACTATTATTAAAGGTCTTGAGTTTTTGAAAGAACTAGGCATTCCAAATTTTCATTTTCCTATTGACGCGGTCGAAGCTCTCGATGCCTTGGCTCTGGGTATGCCGAAGAAAACAGAGGGTAACCCTTCAGAAATGCCAGGCCTGCACACTACCAATGGTGATGATATTAAGGGTGCGAGTATTAGCGATGTTTCATCTCAAAATAAGGTTGGAGATAGATCCGGCCAATCTCGGTTGAGCATGCTCGAATATTCAAGGACAGTTGAGTTATTGACGAATTACGGTATTTCTTTTAATGGTGTTCTTGTCAAAGAAAAGAGTGATTTGAGCATGGCAGTTTCCAAAATAGGAGGCGGGCCATTTGCTCTGAAGGCCATATCGCCAGAAATTATTCATAAAACTGATATGGGCGCGATTCGTCTATACATGAAGAATGTAGAAGAGATAAAGACGGCGTGGGATCTCATTATGGCAGAGATAAGTAAAAAAGTTTCTAAGGACAAAATTGAAGGTATGCTAGTTCAAAGCATGTCCGATGGCAAGGAAGTCATTATTGGCATGAAAAGAGATCCGGTTTTTGGTCCGGTGATTTTATTTGGCCTTGGCGGAATATTTACCGAAGTTTTAGGAGATACGTCATTGAGAGTTTCACCTGTAACTATCAGTGAGGCGCTAGCAATGATTGGCGAGATAAAAGGCAGGGGGATTCTTTTTGGTCTGCGTGGTGAGAAATCAGTGAATATTGAAATGTTGGCAACTCTTTTGGTTAAGATCTCTAAGATGGCGGTCGAACGCCCGGAGATAAAGGAGATTGACTTCAATCCAGTTATGGCAAGTGTTGATCAAGTAGCGGTGGTTGATGCTAGGGTAATGGTTTGATTTACTGGTGCTTAATGGCCGATCACGTTATTACTGACAAATCTTCATATTAAATAAATATTTTTTGGTTAGGCCATCAATTCTTTCAAATCAAAATTAGGATCTGCTAGCTTTTCCAATTTGTCTCCGACTTTCGTGTTTTGCTCTATTAACTTTGAGATGGCAGACATTTCATTGTTGCGGTTTATCAAAGTAGCGCCTTCTACCTCGTTATTTCTGAGGATTATTCTGGCGTAGGAATTGATTTCCGCTGAACCACGATTGACAATAGTTCGGTCAGGGCCAGGCGCGACATCACCAACAAAAGCGATGCTTATGCCAAAGCCAGAAGTGGTATAGAAAGAGACGAACCTAAATGGCGTTTTTTGATTGTTAACATTATTCCAGGACGGGTCATTTTGTGAATGGACCATATTCATGCCGGCTACGCGTCCTTGCTCTATGGCATTGATCCAGTTGCCCATGACGACGTGTTCTTCTAGAAGTAAGTCGTTGTATTCGGCAATATCACCAGCGGCGAAGATGTGTGGCACATTTGTTTCCATGAATTCATTGGTTATGATGCCACGATTGATAGCAATACCACTATTAGCGAGCCAATTGGTAGAGTTGGTAACGCCTATTCCACAGATGATCAGGTCGCATGAGATTTTGGTACCATCTTTGAGTATAACCTCTGTAACTTTTTCATCACCGATGACCTGTGTGATTTCGGCATTTTTGATCAGTTTGACACCACCCTTGGTCAAGGCTTTTTCTATCATTATGCCAGAAATATTATCTAGTGTCGGTTCCCAAAAATAAGATTCACGTAATATCATAGTTGTATCTAGGCCGGCCATTTGCAAGAGATCCGCCATCTCAAAACTGATAAAACCTCCACCGATAGTCGTGGCACATTTTGCGGTTTTTATTGCTTCCATTATATCTATGCCATCTTGGAGAGAGCGCAGATAGTGAATACCTTTTTTACCACACCCAGATACTTTCCATCTATTTACGTCAACGCCTGTGGCGATGAGCAATTCCTCATAGTGGAGGTGTGAGCCATCTGATAGGGAGAGATTTTTTGAAGAGGTTTCTATGCTAACAGCTTTTTTGCCACCTAGAAAATCTATTTTGTTTTCTACATACCAGCTTTCTTTTTTCAGATATATTTGGTCAAAGGGGATTTTACCCAAGAAAAAACCTGGCTTGGAGAGCATCACGCGCGAATATAGAGGGTGCGATTCGTCGCTGACTATGGCTATTGAGCCATGTTTGTCGTGTTGCCTGATAGTCTCTGCCGCAGAAGTACCAGCCGCTCCACCGCCGACTATGAGATATTTATAAGTATGCATATATACTATTTTGGAAATACTTGGACACCTTCTTTATCAAAAAGTAAAATTGCTTTGGTTGGACACGATTGTGCTGACATGAGAAGTGTTTCGTCATCTATAGCCTCGGCGCTAGTCACGATGGCTTTGTTTTCGTTGTCCAATTCGTAGGTGGCGCCAGAGACAGCGATGCATGAAGCCGCGCCTATACACAGATCGCGATCGATTACTATCTTGCCTATTTTGGAATCGGCCCTATTGCGGATGTATTCTTTTTGGTTTGCCATTTTTTTATATTATTTTTCTATTAATATTTCTTTAATTTCGGGGATTTCTTCTTTGAGAAGCCCTAAGATAAGATTATTATACGTCAAATCGGCCAATGAACAATGTGTACAAGTCCCATAGACTTTTATGGTCACCACACCATCTCTGTAGCCGAGCAGGCAGACGTCACCACCGTGCATTTGAATATAAGGGCGGACTTTTTCTATGACAGTTTCAATTTTTTCATGAGTTTTGATCATTGCCACACTGTTTCTAGCTATGGCGGACGTTTGTTTTTTTGTTTTGGAATTGCGTTTTCTCATTTTACTTGGATTCAAAATAAATCTGATCCAAAATATTTTTCTCTGTAGAAGCGAATCAGCTGTTCTACTTGAGGCAAACATTCGGGATAGCCTATACCGACTTTTGTTCTTTTCTGCACGGCCTCGATAGTCGTGGCACCTGTGAGTACAGCTTCTTCGATATCAGACTCGGTAGTTTTCGTGTGTGGGTCTATGATTTTACCTCCTTCGATCATGATGCGATCGAATTGTCCGGTCTTTTTGAACCAGGCATTCAGGGCGGTACGCAGAGCCTTGTCGCCCAAGACTGAACAGTGGATTTTGCGATCGGGCAAGCCGTCTAATCTCTTGATAATATCTTGGGGGCGGATCGACATGGCTTTGTCTATGGACATACCGCCTCGTTCAGTCACCATGACCGAGAGTACAGATGTTGCGGCAATGGCGCTGGCACAACCGAAAGTTCTCCATTTGAAATCAATTATTTTGTCTTTCTTTTTATCGATCTTGAGCCACACGCGCATGACATCTCCACAGGCCGGCGAGCCGACTATTCCCTCGCAATCATAAGTAGCGGATCTTGGATTTTCCCAAAGTAGATTTCTCGGTTTGAAGAAATGGTCGCGGACTTTAGAAGTATACGCCCAAGAATTGCCGGTGTTTTTATTTACAACATCTAGCCCTGATTTGCGTCTGCTCTTTGTTTTTATTAGCATGAAGATTTTTTAGAATTATAAAATATAACTTTTGGATTTGCTCTTTACTTTTCGGACGAAATGTGGCGTTTGATTGCCAATAAAGGCTTTAGGATTGGATATGCTTTTCTTTTGTTTCAGTGATAAATTAAGCGGAGAGATACGGCGCAATTTCTTAACAATATCAGGCATATGTTTCAAGGTATAGTCAATGTCTTTTTTTGTGGTCTCTTTGCCGAGAGTGAAACGGATACTGCCATGAACAAATTCATATGGATTGCCGAGAGCCGTTAAAATAGGCGAGGGCTCCAGACTCTCTGAATCACAGGCCGAACCGGTATTTACCATAATCCCACATTTATCTAGATGTAGAAGCAAAGCTTCGCCCTCTATGTCCAAAAATGAAATATTGAGAAAGTTTGGCAAACGTTTAGCCTCGTGGCCATTGAGGATGATTTTGGGGATAAGGCGAAACAGACCACGTTCTAGATAATCGCGAAGTGATTTTATTCTCATACATTCTTTTTCTTTATTTTTTTCGTTTAGAGCCATTGCTCGGCCAAAACCGACTATAGCTGGTACATTTTCTGTGCCAGAGCGCAGATGACTTTGCTGACCACCGCCGTGTATCAGGGGGGAGATTTTGATGCCACGGCGCAAATATAGCCCACCGATACCTTTTGGCCCGCCAATCTTATGTGCCGATAAAGTCATGAGGTCAACACCCAGTTTATTAACATTGATATTGGCATAAGTGCTGGCTTGACTAGCGTCGGTATGAAAAAATGGATGACCTATTGTCGATAAGCGATCGGTGGCGGACATTCGATCTTTAATGCCCGATGTCTTACCTTTGCCGGTTAGCGATTTAATGTTATTCATGCGCATTTGCTTAACGATGTCTGCTATTTGGACAATCGGCTGTAGTGTGCCGGTCTCACTGTCGGCCATGGTGATTGAAACCAATATGGTTTTTTCGTTTATCTGTTTACGTAGTTCTTTTAGATCGGTAAGGCCTTTAGAGTTGACTCCAATAGTAATGATCTCGAAACCTTCTCTCTCGAGCACATTTGCCACAGAAGCGATGCTTTTGTGTTCAATTTCAGAAATAATGATTTGATTACCGAATTTTTTGTTGGCACGTGCCACGCCGATGAGGGCTAGATTGTCGGCTTCGGTAGCAGAGCCAGTGAATATAAATTCATCTTCTTTGCAATGCAAAACGTTAATAATTTCTTTGGTAGCGTATGCTATGGCTCGTTTGGCTTCTCGACCAAGGACATAAAGGTTTGAAGGGTTGCCGTACTTTTTCGAAAAATATGGAAGCATGGCACGTAAAACATCTGGTTGCACTGATGTAGTAGAAGCATTGTCTAGATATACTGGTCTTTTACTCATATTATTAGGAGAATATCATACATGGGGGATATGGCTAGGGGGATTATCGCCAGATATTGTAAAACAGATCCTTGTGAATTTTGTGGTGGTAGCAATTTTGGTAGTAGTGTATAATTATCCCATGTCTACAGGAGGAGTAGAATTTGAAGAGGATTCGTTTGGCTATAACAAAAAACCACGGTATGGCAATTTGTCAGGCGGGGGGAATTCAAATCTTTCTGTTGGTGGTGGCAAAGAGCCCAAAATGGTGAATTTTTTGATGCGCCACGGCATCGTCAAGTCGTCCAGGACGGGGCAGTATATTCTCATTGCTATTGTCATCGTTAACACTATAATCGCCTACATAATGTTTCGCTATTACTCGTAGGATATTCTACTGAATTCTATGAAGAAGACTTATTATGAAGGCTTTACTCTCATAGAACTTTTGGTGGTAATTTCTATAATTGGACTTCTGGCTTCAATTATCACAGTCAGTGTTTCGGCTGCTCGCGACAAGGCACGTATTGCAGCAGGACTTCTGTTTGCTACCAATAATTATCATGCTATTGGAGATACGGCGATGGGGTATTGGAATTTCAATGAGGGTAGTAGCGTAGCAATAGATCTATCAGGAAATAATCAGAATATAAGTAACATAACTCCTAATCCCGAAACGCCCACAGGGCAGGGGAATTCTTCGTCTTGGACTGGGGGAGCAACAGGCAAATTTATGATTTTTAGAAAAGAAATATCAGATTTGACGATGTCGGTGTGGTTCTATTTGAGCAAAACCGCCAATCTTGTTGGTAATTTGGTTAAGATTAAAGGAACTGAATCTGTGATCTTGGGACAGCTTGAAATCATTAGTACATCTAATGGTTATGCAGCTAGATATTATTCAAATTTTGGTAGTGAAATAAAGATCTCGACGTCAGATGTTTCTAGGGGGAAATGGTACCACCTGGCTTCTTCATATGATTCCAAAAGTGGAGCATTGAATCTATATCTAGACGGTAAGCTAATTGATTCTAAGCAGGCTCCAATCCGTGCCTCTTCCGAATCTTCCCAGACATTATTTCTTGGTGGATCTGGCTTTAGTGGTTATATGGACGATATAACTATATATTCGCAGTCACTTTCATCAGAAGTTTCTTCAGTTGGAGGCGGGGGAGGATCTCCATATTTGGAAATAAAACAACGACCTATTGGTAGTGGAGTGTCGGAAATATCTTGGCAGGTATATAATATGACTAATCCTGCTTGTGAAATCGGCGTTGAAATGCCAAATGGTGAGATGGAGGTGGGTGTGTATTCGGGTAGCCCCTTTACATTGCCTTCTTGGTATGATTATCAGAATAATCACATTTTAGTTACTATTAGTTGTACTGGTGACGGTGGTTCTAGTGCGCAAGCGTCATTAAATGTGGGGCCGTAAACATACAGTCGATTTTGACAGCTTGCTTTGATTATGTATAATGATCCGCATGTTGTCGTTAGCCATCGAAAAGCGAGATATGAAGAATAGTGCCGATGTTATAAGAAAAAGCGGTAAAATGCCAGCGGTTTTTTATGGCCCAAAAGAGGTTTCAACGCCAGTTGTTGTTTCTATGATTGAATTTAAGAAAGTCTGGAAAGAGGCCGGAGAATCTTCGGTTATTATTCTCAAGGATAGCAAAGGTAACGAACATGAAGTTTTGATCCATGATACCGATGTACATCCACTTTCTGGTGAGCCACGACATGCGGATTTTTATGTTATCGAGAAGGGCAAAAAAGTAAAAGTCGCTATCCCTCTAGTATTCGATGGTGTTTCGCCCGCAGTCAAAGACAAAGGCGGTATTCTAGTCAAGGTTCGCCGAGATATCGATATCGAGGCTGCGCCTAGAGATTTGCCACGTGATATAAGAGTTGACATCTCTAAACTTGTTGAGTTCGCTGATGTTATTCACGTCAAGGATCTTCACATACCGAAGGGGGTTGAAGTCAAGATTTCTCCTGATGAGATCGTTGCTTCTGTCTATGAAGCCAAAGAAGAAGTCGTAGAGGCCCCAACAACTATTGACATGTCTGCTATTGAAGTCGAGGCCAAAGGTAAAGAGACAAAAGAAAGTCTTGATTCCGCCACTTCGACCACCCCCGGAGCAACCCCAGGCAAGGGGAAAGAAGGAGAAGCCAAGAAAATCTAGGTCAAGCCTAGGTTTTTTCATGCTATAATCATATTCATGAAGCTGATCAAATCCGCGGTGATTGTTATAGTTATAATATTATTGCCGTTTATTCTACACGCGGAGACAACTTTGACACCAGAACAAGAAGCGCAACTTCGTGCCGAACTAGCACAAGTAGAAGCAGAGCAGAAAAAGGCCGAAGCCGATCTGACCACAGCGCGAAATCAGAGCGCGTCGCTAAAGAAGGATATCAACGTTCTCGACGCCAAGATCAAAGCCGCGCAGTTGGATATCAAGGCCAAGAATCTTTTGATTCAGACATTGGGCCATGATATCACCCAGAAACAAAGTCATATAAATGATCTAGAGGATCATATTGAAAAAGGTAAAGAGACCCTAGCGCAGATTTTGCGCAAAACAAACGAAATAGACGACGCTACTTTATTGGAGATCATCTTTTCTCAATCAAGCGTTTCGGGTTTTTTCCGAGACGTTGATACATTTCAGGATATAGGAAAGGGTTTGGAGTCAACCTTCGAACAATTACGCTCTGACAAAAGTACAACGGTGGCGGAGAAAAGCGCCTTGGAGCTGAAGCAAAATGCAACAATGGATGCCAGATACGCCATAGAGGTTCAGCAGAAAAATATCAAGAGTGATCAAGCCGAAAAACAGGAATTATTAGATGCCAGCAAAGGTAATGAAAAAGCCTATGGGAAACTTTTGGCGCAAAAACAAGCCAGAGCGGCACAGATCAGAGCGACTTTGTTTCCGTTGGCCGCTGGCAAAAAGATTGAGTTTGGTCTTGCCCTCCAATATGCCGAGGAGGCATCAGCCAAAACTGGTGTCCGTCCGGCGTTCCTGTTAGCTATTTTGGCCAAAGAATCGGACTGGAACGCGAATGTAGGGGGTTGTTATCTTACTGATTATGAAAATGGTAATGGCATATATATTAGTACAGGCAAACCAGCTTCAAGTGTTATGAAACCAAGTCGTGATGTGCAACCATTTTTGACAATAACAAAAGCCTTGGGTCTAGATCCGTCCAACACCGCAGTCTCATGCCAGCAAGTTTCTGTTGGTGGCTGGGGAGGTGCTATGGGAACAGCACAATTCATACCTTCGACTTGGATGTTGATGAAAGACGAGATTGCTTCGCTTCTGGGTATTTCTGGTATGCCAAACCCATGGAACCACAAACATGCTTTTATGGCTTCTGCGCTATATTTGAGCAATCTTGGTGCTAGTAAGGGTGGTTACACGGCAGAGAAAAATGCCGCTTGCAGATACTTTTCTGGAAGTTCTTGTAGTAAATCAAAGGCTATTGCTGGCTATGGCGATGATGTCATAAAGAGAGCTATTAAAATCCAACAGGATATAGATTTGCTATAGGATAGCCTTTTTCTGTTATACTTTCACTCATGACTCAACGCGAGGCATTGAATCTCCTGAAGATGGGTAAAAATGTATTTATCACCGGTCCAGCTGGTTCTGGCAAAACTTTTGTTGTTAATGAATATATCGAATACCTGAGAAATCATCATGTGTCTGTAGGTATTACAGCTTCAACTGGCATCGCAGCCACACATATAGGTGGCGTGACGATCCATTCGTGGTCTGGCATAGGGGTCAAAGATCATCTATCGGCAGATGATGTCAGAGAGATCAGTCAAAAATCATATATCAAGAAGAAGATCACGGAGGCCGAGGTGCTCATTATCGATGAAGTTTCAATGCTTCATCATTTCCATCTCGATCTGGTTGATCGCATAATAAAATCGGTGAAGAAATCTAAAGAGCCTTTTGGTGGTATGCAGGTCGTTCTTTGTGGGGATTTTTTTCAGTTGCCACCAGTAGCGCGCCGAGGTGAACCTCTGGCTCAATTTGTTTATAGTTCACGGTTGTGGAAGGAAGCGGGATTTTTGGTTTGTTATCTACATGAGAATTTTCGCTACTTATCAACCAGCAAAAATGATCCCATTCTTTCTATTCTGAACGAAATCCGATCTGGCAAAGTGTCTAGTCAAGCTAGGGAACAATTACAGAGTCGCTACCGCAATAATTTGGAGATTGTACCCCCTGTGCAATATATGAAATTTGGCCGGACCGAACCAACACGCCTCTTTACTCATAATGTTGATGTTGATCTGCTCAATGATGAGGCTTTGCAGACCGTAGAAGGTCCGGAATCTCTCTATGAAATGTATTCTAGAGGTAAACGGCCTCTTGTGGAAGCGCTGAAGAGGTCATGTCTTGCGCCAGAGTTTTTGCGTCTTCGCAAAGGTGCTCGCGTGATGTGTGTGAAAAACAATTTTGATGCTGGTTATGTAAATGGCACGCTTGGTACGGTTGTCTCTTGTGGTCCTGACGTAAAGCCTGTTATCAGAGTATCTGGTTTGCGAGATGGGACAGATAGAAATATAACTATTGAAGAAGCCACGTGGCAAATTGTTGATAATGACAAAATCTTGGCCGAAATCACACAGTATCCACTTAGGTTAGCTTGGGCTATTACGGTACACAAAAGTCAGGGTATGAGTCTCGATGCCATAGAGGTTGATCTATCGAAATCTTTTGAGCCGGGAATGGGTTATGTTGCTTTGTCTCGGGTTCGCACCTTGGATGGTCTAGTTATTGTTGGCATGAACGAAAACGCGCTCCGAGTGCATCCGCAAGTGTTGGAACATGATCATTATTTCAGAGAGCTTTCCAATAGATCGGAAAGTATAATTCAGTACACCGATGAGAAGGATATCATTCAAACACAAAATGAGTTTATAGCTAAAGTAGCACCCCTACACAAAATGAGAGATAAAGCTGGTTCTCGTAGAAAAAAGAGACATTAGGTTCTATTTGGACAGCCTATTGTCTATGCGATTGATATCGCGAGGAAATAGTGTCGCTTCTTTGACGTTTTCTATGTTGAGTAGTTTGGCGGTAAGGCGTTCAAGCCCAAGGCCAAATCCGCCATGCGGAGGCATACCATATTTAAAAGCTTGTAGATAATAGCTGAATTTTTCTGGATCTAGCTTTTTTTCTAACATCGAAGCGACGAGGTCATCGTAATTGTGTATACGTTGCGCGCCCGTGGTGATTTCGACTCCTCTGAATAATAAGTCGAAACCTTTTGTGTAGGTGGGATCTTTTTCGTCACGGTAAGTGTAAAAGGGTCTTTTTGCTGTGGGGAAGTGGGTAATAAAAATAAACTCGGATTTTAGTTTTTCCATGGCGTATTTACATAGCCACCTTTCATGTTCAGGTTCCAAATCTGGTTCGGTAGTGCAATCTTTTCCCGTCTCTTTGGTGATGATATTTTGTGCTTCTCTCAGAGTCATACTAGGTATCTTCGAGGGGATTTTTGGCATAGTTGCTCCAAGAGATTTGAATTCCTCGGAACATTCAGCCGACAATCTTTCAGATAGATAGACTAAAAATCTATTTTCAATATCCATAACATCTTCATGGCTTTCAATGAAGCCCATTTCAATATCAAGAGAAGTGTATTCATTCAAATGTCTGGTCGTCGAATGTTTTTCGGCGCGATAGACATTACCCATGGTGAACACTTTTTCAAAGACACCGACCATGATTTGTTTGTATAGCTGCGGACTTTGTGCCAGATGGGCTGTATGTTTGAAATACTTGACGTCAAATGAATTGGCACCGCCCTCGGCATCATCGCCAATAAGCTTTGGCGCTTGGAATTCGTAGAAACCTTGAGAGGAAAAGAAATCTCTGAAAGATTTGCTAATGATAGCTTGTATCTTGAAGACTTTGGCATGTTTTGGGGCGCGGAGTGTAAGCGGTAGGTTATCTAGATAGGTGTCTATGTTGACGTCTGTGCCGATCTCGAAAGGTAGTTCTTTTGCTTCAGACAGAATCCCAATAGACATGACTTCGACTTCTATAGTGCCGTTTTCTTCTTCTTCGTTGATCATCTTTGTCGGACGAGCGTTGATTTTTCCGACCATTGAAACAACCCACTCGCTCCGTAGACTCTGGGCAATATTGTGTGCTTCTTTATAATTTGGAAGGATCACAGTCTGGACTTTGCCAGATACATCTCTTAGGTCGATGAATATAAGTTTTCCATGATCGCGTCTAACATCAACCCAGCCACAGATGGTGACTTCTTGGCCGATAAGATTTTTTAGGTCCTTCAGATATACTCTTCTCATGAGAAAAATCATATCATAGATGGTAGACAGTTCAAAATGACTCGGATACGTATTTTGTGGTAAAATGTACGCATGAGAAAATTCATATATATAGTCATCGCAATTATTGTTATTACTGGTATGGCCACTATTCTTAGAGCACGACCGGGCTTGGAACCATCGATACACGATGTGATAAAGGTCACCAATATCAAGATTGGAGATACTATCTCTTCGCCAGTTACCGTTAAGGGCGAGGCACGTGGGAATTGGTATTTCGAAGCCAGTTTTCCTGTGGTTATCGTTGACTGGGATGGTCGGATCATTGCCGATGGTCCAGCTCAAGCCAAGGGGGATTGGATGACCACTGATTATGTTCCTTTTGAAGTCACTTTGACGTTCACAAAACCAGAGGGTAACAATTTTCGCGGGGCGGTGATTTTGCGCAAGGACAATCCTTCTGGTCTCCCCGCGAATGATATGGCGCTAGAGATACCGGTTACTCTTCAGTAAGATTACGATTTTGTATTGTCTTGAAGTAACGTTTGTCTCGTAGTTAATAAATAGGAAATCAACTCGTAAGATATGGGCGAGGTTATTCGGTCATTTCTCTATAAAGACGTTTTGTGATATAATAGCTGTTCAAGAAACATCGTCGTATTTCTTCAACCAATATAATAAAAACTATGAAAGGAACAATCAAAACTCTCATGCCCAAAGGATTTGGTTTTATCGCCCGCGAAGGCGAGACAAAAGACCTATTCTTTCACTCAAATGATTTGAGTGGCGTTTCATTCGCTGAGCTCAAAGAGGGTGATGCGGTCAGTTTCACCGTTGAACAAGGTGAAAAAGGCCCTTGTGCCAAAAATGTAACTCGCGTCTAGACATATTGTTTACAAAAAGAAAACCGCTCAGTGAAAAACAAGGGCGGTTTTCTTTTTGTTTTTTAAAGATGTGTTCTAATTTCTTATTATTTTAAATAACTTCAAAAAACCGATGTTTTCTGCTAATATTTCACCTATGGATGAAAAAAAGTTAGAGAAATTTTTGAAGCCTTATGATTCGAAGTTAACAGAAGATCGTATATATGATCTCTGGGAAAAGAGCGGTTTTTTTAATCCCGACAATCTACCAGAGCGCAACAAGAATGGTCGGCCATTTTCTATAGTTTTGCCACCACCCAACGTCACGGGTAAATTGCATATGGGTAGTGCCCTCATGCTGGCCATCGAGGATATCATGGTCCGTTATGCAAGGATGGATGGCAGGAGGACATTATGGCTTCCGGGGACTGATCATGCCGCTATTGCTACCCAATCGGTGGTTGAAAAAGATATACAGAAGAAAGAAGGCAAAAATCGACACGATATTGGCCGTGAAGAATTACTGAAGCGTATCGATCGTTATGCCAAAGAAAATCACGATATTATCGTCAAACAGATGCGCAAAATGGGTTGTTCTCTGGACTGGTCGCGTGAGGCTTTTACTTTGGACGAAAAGAGAAATCTTGCTGTACGCACTGCTTTCAAGAAAATGTATGATGACGGCCTCATATATCGTGGTTTTCGCGTAGTCAACTGGGATCCCAAGGGCCAAACTACCATTTCCGATGATGAAATAGAATACGAGACAAGAAAAACCAAACTTTATACATTCAGATACTCAAAGGATATTCCTATCAGTATTTCTACGACTAGGCCAGAAACCAAGTTGGGCGATGTCGCTATTGCTGTTCATCCAGATGATAAAAGATACAAGAAATATATTGGCAAAGAATTTGATACGGTTTTTGCCGGGGAGGCCATTCATCTAAAAGTGATTGCTGATTTTTCGGTAGAGCCAGAATTTGGCACAGGCGCTTTGGGCGTGACACCAGCGCACAGTATTATAGATTGGGAAATGGCGCAAAGACACAATTTGCCACTGAAACAGGTAATCAATGAATATGCTCGGATGACAGTTGGTCTGGAGTCGATCAAAGATAAAAAAGTAGTAGAAGCGCGAGAGGCCGTAGTTGCTTGGTTGAAACAAGAAGGGCTTTTGGAAAAAGAAGAGGACATCGAACACAACGTAGGCATTGCTCAACGTACGGGCGGAGTGATCGAACCTCTGCCAAAGTTACAATGGTTTGTGGCGGTTAGCAAAGAATTTTCTCGTGACAATAAAAGAGTTACCCTCAAAAGTCTTATGATAGAGGCGGTTTCTTCCGGAAAAATCGCGGTTGTGCCGGATAGATTTGAAAAAGTTTATTACAATTGGATCGATAATTTACGCGATTGGTGTATTTCGAGGCAGATCTGGTATGGACATAGGATTCCTGTCTGGTATAAGGAAAAAGTCAGAGATGATTTGCAGAAACCGGCTGATGTGGCGGTGTATGTCGGCGTTGAGGCCCCCATGGATGATGGCTGGAAGCAAGATGAAGATACATTGGATACGTGGTTTTCTTCGGGCATCTGGACATTTTCTACTCTCGGCTGGCCTGATTTCGCGGAGACTGCTGTGGCTGGTAAATCCGGACGAGAAAATGACCTTGCCAATTATCACCCGACAACAATTCTTGAGACTGGCTCGGATATTTTGTTTTTCTGGGTGGCGCGTATGATTTTGATGAGCGAGTATATATTGGGCGAGGTTCCATTCAAGACGGTATATCTCCATGGACTGGTACGTGACGAAAAGGGTAGGAAGATCAGCAAATCTCTTGGTAATAATATTGACCCTATGGATGTTATTGCCAAATATGGCGCTGATGCGGTGAGAATGTCGCTAGTTGTTGGCGTTGGCCCCGGTAATGACAGCAAAATAGGCGAAGACAAGATCAAAGCTTACAAGTTGTTTGCCAATAAATTGTGGAATATAGCGCGTTTTATTTTCATGAATACGACTGGTATCGAGTATTCAAATGATTTCAAAGATTTCGAACCGTCTGACAAAGAGATTTTGGCTGTTCAGGATAAATTATTTGCCGATATCACCTCTGATATGGATAATTTCCGCTACTATTTGGTTGCGGAAAAGTTGTATGCTTATGTCTGGCATTGTTTTGCCGATCAAATCGTTGAACAAAGCAAAAAGGTTTTAGGCGGCACAGTCAAAGAAGTTGCTTCACGTCAGCAATTGCTACTCCATTCTTTATACAAGATACTTCGTGCCTTGCACCCTTTTATGCCATTTGTGACCGAAGAAATATGGGGGCAAATGCCTATCAAAGATAAAAGGTTGCTTATGATTGAAGAGTGGCCTCGTGTCGCTTAGTGTTGTCCCCAAAGACAGCCTTTGTGCTACTATCAACACCATGGTTAACTGGTATTCCATATCCCCGCTTATTCTCCAAAAGCTCATCTGGGTGCCTACACGCCTTATCTTGTTGTTTTTTGTTCGATTGGATATCGATGGTTTAGATAATATAAAGGCACTGAGAGGAAACGCTATCTTTGCCTGTAATCATACCAGCGAATTAGACCCGATACTTATTCCCGCCAGTCTGCCTTTTTGGTCACATTTTTCGCCTATTTTCTATACTTCTCGCGAAGAAGAATTCTACGTTCGTTCTGGTTGGCGACGCCATCTTTATGGTGGTACTTTTTTCAAGGCCTGGGGCGCTTATCCGGTTTTTGCTGGTTTAAGAAATTACGAGAAATCTTTGAAACATCATATAAGTATTGTCAGGGCTGGTGGTAGTATTTGTGTCTTTCCAGAGGGACATATTACTCGTGACGGCCATATTCAACCAGCAAAGGGCGGTGTGGCATATTTGGCGCATGTTACCAAAGTGCCCATTATTCCAGTCCGTCTAGATGGCGCTTTTCGTATGTCGTTTTCTGACTTTCTTTTGCGTAGGAGAAATATCCGTGTTTCATTTGGCCAACCTTTGTATACTATCGACAAAGAGCAATCTATGTTATCGCCCCAAGATTTCAAGAATTATGGAGACTTTGTCATGACGAAAATAATAGAGATGGGTAAATGATCCCGTGCTAGTTTCCTAGTCTCAATTTCACTATCGCTCCTTTACCTTTTCCTTCTGACTCTAGAGAAATGTCGCCTCCATGGGCCCTGATTATCGCTCTAGCCACGGATAAGCCGATACCCATGCCAATAGGATTTTGTCTTCGGGCATCTTCGCTACGAAAGAAGTTTTTATTGAAGATTTTCTCTCTATCTTCTTTGCCGATACCTATGCCAGTATTGCTGATAGCTATCTCAAACATATTGTCGGTCATGTTGCCTCGAATAGTGATCGAACCACCGAATGTATTATATTTTACGGCGTTTTCAATAATAATAATTATTGCCTCGCGCATTTTGGCGCCATCGACCATCAGGTCTGGCCAATTCTCCGTATCACCCGAAAGATTCATATCCTTGAGACCATTCAACGTCAAATCCATTTTCTCTATGTGAAACCATAGTTCTTGGATCACGTCTTCAATTATTGCTCCTATATTACATCGGTTTATATTTAATATCTGGCTACCTGGTTTGAGTGTGGTTATGTCAAGAAAATCATCGACGATTTTCCCCAAGCGACCGATTGATTTTTCCGCATTTGTTAATGATTGTTCGAGTCCTGAACTGACGACCTTTGCATTACGGTTTCTTTTTACTTGTCGAAATGTCTCGAGGCTATCGTAATTTTCGGTTTCCTTGGGTATCCTCGCATATTTCATGTCTGTTTTGTCATAGATCATATTTGCCCCAAGGATATTTGGGTTTTCGTAGGAATGTTTACTTGTAATCGATTTTGATATTGTTTCTAGGTCAGATTTTATTGACATGACGGGTGATCTCAAGTGGTGTTGTGTGATCATGATGAATTGGTCCTTCATCTCGTTCAATTTTTCCAATTCTCTCCGCGCCATTTTTTCGAGATTATAAGACTTGCGAATTTCTCTTGTTTGTTCTGATACTTTTTGTTCGAGACTATTGTTCAAGTCATGCAGTAGTTCTTTTTGTCTGTCTTCGCGCATAATATTTTGCAAGAGGAATACAAGGAGTGTTGTAAACGCTATGAACCCAATCACGTTGTCCCAAATTCCCCAAGGAATGTTGACGAAAATATTTATGAAAAAAATGATTGCCATTGCGATTGCCAGTACTTCCGCTATGATGGCCCGGATGTTCATCTGACGATAGCGGATGATCGAGTAGACGATGATGAAGACCCAGAGACAGCCACTTACAGGACCAAGCCAGTTCAGGTCGAAGTATCCAATGCGAGGCAAGAGGTCACACATAAAGAATGGTGGCACTACTCCTATCGTTATGGCTACTATCATCATCGAAATATTCTTTTTTACATTTGTTTCGAGTGATCTCTTGTATTTTTTATACATAATGAAGACCCCAGATAAAAAGAAGGTGGCGAAAAATAGAATATATACGAAAGAAAATGTCCCAAAATGCCAACCCCAACCGGCTGGTGGTTGTAATTTGAATGCTGTTCCAATGATTGTGTTTGTAAATAGTATGAAATAAGAAAAGCTCAACTGGGCAATTATTAGGGATGATGTTAACCATCTCTTTGGTTTGATGTTCTCCGGATAGGTAAGGAAGAAATAGAACAATGATGTTGCTATTGCGCTACTGAAGACGTAGCTGATCTTGTTATAGATTGTTGCTAGATTGACGTCTGGCGCGGAGATTGAAAAGATAGTACCCATTGTCCATGATATGATCCATAATATACTTATGATAAAAGCTCTAGATGATAATCTGTTACTTCCAAAATAAATAACCAAAGCCAGGCCACTTATCAAGATCGCAGTTATCCATATGGTGATAGAATAGGCAGATATTTCCACAGGACTGATTGTTTAAATAAGTCTGCAAATAATATATTATGTCAGTTATATTATTTGTGGTGCGGTAAAATATGTTACAACGTTATTATAACATATATCTATTATAAAACCCGAACTTATTGTTCGGGTTATTGGCACTGGGTCTATAACTATCTCACTGATCCCATTCGCCGTTTAGAAATTCTCTGGCAAAGTTGTGGTCCGACTGGAGACGTTCTTCCAATGACATTGTCGGCAGAAGTTTTGCCAACAGTTTCATGGATTCGATGAAATGATCTACAGAGTCTGGGTCTATCGGAGACTCTTGATCTTGCCACTGATAATATGGTTCCCCCGTCTCTTTGTTTTTGAAGCTAAATGGGTTGAAAATCGCCATTTGCTTTGCCCAAAAACTTTTACGGTTACGGCGTTTTTTCTTCACACCCCTTTTTTCTAACAGTTTTTCTTGAGTGGTTGTATCGTCAAAGATCTGCGCGTCACACTCTACCTGAGCTTTCGCGGATGATCTTCGATTTTGTGCGCGTTCTATTTGTAGTAAAAGGCGTTCTACATAAGATAGTGGTGGCGTATTTTGTCCATATAGTCCAACACAGGTTGGATCTTTTTCGAATTCCCAGAATTCCCCCTGAGTCACATTTCCCGATGCGAGCTCAAATTCGGGGATACCTTTTGGAATTTTCATATCTACACAGATTAGGCTCAGAGTGGTTATTAGTTTTTTGCATAGACGCCAACGATCTTTTGCCCACAATTTGTTGTTTGGCAACAATCAGTAGTGGTTTCTTCACATATTATGAAAGTTGCCAGATTGGTTTTCATCAATCTAATTGTCAGATTGTAGTCAATGATATTGTCTAGATATGCTCGTATCAGAGCGAATTTTTGTCGTCCTTCGCTGATACTCACTGGCTGATCGCCAAACTCCATTTGTATCATCTTTTTCATCACCTAAAACCTTTCTTTTACTATTGTTCTTTTTTATCTCATATAACTATAACATCTTTGTGATGACATTGTCAGTCAGTCAATTAATGCAACGATGTTGAGTACCGAAGTTTTGCAGTTTTATTTAAGGATCTTTTCCACTACAGTTTTGACATCGTTGCCATCAGCCTTGCCGGCCAATTCCTTCATTATCAACCCTGTAATTTTGCCAGTTGCTTTTGGATTGAAACCGGCAGAAGTTTTCAGAGCCTCGATATTTCTTTTGACTACGATCTCTATTTCTTCTTGGGTCATCATGACAGGTAAAAATGATTGCAGTATCGCCAGCTCGTCTTTCTCTTTTTGAGCCAAATCCATTCGTCCGCCTTTTTCGAATTGCTCTATAGAATCTACCCTTTGCTTAGCGCTCTTTTTTATCAGTGCCAAGACTTTGTTATCTGGCAGAAATTTGTTTTTACCCGTTTCATCTGCGTCAGTTGCTGGTGTTTGGGTGAGCATTTCATTCAAGAAAAGGGCATCCAAACCTCTCAAGGTGTCGAGGCGAATAGTGTCTCTGGCGCGCATGGCCTCTTTTATTTTATTTTTGATATCTTCATGAATAGTCATGAAGATATCTTACAACATAAGATACGAGATGCAAAGTTTTGCGCTTTATACTTTACAATGTAGACTATACATATGAATACGGTTTTTATTATCCTTATCATTGTTGCCATCTTGTCCAATATCGTCTTGGTCATCTTTTATGTTCGCCGTCACGCTATCTCGACCGGTAAAGAGGGCGGTGAAAGTCTCGGGCTTATCCTAGAACAAGTCAATGAATTGTCCAGAACTGTAGATCGTAAAGTTAGCGACCTTACCAAAACCGTCGATACCAAGATGTATGAATCATCCAGGAGTGTCCAGGAGTCTATGCGTTCCCAGTTGTCTGAATCAGCAAAGCTTATTCGTGAAGTCACTCAAGGGCTTACCAAACTAGATGAAACCAATAAACAGGTGGTTTCTTTTGCCGATCAGTTGCAAAATCTTCAGGACATTCTGAAAAACCCAAAGCACCGCGGTATTCTCGGTGAATATTATTTAGAGACTTTACTCAAGAATGTTTTGGCGCCTAGTCAGTATCAGATGCAATATGTTTTCAAGGGCGGGGAAATCGTCGATGCGGTTGTCTTTGTAAAAGACAAGATCATCCCTGTTGATTCAAAGTTTTCGTTGGAAAATTATAATAAATTAGCCACAGAGAAAAATCCTGTAGAGCACGATAAACTAGAAAAGGCTTTTGTTAATGATCTCAAGTTGCGTATCCAGGAGACTTCCAAATATATTCGCCCGAACGAAAAGACCATGGACTTTGCTTTTATGTTTATTCCGCATGAAGCCATATATTACGATCTTTTAGTCAACAAGATTGGCGCTGTCGCTGGAGAAAACGATAACTTGATTCAACGCGCCGCCAGCAAGTATAAAGTGATTATCGTCTCGCCGACCTCTTTTTTGGCTTATCTGCAGACGGTTCTTCAGGGTCTCAAAGCACTACAGATCGAGGAGACAGCCAAAGATATTGTAAAGCGGGTCAACGAACTCGGCGTTCATCTCAGAAGATACGATGAGTATCATGTCAAACTAGGAAGCTCACTCTCTACGGTGGTCAGTCATTATAATAATTCTGGCAGGGAACTGAAGAAGATTGACAAAGATGTGCTCCGTATTACGGGTGAGACTCCCAGCCTCCGAGCCAAGGAAGTGGAAAAGCCAGAGGAAATTGCATAATTTCATATTTAGTGTATAATGCTTCCACTATGGAATTTGCTGTAATTGCAACTGGCGGCAAGCAATATACTGTCTCAAAAGACGAGATTATTACTATTGAAAAGATCTCTGGTACCTACAAAAAGGGCGATTCTGTTGTTTTTGATAAAGTTTTACTTGTAGATGATGGCAAAGATACTACCATTGGCACTCCTTATATAGCCAAAGCTGTTGTCAGGGGTACGATTGTCGAGATCGGTCGATCAAAGAAGGTCACCGTTGTTCACTACAAACAAAAAAGTAGGTATTTCAAGAAAAACGGCCATAGACAGCCATTCTTCAAGGTCAGGATCGATAGTTTGAAATAATCAAAAGACTATACAGTCTATAGGGAGATATAACTGATGTTTTTAATGCCTATTTTCTAAGGCATTTTTGATTGTCTCTTTGTCAACATATTCCAGTTCTGCGCCAGTCGAGAGTCCTCTTCCTAGGACGCTTACTTTTATGAGTTTTTTGTCGATGACTTTTCCGATAGCTTCTTTGACGATACTTGTGGTGTGTTCGCCGTCGGGCGTGGTATTCATTGATAGGATTATTTCTTTCAATTTATCACAATCAGAAATATACTCTAGGAGTTTTTTCAAACGAATACGTTTTTCTGGTTCTTTGTCGAGAATAGGTACAGTACCGCCAAGAATGAAATATAAACCCTCATACATGCCACTTTTTTCTATTGATTCAAAATCAGAATCACGTGCGACTATCATCAACACCTTTTGGTCGCGTGTTTTATCTCTGCAGATCGAACAAAGCGTTTGATCCGCAGGACGATTATCAGCTATAAAAAACTGATGGCATTGCTCGCATTCAAAAGTTGATTTTTTGATTTCTTCAACCAATTGTACGAATTCTTTTACCGATGCCGATGATTTGTTCAACAGATGATAAACAAAACGGCGCGCTTGTCGTGGGCCGATACCGGGGAAATGAGAGAATATTTCTTCTAGGCGATGTAGTGAATCCATGGCGGTACTTGTGTATTTGTATTACTTTTCTATTTTTTCAAATCCTCCAAAATCGGCCTTGTCCATGCTCAAGAAAGTAGTTTTCTTGCTGTCGAAGAATAGTTTGACTATGCCGGTAGGGCCATTTCGATGCTTCTCGATGAGGATCTCGGCTTCTTCTTTTTTGCCTCCGAGATCTTGGTCTGGCTCACGATGAATGAACATGACTACGTCAGCATCCTGTTCGATAGATCCTGAATCGCGCAGATCAGAGAGACGTGGTTTGCCACCACGTTGCTCGACAGCGCGCGATAGTTGGGAAAGAGCTAGAACAGGCACCTCCAATTCGCGGGCGAGGTTTTTCAATGAACGAGATATTTCTGTTACTTGCTGGACGAGATTGTCGTTGTACTTGGTTTGCGTGGGTAGCATGAGCTGGAGGTAATCAACGACGATAAGACCAAGACCTTTTTCATTTTTCAGGCGCCTAGATACAGCGCGCATCTTCAGAATATTATTTCCGGGTGTGTCATCGATGAAAATCGGCGCTTCAGAAAGTCTGCCGATAGCTTCGCCTATAGCCTTGAAATCTTCAGTTACGGAGAGATTGTGTCCAGTACGTATTTTCCAAGAATCGACCTGTGACTCAGCGGCTAGCATACGATCTACTAGTTGTTGGGAGCTCATTTCTAGAGAGAAGATTGCTACGGGTATTTTGTGATTGACCGAAGCTTTTCTGGCAATATCTAATGCCAATGAGGTTTTTCCCATAGATGGTCGTGCTGCCAAGATGATCAGATCGGATTTTTGTAAGCCTGATAATTTATTATCTAGATCAGAAAAACCGGTGTGTACGCCACGGAGTTCTCCTTTGGTTTTGTGCAAATGATCCAGACGTTCCCAAGCCTCATGCAGAGTATCTTTGAGGGCAATAAATTTGCTAGAGCCGGTCTTGTTGGTGACAGCGTATAGAGCCTTTTCTGATTTTTCTAGGATATCATGCAAATCTGCTTCTTCGTCATAACCAAGACCAGTGATGTTTTCTGCGGCGCGCAGTAGTTCACGCATAACGTGTTTTTTTTCTACGATCTCCGCATAATGATTGGCGTTGGTAGAGGAGGGAACTACATTGATCAGTTCTGTGAGAAAACTCATGCCACCAGCCTGCTCTAGTTGATTCTTTTCTTTCAATCTGGCTGAGACAGATAATACGTCGATTGGAGAGGCCTTGTTATGTAGTTCGAACAAGGTTGACCAGATGATTTTGTGTTGGTTGGAGTAAAAGGATTGTTCGTTAACTAGATCGGAGACATCATGCATTGCTTCGCCACGGATCATGATTGATCCCAGTAGCGCTTTTTCTGCCTCCAAGTTGTGTGGCGGAATTTTGAGGTCTCTAGTTTTGAAATATGGTGATGCAGTGTCCACGTTATTATTCGATACTTATTAATTGGGTGGTAAATAAAGTTGTTTCTTTGAGCCCATTGTATCATGCTACTTTGGTTTGCAAATGATCATTATAGATAAAACGGTGGACAATATGTGAATAGTCCATATCATTTATTTTGGCCCAATCACAATTCGGGTATATTTTATAAGAATTTTAACCTTTTTTTATCAGGATTTTATTATTTTTTTATTGGGATTTTATTTCTCTTTGATAAAGTCAATAATTATTAATAATTAATAACAAATAAAATATGTCATTAGAACAAAGAGATCTCGAACTTATTGAACATTTAATCTATAAAAATAGCGATGACGTGGCCGTATCGATAGCCCGTAGCTTCGAACGTCTGGAAGAAAGAATAGATGCTGCCGAATCTAGATTATATTCTAGGTTGGCCGAAGTCGAAGACAAGGTTGAGCTGAGTCGTCAAGATGTCTCTGACACTTTGGGTGAAGTAAAAGAAGATATTAGAGAATGTAGACATGTCAAGGATGAATTGTAATCTCGATTGATGCGGTCGTAAAACCTTTGGCGTTGGTTAGCAGTAGCTAGTAGATGTCTATCGGTCTTTGACTGCTTTTTGGGCCAGTCTTACTGCCCTTGAATATTAAGTGCGCTCCGAAACAATTCATGGTAAATAAAAACCGCAACTCTGGTGTGCTTTTGATAGATATTATTCTTGCTTTTTCTCTGGCCACGGTTCTCATTACTATTATTACGGGATCTTCTGTAAATGCTCGAGAGACATTCAATGTTGCCAGAGAGCGCAACCGACTGATCGATATGTACGAATCACATTTGAGTAATATTGAGACACTTGTACCATATCAATCCATCAATATTGATGATGGTGTCAGTAATATTAGTGCCACTTCGCGTTTTTATGGCAACGATCGCATTATAAACAACATAGTTCTGACCTCGAGTAATTTGGCGACTAGCTCTCGGTATTTCCGGCCGATCACATTTAATGCTGTTCGAGCCTATCCATTTACCAATGCAGATGAGTTCATGGGTACGCCATTATGTTCGCCCGATTTTTCCAACGATCAAGTTTTGGGTTCGTACAGGTTCATTAGTGATTACAATGCATCTCTGGTTGATTACACTGCTTCTAGTTCTTTGGCAATCACGGTTTCAAGTACACCCATAGCATTGCCGATCAATCCGACCTTATTACCGACTGATCTTGAAGTTAGGAATGGCATTGCCTATATTTCAACCGATTCAGCCATTGCTTTGGACCCAGACCTGATCGTTATTGACATTCATGATATCTACAATCCAGTTGTTTTATCATATATAAACACAGGCCCAGGGATCGGAGCGATTACAATTGCTAAAAATAGAATATATGCTGCTGCTACGAGTATTACCGGGCAACTTCAGGTGATTCGCCTTGATGGTCTGGGTAATCTTATTTTAGAGAAAAAATATCAATTGCCTTTGCCATATGCGACGGCCACTCCACCACTCGCAAGCTCCATTTTTTACAACAAAGGCAAGATATTTCTTGGTACCGAGAAGTGGAGCGGAGACGAATTTAATATTATCGACGTAACAAATCCGACTACGCCAGTGAAAATCAGTGGTTTCGAAATCGGCAGTAAGGTAAACGATATATTTGTAAGAGACGACTTGGCCTATATAGCGACTGCGGGGCAAAAACAACTGATGCTTGTCGATGTCCACAATCTAGGGCAACTTGTTTTATCGAATTCATTTAGCCCATCTGGCAGAGAGAGACAAGAGGGGAAAGTCATTGCTATGTTTGAGGACAATACAAATTTTGGCAGGACTTCTGGTGGCTATAACATTACAACAGATCACGAGGCCTTTTCTTGGGCCACAACATCATCGACGACGCTTGTTTCTCCCAGCTCGGTCGATATCTCCAGTGGTGTTTATGGAATTGTCGCTGACAGGTCAAGGATATTCTTGGCTACACGCAAGGCGAGTCAGGAATTACAGATATTTGGTAGGTCTTTATTGTCCAATGCATACAGCTTTTCAAATCTGCCCCTATCTCATTCATTACCAACAACCCCACAATCCATGACTTGCGACGGAGATTCATTGTTCATTCTCGATCACAATACGCCGATTATTTACAAGATAAACATAAAAAGACAATGAATAAAAGATTGAGTCAAGAGAAAAATCAGGGAGTAACTTTTATTGAAGTAATACTTTATTCCTTTTTGTTATCGCTCTTACTGTCTGGATTTATAGAATATGCGTGCAGTGTGCATACAAGAGATGTAAGTTTGATGCAAGATATCATATATGCACAAAGTCAATAGAGACCAATTTGCAAGACGTGGATTTATCGCGCTTATTGCCGTCGTTGTTCTATCGTCTGGCATCATAGCTTTTTCTTTTGTGACTATGTCATCTGTCATAAGCTATGCCGAGAATGTCTCAAAGAGAGAGTTGCGGATCCAGGCTGAACTAAACAGACGGGCTTGTTTAGATACCGCTTCCATTATGATTTCCAAAGATTTCTTTTTGAGTGGTACTAGTACATTGAAAGAATTTGATTGCGAAGTAATTTTTTGATTTTTCTTGTTTAGATTATGTTCAAGTGAGCGTGTTTTATAATAATTTTAACTTTTTTTTATTCGGATTTGATTGTTTTTTTATTGGGATTTTATCCTTCTCTGGTACAGTCAATAATTATTAGTTTTAATTGAGTAATTATATGAATAATATAAATATACGTAGAAGGAATAATAAACCAGTTCGTGGTTTTACCTTGATCGAAGTTTTAGTCGTTATTGGTATCATCGCTATTTTGGCCGCGGTGGTCTTGGTTGCAGTCAATCCCGTTCGCCAATTCAAATTGGCTCGCGATTCTCAACGCACGAGCAACGTCAACGCTTTATTGAATGGTATCCATCAGAATATGGCAGAACATAGGGGTGTTTTTGTTTGCGAGGGTATTGTTAGAGACTTGCCAGCTATGCCAACGTTAGTTGAGAGCACGACAACGATTCCCAACTATCCCGGCGACATTGCAACCTGCTTGGTGCCGGACTACCTATCTTCTTTGCCATTTGATCCATCTCTTGTTGGAGCCCATTTTGCGAGTACTACCGATTATAAGACAGGGTATTTCGTTTATCGTGACGCCAATGGACGTATTACGGCCAGTTCTACTGGCGAATTGACCGCATCTATTTATGTCACCAGATGATGGAATCTATGTGGTATACCCAAGGCGCAGATTAAATACGAGAGTTACACAAATCAGTAGTCAGATGTTAGAATACAAACAATGAATGATTATCATCGTCGTCTTGTCGTTGTTTGTATTTGTTTTATCTTTGTTGGCGCAATGATTGCTTTTAAGGTGAATGAACAACGGCCCTTGATTCGAGTCTCTGAAGTTAAAGATATAGTAATAAATCAGCCACAGTCTTCATTGGTTGCGGATACTTATTTTTATGATCAACAGGATCTTGAGAATACGGTATATGGTACGAAGGATGATTTGCCATCTCAGTCGAAAATAGCACCGACTCCCGTTAGTTCTTCAGACATGGTTAGTGCCAAGGCGTATCTAGTTGGCAATGTTGAAACGGGGGAGATAATACTAAAACACAATATTTCCATGGTTTTGCCCGTGGCTTCAATGTCAAAACTGATCACGGCTATTGCCGCCACTGACACCATATCTCCAACCACAACTATTACGATCAGTGACGAAATGACCAAGGTGGCTGGTGATGCCAGTATGCTTGTGGCCGAAGAAAAATTCAAAATGACCGAATTGTTATATCCTCTTTTGCTTAGTTCTTCCAATATAGCTGCTGAAGCTCTGGCCTCGGCCATAGACAGGACGAAATTTTTGGAACTGATGTCAAGTTATGCTTGGGAAGTCGGTATGCCAAAGACATTTTTTGCCGATCCTTCGGGAATAGACCCTAACAATCAATCATCAGCTGAAGACTTTTTTGCGTTGGCGCGCTATCTTTACAAATCACGTTCAGAAATTTTGGCTATTACCCGTATGGACAAGACTTTTTTGGGAACTACGACTGATCATAATTATCACGATTTTGTGAATACTCATCCATTTGTCAATGATCAGAATTTTATAGGCGGTAAGACCGGGCGTACGCCACAGGCCCTAGAGACAATGCTGACCATAATAAAGATCAATGACAAGCCAATTGCTGTCATAGTACTAGGTTCAGAGATAGGTAGCAGGGCATCAGATACGAGGATTTTGATTGATCGGGTTAAGTAGGGTGGAGCTGGTGGCTATATCAATCGATCCAGCTTCTCACTAATTGTTTGGTATCTTCTGGGTTTTTTACTTCCAAGCAGTCAATGCCCATAGCTTTCACTGGGTAATCGTTGCCTCCATAAAACAGTGCATCACCTACGAAGACGATTTCTTCGTCGGGCATATTCAGGAATTGTTTGAGTTTTCTTACGCCATAACCTTTGTTGACGCCTCGTTTTGTGATATCAATAGAAGTTGAGCCACCAATACGTACGTCGAACCCTATAAGCTTTCGTTGGATGTTATCGGTGATTCTTTGTCTTTTTTCTCTGGTGGGATCCCAAGCGTTTTTTAGTTCATTGGGCGCTTTTTGTCCCAGTGCCGAAAAAGTTATTTGTGAGCCACGATCTTCGATGATTTCACCAAACACTTTTTTGGGTGGAGTATAATTTACTTTACGAAGCGCGTTATTCAAAGCCAGCATTATTTTTTCTTTTTCATTAGTTGTGAGATTTTCTGCGTATTTTTCTACCCAATTGTTTTCCCAAGTGTAGAGTCGTGTACCTGATGTAGGCATCAAAAATAGATTGCTGTAATTATCAGTTGTTCTCGGCAACATAGCTAGGAATTGTTTTTGAAATTGAGGGTAACCACCACCGGAGATTATGGCGACCTTTTTATTCTTCAACAATCGCGTTATAAGTTCGGCCATTTCTTCATCAACAGGAAACTTGCTCTTCGAGAGCGTTCCATCAAGATCGAAGATAATGAGTTTTTTTGAGCCCACGGTCATTTTTGTTTCAATTTCTATTAGATTTCTAGCATTTTCAAGAGAGTAGATATTTTTATTGTAGCCACTCCTATGACACTATCTCCTGCGCCGTAATACATGTAGGCTATTCCTTTTCTCACTACCAGGCCACAAGGAAAGACAACATTTGGCACTACACCTTTGTGTTCATATTCTTCTTCTGGTTCAAACAACGGGATAGCTGTCCGCGCTTTGACTACAGTTGGATCTTTGATGTCCAGGAGTACGGCCCCGACTCTGTACGTCGTACTCCAGGAGACTCCGTGGTACAGGAGTAGCCAGCCATTTTTGGTTTTTACTGGCGGTGATGCTATTCCCACCTTACCCCCATCCCACATTCCTCTTCTGGGAGAGATTATTTCTATACCCTCGTCAATTTTTTCTTTGGAGAAGTCAAGTGAATTCACAAAGTCAACACAGATACTTTCGTTGACTCGATGAAAAACCATATATTTTCCATTAACCAATTCTGGTAATATAGAAGAATCTTTATTGGGGATTGAATTTGGCGTGATAGCCTCGGGCTTGGACCATAATGCCCATTTGTGTTTGATGAAATTGGCGGAGTCGATTGAACTTATTGCTACTCTAGGAACAACACCGTCGTATGCTGTATAGGCCATGTATATCTTTTTATCTATTTCCATTAGTCGTGGATCTTCACAGCCTTTTGACTCAAAATTTGCGCGCGGAAAATAGATAGGCTTGTCGGATCTTTCGTCTATGGACAGACCATCTGTGGAAGAAGCGTAGCCGATAGTCGATATGTTGTCTGCTGACACGGCGCGATAGAGGAGATGTGTTTTGCCAGCAATGTCTATCGCAGCCGGATTCAGTGTCCCTCCGGCTTCCCAGAGCATAGATGGTCTCGGCGATATGATCGGATTACCGGGGAAGCGTTTCAAACTGACACTGTGTTCTTCGGTGACACTTCGTAGTAAGTTGTCCAGAGGAATACTGGCTATAGCGCAATGAGTATCAGCTGCGCCATAGTATATTTCCAATTTTTCGTCTCTGATCAATGCTCCAGAAGGGAATATGACGTGTGGTACTTGGCCAGTGTTTTCATAATATTCTTCCGGTACCATGAATGGTCCTTTGGTACGGCCTATGACATGACGAGGATTTTCCAAATCAAGAAGTATCACTTCTATGCCAAAAACTTGATCACCGCGTCCGTATCGTTGTATGTGTGAATAGACCACTAGCCAACCCTTTTCGGTTTTTAAGGGTACTGCCCCCAATTCTAGATGATCGTCGGGTAATCTTCTTATGTGTATTTTGTGCGATTCTAGACTAGAGTACCAAGTATTCCAATATTCTGGTAGCCATATTTGTTCGGGATCTGTAAATTCGGCATAGCAGATGTCAGATGGTCCACGATCGGTGTTCACAGTTAGCAAGGCGCCCATTTTACCGTTTATTTTCTCCGGGAATAGAGCCATAGCTTTGGCGTTAAAAGGTGTGACTAGGTGCTTTTCTTTTATAGTTTGTAGATCTTTGCTCAAGGCAACGGCTATTTTGATGTTGTCTGCTGAAAATGGGTAACCACCAAGAGCGGTATAAAAAATATAATATGTGCCACCGAACTTTGTTACTCGCGGATCTTCACAACCGAAACGATCAAAGTCAGTATTTGGGAGGATCAAAGTTTTTCTTTCTTCGTAATTTATGCCGTCTTTGGAAACCGCTTGGGCAATGACGGAAGTGCGTAGGTGAGGTTCTTTCAGAAGATCTGGTTCGGACATGGCCCTATATACCAGTCTAGTCTTTTTACCTTGAATGATTGGACTGCCATTGAAAGAAGCGGCCGCTTCCCACGGGTGTTCGTGAATAGGTGAAAGTATTGGATTATGTTTGGAACGGGTTAATGTAAACATTTTGATTGCATTACGTGCTTATTGCTTTCCATACCTTACTAACCAATTCAGTAATTCATCCAGTGGTGTTTGTGCAATACATACGTGTTTGTCTCCGCCACCATAGTAAACAAATAAATCGTTATTGATGATAGCTGCGCCTGTGGCATATATGACCCCTGGTTTACCGTCATTTTCATAATGCATGTCGGGGTTAAGTATTGGTTGTGGAGAACGGTAAATTATTTTTGTTGGATCATTGAGGTCTAGGATCATGGCGCCTAATTTGTATTTGTTTGGATCATTTATGTCCATGGCGTGATACAAGAGTAGCCATCCTTTGTCTGTTTTCACGGGTGGAGGACCAGCACCCCTAACCCTATTGTCCCAAAAGTTTTTACGACCGCCTCGAGGGCTTTTACTTATGATAAATGAACCATCGCCCAAAGTATCTAGGTTATCTACATAGTCGATGAGTATGTCTGGCGTGACTCCATGCAAAATAGCAAATTTACCATTTATCTTTTCGGGGAAGATAACCCAGTTTTTGGCCACTGTCCCTGGCGGAGAAATCATTCTCGGTTTTCTCCAGTTCCATTTTCCTTTTTTGAAATCATTTAGCTTGATAGAAGTCAAAGCCATACGTACAGAATCCCAACCTTCAAAGGCGACATAAATCATATAAACTTTGTTATTGATCATTACGGTCCGTGGATCCTCGGAACCGCCCCAACCACCACCAGAAGTATAATATGCCGGATTGTAAGTTTTTGGACCGCTTACATTTTTGCGATCGGGCATGCCATATCCCGGTAGGGGCTCATAAACTGGATATAACGAACGGTTTGCAAAATCTAAGCCGTTTGGACTGGATGTGTAACCAATGCGCGATATACCATCGGCACCGATGGCGCGATATAAGAGATGAATATGGCCACAGTCATCCTGAAAAACGGCTGGATTGAATGTGCCGCATATCTCCCATTCGCGATAAGGTAGGGGAGAGATAATTGGATTTTTATGGTGACGAGAAAGATGGTGCAGTTTGTGTTGGCCGGGACGCTTTTTCCTGAAGTATTCAATTAGTGAATAAGCAAAAGCGACTGAAGCAGTGATGAAAATTATGCCAAATATGATTATGATAGAGTTCATTTGTTTCTATGTGAAAGCGAAAAAGTAGAAGGGATTATGTCCGACCATATCGATCTTCTAAGCGCTTGATATCCTCGTCATTGAATGTTCCGAATGATATTTCCAAGACTGACAACTTGGTCGTACCCGCTTCTAGACGGTGTTCGACCTTTCTAGGTATGAAGTATTCGTCCCCGGCGTGTACTGGTATGCGCTCCTTGTTTATTTCAACGATTCCTTCTCCGGAAATTATATGCCAAAACTCATCACGGTTTTTGTGACTCTGAAGACTCAAAGCCTCATCAGCTTTGACTGTGATTATCTTCACTGTACACGGAGAGTTTCTCGCAAACTCTAAAAATTCTCCCCATGGCCGTTCTTCATGAATTGGTTTAGGGGGCTGTTGTGACATCAACATTCAATATTATACTACACAATCAAGTAAGACACTCTATAAATCTGTGCATAACTTCATCCATTTCTTTGTATTATTATGATTTTTCGGGGCCGAGAACTATTGGTGTGATTTTTCTATTGTATGGCCATTCAAAGCATTACCATCCCTGAATACAGTCATGCCCTTTTTCTTTATTTCATTGAAGAATTTATCTGTTGGAACGGCCATATCTGGAGCAAAACTACCTCTTGCTGTAATGTCGCCGCTTAAAATCATTTGCCCTATGATAGAAGCTGGCAAACCGGTGTCTATATTGCATCCAGCATCAGTCCAACCTGGAATTGTGGAGACTATACACTCCATCTTCACGATAATAATATTGGCATTGTTATCCTTTCCAGAGACTTCGACCCAAAGATTTTCTTTTTCAAAGTAGTTCTCTGGTCGTGGTAGTTTCGTAAGTATTCTGGATAATGCATCAACGGGTCGTATTTCAGATTTTTCGAATAGCAGAAGTTCTTTTTTCCCCAGACCCAGTTCTATGATCTTTTTTAAGACTTCTAGAGAATGATCGGGAAAACCAGCGTAAAATCTAATATTTTTTGGTTTTAGTTCCTTGTAATCTTCAAAGAAAGTCTGCGTCTCTGGGTGTCGGACTAGGTAGCATTTTTGCGAACCAATTTCTCTGAACTCTCTGATTATTTCAGTATCTAGTGGATTTTTTTCTGACCATTGTCCATTTTCGACGAAAGGAGCAGGGTCGGTCAACTCCTCAATGATGCTTTCGATCGAAAAGGGTACAGCAAACTTTTTTACATTAGAATCCCAGGCAAAGCCGATTTCTATAGTGTCTATTTCAGCGAAAAATTTGGAAGCGTATTTCATCATCACATTGTTTATGCCTGGCGTTGAACCGCAACCGGTTATTGCCACCAAGTCGGCTTTTTTGAAAGCCTTGTTCATGGCTAGTTGCGATTTTGTCATTGGTATATCTGAACCCAGATCGATCACATGTCTTTTTTCTTCGAGGCATATTCTGTATACATCATGATTCCAGTCTCCTTCGGCGCAGTTTATAATAATTGGCGCGAGTGTTCTTTTGATGAATTTTCTGGAGTTTTCGTAGTCACGCAAGTCAATGAAAGTAAATGGTGTGCCCGGATATTGAGACAAGATTTGCTCTGAGCCATCTTTGTACAAATCGGCGCAATGGATTTTGTAACCAGATTCTATCAAATCACGGGCGACAATTTTACCTTGCATGCCACTTGAACCGATGATTATGAAGTCATATTTCATTTACTTTATTTTAATATATTAAATACTTAGATATCATAACACATAAGTATTCGTTACAATATTAATGTTGCATTATTTTTTATGATCAGTACAATACGGATAGTTATAGAAAGGGCTTTATGCTCATAAACAAAATAGCTGAGAAGATGATCAGAGGAGAGCCTTCTACTGGTCCAATCACCTCTAGTTTTTGAGATAGTTGAAGAGTCGAGAGATTCAGGCAACGAGAAATAACACGCTCGAAATTGAGTTTTTCGAGTGTGTTTTTGTGAACGAAAGACAGGATTATTCTTTTACTGTGCGCATCTCATCCGTTTTTGCCCAAAGCTTGAGTTTTTTTGTGGCGTCGGTCGCTCCATTTTTGGTAGCATAACCCTCGCCCCCTACGGCCACGCTTTCTCCGTTTGCCGCACACAGTCTCCATCGAAATTCACCCTTTTTGTCTTCGTACACTTCGAAATATGTTTTTGCCATTTTATTTAAAGTTAAACGGTGCTAATCTGACGATTGACCATATCAATTGTCGCACAGCTGTATATAAATACAAGCATTCTTCCATTTGTTGGCTAGACATGAGAAGATACACATGCCTAATAAAATGCTTATAGCAGTCAATGTAACAACTGAAGCGCGCAAAGAATCGGTGGATATTATCAATCCTACTAGATACGAAATCTCAGTCAAAGAGCCGGCTTTACGACATTCTGCCAATGATAGAGTGATACGCATATTGAGCGGAATGTTTCCGAAGAGATCTGTTCGACTGATCAAGGGCCATCACTCACCACACAAGATTGTGGATATTGGAGAAGTATAGTCCAGCGCCAGTTTTTATATAAGGGTCGTATAATTATAAGTCATTAGATTGGTCACGATCTTGTGGATATGATATTCTATTAAAAACCGATAATTATAATTTTTATGAATATAAATATAAAAACCACCAACATTACTCTTACGTCACAGATATCTGATTATGTCGACAAGAGACTAGAAAAGATAAAAAAACTCGTCAGCGATGATATGTCGGCCCAGTGCGACATTGAACTGGGTAAGACCTCTGAGCATCATCAGAAGGGTGATATTTTTCGTGCCGAAATACATGTTATCGGTGTTGGGAAAAATGCTTACGCTAGTACCGAAAGAAATGATCTCTATTCTGCCATCGACGATGTTAAGGATCAGATCCTTCGCAAATTGAAAGATGATAAAGGCAAAAAGATGTCTCTGGTTAGAAGAAGCGGTATCCGTGTAAAGAATATGGTCAGGGGTCTATGGTCTTGGCGTAAACGGGGAAGCAAATGACGTGTCTAACTATTTGCGTAGCCTCTCAGGAAATCATCGTACTTCATTTCTCGACCGCCTTCGGGAATGACTTTTTCGATTTTTAATTCTCCATTTTGGAACGAGGCAGAAGAAATTTTTACTCTTGTCTTCTTGTTATTATGACGGACGAAGAAATAAGCTTGTGGCCACTCGTGGTAAGCTTGGATTTTTCGAAAATTCATATATGGATCATCTGCGAGATTGATTTCCGCGTGCTTTTTGTTGATTTTACTAGTATATGTTGCCAGCTCATTATCTTGATTCTTTTCTTTTATTTTGCCATTGCACCAATCTGGGATAGTTTTTGCTAGTAATTTTGCTCCTTCACGAGCCATTTTTTCCTCGAAACTATCGTATGTCGGCCATTCAGATATTTGGATTGCGGTTTGTGACACGATAGGCCCGTGATCCATCTCCGCATCTATCCTCATCACAGTTATGCCGGTATTTTTGACATCGTCAAGCATTGTCGATTGCAATGGGGAAGGGCCACGATATTTTGGCAACAGAGAAGGGTGAATGTTGAGAGTTTTGTGAGATGGCAAGTTGTATATGCTCTCGGGAATGATCTTGCCGTATGAAGCGACCACGAACAAATCGTATTTGGAGTCGGTTAACGAATTGAATTCCATGAGCTTTTCGGAGAACGCCTTATCTAGTTTTGCTGGATCAAAAATTTTAATGTTTCTCTTGGTAGCCCATCTTTTGACGGGTGTTGGTGTAATGACAAGTTTGCGTCCTTGCGGTTTGTCCGGCGTTGTCACTACGGCCATAGGCAAAAATCCGTGCTTTTCCAATTCGTCAAGTACTATCTCCGAAAAGCGAGATGAGCCAAAAAAAATAAAGTTGATTTTTCTATTTGGATTCATTTTTTACCTTGCATTTCTTTTATCTCTTCTTCGGTCATTTCCCATACTTCTTTTGCCTTGTCTGTAAATAAGATGCCGTTCAAGTGATCCACTTCATGTTGAAAGATCTGCGCCAATAGGCCACTTGCGCCACGTTCGATGTTTTCGCCTTTTTCATTGTAGGCACGTATAGTGGCGCGTGCCGAACGTCGAACCTTCCCATAGAGCCAGCGTACCGACAGACACCCTTCTTCCACTTCTTTTTTTTCTTTTGAAGTTTTGAGAATTTTTGGATTGATAAAAATCAGGTCAGAGCCATCCCCTTTGTAATTTTGGTCAGCCTGTTTGAGTAACGATCCGGAAATGACGAACATTCTGAGATTGACGCCGATCTGTGGCGCTGCGATAGCGATGCCGTCTTTTTGTTCGGACAGAGCTTTGCTCATATCAGCGATTATTTTGTTTATTTTCTCACTGCCAATCTCTTCGACTGGCACAGATTGTGCTATCTCGCGCAAAACTGGATGTTCTCTCTGTAATATTATTTTTTTCATTATCTAAACTATATCAGAAAGTTTATTTAACGCTAGTTTTATTATTAAATAAGTAAATAGGGGATATAGACCTTGGGTTGGTCTTGTTTATTCTTATAATCACAATAGACTTTCCGGATCAACCTTTATCGATACTTTTTGTGGAAGTGAGCGTATTTTTTTTACCAATTCAACGTCTGGCCATCGTCCGGGTTCTATCTTTATGAGGCCGTGTATAACCGAATTTCCTCGGAGGGTCGATGTAAATGCCGGAAATATGTCTATCTCGTACGGTTCAACTAACTTTTGAATAGTTGCCATCTCTTTGGCAATGGCGTCTTTTTTACCTTCCAAAGTCATTTTGATTAGACGTGAAAATGGCGGATAGCCAAAGCGTTTTCGTTCTTCGTGAGCCAATCGGTAAAAATCACTTATATTTCCTTTCAATCCAAATTCGAATACTTTTTCTTCTGGTCTGCGAGTCTGCACTATGAATGATCTAGTCGTCTGTGAACGTAAACGTACGAGCATGTACATGACTTTTTCTCCGATTCTAAAGTCTGGTAGGGCAAAGAGCGAATCCAAGGAGACGATAGCTGAATAGTCGACCTTGTCATTGAGATAGAGTAGAGCCATCTCAGTACCAAGGAGAATACTTCCCGGTTTGGCCTTAAATTTGTTTATGGTTCCGATTATTTGTTTATAGTTTTTTGTCGTGTCACTATCTATCTGGAAGATATCTGTCTCGGGAAACTTTTCTCTGATGTCTTTGTTTACACGCTCTATTCCTATGCCCAATGTCACTAGTCGCCATCCACCACACAAAAGGCAATTACGGTCAGCGCCAAAGCGTTCGCCACATTTATGACACATAAAGAAATTTCTGTTCGTTTCTCGGGAAGTATGTAGTACGACTGGCGCCGAGCATTTGTCACAAGTAACGATGGTTTCGCAATCATCACATATTGTCATCGGCGACACACCGCGTCGTATGGTCAATATAAAAAGGTGAGTATTCTCTCTGCTATTGGTTCGGATCAATGATTCTAACTCTGGTGATATGGCGTGAAAGGTCGAAGGTTTATTATTTTCTTGTTCATCTATTTTCGTCTTTTGGTAAATTGTCGGTTCATCTTTTTTAATGGTAGCCACTTTATTTTTTCGCATATCTATCAATAAATCTTGCGCTGTTGATATTGATCGCCATTTAAAAGGCGAACCGTGGTCTATCTCATTTTTCGAAAGCCGATCTATTGTTTCGAGGCGCAAAAGACTATCAGCCAAGAAAATAACCTGTTTGTTTTTTTTAGCGATAACCTCTAGGGCGTATCTTATGTCTATGCAAGGTGTTTTTGGAGAAATCCAACCACGGCCGTTTTCTTTTTCTATGATCATTGTCTGAATATCTCCGCGTGGCAATAGTGGAAATGAACCAGTGGCTATGACTACTACCGGGTGTTCGGTCTCGGCGATTGAGTTCCAGGTGGTAAGAATAGCTTTTTTGGTTATGTTGCCATTTAATTTGAAAATGTATCCCTCGATGCCTTTTTCCAATTCTCTAAAGATATTTTCACCATCTTCAATAGTTGGCACGTATATAGCCACAGATTTTTTCTTGGCGAACTCTTGGCGTATGAGACTTCGCCAAGAGCTGATGCGGTCATCGTTATCACCTTGCACAGCAAATATTTGTCCTAGGTCGATGTCGTTTTTGGGCGAATCTTGTTTGTGTGCTTCTTTTATGCCAAGGTCAGCTTGTATCGGCAGAGGCGGGGCGATCTTGTCTGGGTTTTCCAGGATAGAATCTGCCACTAGGCTGTCCAAGATAGCACCTATGGTAGTCGCATAATGTTCGGCCAAAAATCTACATGCGTCAATGAAGATGGCGGGGAAGAATGCCGATGCTTTTATTTTAGCTAGTTTTCGGATTTTGAATGGAGCATTCTTGATGTCCATTTTCATTTTTTCAGCGTCTTTATTATCTATTACTATGGCATGAATGATTTTCCTGCGCAGTGGTACAGTGACGATAGCGCCAGTAGGGATGTCTGAGCTGGTGAAATATACTAGTTCCTCAGCGACTTTCGATCGTATTAGTGGTATAACTGTGATTAGGTTCATGACTTATTTATACATCATTAGAGTATTTTGTCGGTATTGACATATAGAGTCTGTAGTTACACAATAATTGCGGACTAGCATGTTGTCGTTTGAATAAAAGACATAGACAGATTAGAATACATCTCAATAACTCCGATGAACAAAGAGGAATCACTAATTATCGAGGGATTAGCTGGAGAAAAAAGACTCTCTGGGACAGTCGAAATAAATGGTGCCAAGAATGCTGCCCTAAAAGCAATGGCGGCGAGCGTTCTTTTTGCTGGGTTGGTTCGGCTAGACAATGTTCCCGATACGGAAGATATCAGGACTATGTCAGAAATTTTAATCAGATTGGGCGCCAAAGTCTCGAAGGTCCCACCTGTGATTGCATCTTCTAAAGGACGACGATGTATTCAAACGTCCAAAGATAGTTTGGGAAATGTTGCTGTTGCCAGTGGCTGTGGAATGACGTTGGAGATAGATACTTCCTCAATAAATTCTACATATATTGATCCTGCTCTGGCCAAGTCGATGCGTTCTTCTGTTGTTTTGACTGGTCCAATGTTGGCGCGGTTCCACAAAGTTGTATTTCCGACGCCAGGAGGTTGTGTCATTGGCGCTCGTCCGATAGATCTATTTATTGACGGTTACAGAAAAATGGGTGCTTCTGTGGAAGAAAATGATTTTTATGATATCAATGTTGCAAATACACTGAGTGGAGCGATGATCAGATTTGAGAAAATATCTGTTGGTGCTACCGAAACCCTGATGATGGCCGCGGTATTGGCCAACGGTGAAACAATACTCGAAAATTGCGCGCTTGAACCAGAGATTGTGAATGTCGCCGAATGGTTGAATGCTTGTGGTGCGAATATCAAAGGTGTTGGTACTTCCACAATCATAATCAAAGGCACCAAGGGCAAATTGCTTACAGCCAACAAACCTTATTTCGCCATTCCCGACCGCATCGAAGCTGGTAGCTATCTATTTTTGGGCGCACTTTGTGCCAAAGATTTAACTATTACCAGATGCAGGCCTAATCATCTGAAATCCATCATTGATTTTTTGGTAGAGTCGGGCGTACCTATAGAGGTAGTTGAAGATGATGGTGTAAATGGCACAATCAATATAGTCAATAACACTAAGCCAAATTCTTCTTTTAAATCTTTTAATATAACTACGAGCCCGTACCCCGGTTTTGTCACCGATCTTCAGGCGCCCGCGGTTGTCTATCAGACCCAAGTCACTGGCAAGAGTAAGGTTATCGAAACTATTTTTGAGGGGCGCTTCAAATATGTTGATGATCTACGTAAACTAGGGGCAAGTATTGATATATTGGATCCGCACAGGATTGCCATATCTGGTCCGACCCCATTTAATATGGATATGATGTCTGTGAGGGCATTGTCTAGTGAGAAAAGATTGGCCAATGTTCAAGAATTATCTGCGCATGATATTCGTGCCGGTTTTGCTATTGTCATGGCGGCTTTGGTTGGTAAGGGTAATTTTAAGATTAGTAATGTCCATTTGATAGATAGGGGATATGAAAGATTGGAGCATAAATTAAATGTCCTAGGCGCGTCAGTTGAGCGCACAAAGGCATAATAAGTTGTCTTGTTTTAACGAAGGAATACTGAAGAAGATGAGATACATCGGTAACACCTGCGATATGATTAATTCTGCAGGT
>CAZYES010000003.1:0-48063 GCA_964646515.1 uncultured Candidatus Saccharibacteria bacterium | reverse complement strand
GCCAGCCAAATTATCATGCGAGTCTACGACAATCCAAAATATTATGAGATCGCCTTTTCATTCCGCAACATATCGAAGGAAGTAGATTTTATCGAAGAGATTATAACGAAGGAATCCAGAATTCCAGTGAAGACTTTTCTTGAAATTGCTTCAGGTAATAGTCCGCATATGAAGGAATTGTGCAAGCGAGGGTATAGTTATGTTGGTCTTGAGTTAAGTAAACAAATGATTGGTTTTTCTCGCGAAATCATAGAGAAATTTGTTTTGACAGCTGAAATTATTGAGGGAAATATGATGAAATTTTCTCTACCAAAACCAGTTGATTGTGTCTTACTTTTCCTTGGCTCATTTTATATCAAAAGCGATGACGAATTACATAGTCACCTTGATTCAGTAGCAAATGCAGTTAAAGCAGGTAGCTTATATATTCTTGACGGAGCTGTCAGTTTTTATCCAGAAGATATCAGAAAGCAGTCTTGGGAGATGATTGAGGGTAATATTAAAGTCGTTACTACCTATGATCCGAAATGGATAGACAAAGTTGGTAAAATATCTGAAGCTAAAATCACGCTCGATGTAGATGATAACGGTGAAAAGAAGAAAATTGAGCATTTGGAAATACGAAAGATTTACTCAGTTGATGAATTTATAGAAAAGGCTCAAGGGACTGATAAGTGGGAATATGTAGGTTCAGTTAGCGATTTTGATATAACAAAGAAGCCTCATAATGAGGGTAGGAACATTGTTGTTTTGAGAAGGAAATTGTGAGTAATTCTATTCGGATAACATTACATATTCTATGCTCCTGATTCTCTGTAAAAAATCAAGATCATCAGCGTATTTCAAAATCTGTTCATTGGCCAGGAACCTTTCCTGAGCATCTCTATAAACTTAACTTGTCTTTATTTTTTGTAACACCTTCTTTGCGTCGGCCATATCCACTTGCCAAGTATTGCCATCAAACCACTCTAGGCCTTCAAATTGGAGCTTGTAGGCATCTTTTGGCCTCTGGAGTGACCCTAGGTAAACGTAGCGCATTTTAGCCTCCTTGGCATATAAAATAGCGCTTATCATCATACCTAGACCCATATTCTTTGGAGATTTTTTTATGTCATAGAATGGATAAGAATAATGTAACAATGAGGGGGTGCTAAAACATATTGCAAAGCCGATGGCATCGTCAATGTCATGTTTTAGGTCCAATTTTGTGCCTGCATCTCCCGCGTCCTTCGTGGTTATATCTCCGATCGGTGTTGCGGAGTATTCTAATAACAGATTGAAATTGCTTTTATCTAGATCAATTAGCATTTCTTTTATTTTTTGAGCGCTCATAATTCCTTTGGCAAATTTCACGTCATAAAAATCTTTGGCTAGTTTTCCTATAGAATAGTTGTAAGTCTTTAATGGTAATTTATCTGAAGACAAGACGATATGGCCTGTTTTTTTCGATATGCGTCGATTTTCACTTGAAAGGATAAATTTGTTTAGATCAATACGGACCGAGCGCGTTTGTTGCATTACGCCTTTACCTATTCTCGTAAAAACATAACCACGAGAGTACATTTCTCCTATGGTTTCCACGGCAAAATCGGTTATTGTTTTTTGGTCCCAATGAAGATAGTCCATGTAGATTGAAATTAATGGAGTGCTAGCCAAAATCCGAAGACTACAAAGAGGAAGTGAATGACCCAGAACCTCATAACAGTTTTTTCTTCACTCCAGCCCTTGAGCTCAAAGTGGTGGTGTAAAGGCGCCATGAGAAAGATGCGACGGCCAAAAATATATTTTGAAAAGAGTTGCAGAACGACCGATGTAGCTTCTACATAGAAGATGAACCCCAAAAAAATTAAGGCACTAGTTTCTCCTATAGCCATGGCGTTGACTGCTAGGAGCGCACCTAGACCCAATGATCCCACATCGCCCATCATGAATCGTGCCGGCTTGATATTGAAATATGTATAGGTAATCAAGGCTCCGACTGTTGTCGCATTCAATATAGCGATTTCGCCAAAACCATTTATCCATGAGAGTAAAGCAAGAGCACTAAATGTGATAATAAGCGAACCGCCCGCCAAACCATCCATGCCATCGGCGATATTGACAGCATTGGCGGTAAACATCACTATAAAAATGATGATTGGAATAATGAAGGCTTCGACATTTACAGAGATGTCAAAAGGGAAATAGATATAGTGCCAAGCTGGCCCAAGTTTTGTATAAATCCACCAAGCAGTGAAAGTTCCGGCTATAAATTGTAGGATCAATTTTTCATGTACGAAGACTCCTTTGCCGTTTCTGGAGCCAAACCAGACAGAAAGGCGTTTGAATATAGACCATGGCAAGGTGATAGCATACCACAAACGCATGTACCACTCTTTGTGAACTTTTATCAGATTCCAAATGTGTTTGAGTTTGCGCGAGCGCCTCTCTCGGCCGTATATGTTCATGAGATCGTCGATAGCGCCGAGTAAAGCGGAAATTAGCATAACGCCGATAGGCACCCAAGTGAAGCTTCTTGACCAATTGAAGGAGACAGTTATAAGAGCTACAGTGAAGACTACCAGCAGTCCGCCCATGACAGGGGTAGTGGCTTTGTAGTTATGAGAGTGAAGTGGCGCGAGCTCTACTTTTGGCCCTTTTATGACGTTAAATCGGTATAGAAATCTCGATAAGAGCGGTGCCCAGAGAAAAGCTACGAAGGATCCGAAAATCATAAAACCAAAGATATAAGCCAGGTCTGCAGTCCCTTGAAGTATAGTTAACATGGGTACACGATACCATGAAAAAGGTGATCAGTACAACACTAACTTACCACCATTTCAAGCGACGGACTTTGGTATCGGACTTTTGTGCTCGTGAGAATAGACGATTACCAAAACCAGTTTTTCCATTTTCTATCCATACCGCGGTAAGTATGTTTTTTTCAATACCAGTGATTTCTATTTTGCCCTGACGAATACCACCGCCAGATAGGCCATCTTCTGGATACGTGACGGCGTGGGAGTAATGGACTTTGGTAGGTATAGCGTTGTTGTACTCTACTTGGTGAATGACGAGGATGTGATCACGTTCATAGTTTGTTTGGTTTTGTGTATCTGATTGGACACTTGGTGTTGCTCGAAATAGACCCTGGGCATCGATTTTCTTTTCTATTTGGTTAGTCATAGTGATGATGTCACCTGGCTTGATTTCATTAAGCCCTATCACTCGGCTGTTTTTATCATTTGCCAATGTTGCTACGTCGCAATTTTCCGCAGGCCTAAGTGAACAGCGAATTTTTCCAATAATACCAGAACATTTGATGAACGAAAGGTGCTTTTTCAGAGAGCCTTTGTGAAGCGCTTCAGATTGGGCGTTGAGGACATGATAAGCAAAACCAGAACAGTCAATGCCGATATTGTTGTCAATTAGGAGTTTCTTTAATGACTCATCAGTCAATGAATCTGGTGATATGTGGTTTTTCACTACTAAGGCTTGTATTTCATCTAGGATATCTTTTGGGCTACCTTTGCCTATATAGGCGCGTAGGGTGATTCGAGCGCCAATGGTTTTATTATTGAAGTAGGGAACGGAAGAAACTGCCGAACCTATCTCTAAGTGTGAGTATTGATCTATAACGGCGATGGCGCTTTTAGAAAGAGTCTCGATATTCATGGATATATTCTACACCTGGATTTTGATTTGTGAACCTTTTATTTCATTCAGGATCTCTTTGCCTTTTGAGTTGAACGCTTTGTGACTGTCCATGATGCTGACACTGCTTTGAATACGTAGAAGATCAGAATTATGGGCGGTATTCTGATAGGCAATAACATCATAACCAATAGATTTTAATGATCCTGTAACATCATCGAAAACGCCCTGAACATTTTTTGTGACCCTTTGGACGATTTGCGCGCCATCGTTGATTGCAATCAATTCTTGGTCGATAGGAAGCCCAAGTAAAGCTCGTATATGTGCCTCAAACGTGGTTAGACCACGAACGCCTTTTTCTCTTGCCTTTTCTTGCAGAGTCGATTCGAAAGTTGCCGAGGCAGGTTGGCGGGCGTTGACTTCTATCAGAAACATTCTTTTGGATGCGTCATCACGGATCACATCGACACCAAATAATCCTCGCCAACCGTCGGCGTACATCTTTTGGCCTATTTCGTTGACGATATTTTCTATGGCGGTTACGTTTTCTGGCGTAAGGAGTTTTTTGGCTATGCCCCAGTCATTGCCAACGGTGCTAAACTCGTTTTCGGTGAATGGTGGCATGCCGGTAATCTGATAACTCACGTTTCCCATGAGGATCTTGTTCTCTGTTACGATGGCATTTGTCGTGAATGACGGTCCGGCGATATAAGTTGAGATTCGCGCTATACGTTCGGGAAATTTTGCCTGCAGGGCAGATAGGTCATCGCGGTTACGGATAATCGTAGTACCATCACCTGTATGCCCATGCGCCCATTGCAAGACGAAGGGGTCATTTTTCCAGATAATCATTCTGGCAACTTTTGCGGCATGTGGTGGTAGGTATTTTATTCCGACATTTCCCAACCAACGTATCTGACTTATCTTATTTTCTACACGTTCGGCGAGAGTGGATTTTGGATTTATAAATTTCCATTTGTTGGCGTTCATGACAGCCTCGACACGCATGGTGTTTTTGAATACCAAAATGAGAGCATCTGGGTATTTGGCTACAAGATTGCGAGTAGTCTCGTGATTCAAGAGTTCAGTAGTACCTAGGAGTTCTTTCGCGGGATTTTCTACCAGAGTGACAAAATCCGGATATTCTTTTTTGATCGTTTCACCATATTGGGTTTTATTGGAGACAATCAGATAGTTTGCACTAGGAGCTATACCAAGAGCCCTCTCTATTTCTCTGGTCACATAAATAATAGTTTTGTCATTTAAAGTCATGAAAGCAGTCTAATCTGTGGAGGCAAAGTATGCAAGTTTGTGATAGAGTGCCTCCATGTCTAAATTTTCTGTAATTGCAACACCCATAGGCAATCTCGGGGATATTACTCTTCGTGCTCTGGAAGTGCTAAAGGAATCGGATCTCGTACTCTGTGAAGATACAAGGGTGACAAAACGACTTTTAGAATACTACGGCATAAAAGTTCCGACGAAATCCTACCATGCTCATAGTAAACTCTCACGTACGGATGAGGTTGTTAAACTCTTGGAAGAAGGAAAAAATATTGCTTTGGTCTCGGACGCCGGTACGCCGGGGATTTCTGATCCGGGCTCAGAGCTAGTTCGACGCATTCGTGTGGCATTGGCAGACGAGATCGCTACTGGCACTGTTAAAGTCGAGGCTATACCTGGCCCATCGGCATTGACTACAGCACTTTCTATCGCTGGAGTAGCCTGTTCGGAGTTTATATTTCTGGGATTCTTACCTCACAAAAAAGGAAGACAGAAATTGTTCAGAGAGATAGCGCAGACCAAAAGAGTCGTAGTTTTTTACGAGTCACCACACAGAATATTAAAAACACTCGATGCGTTGGCTTCAAAAGAGACGCAAGATATTTCTTCCGCACAAAATAATAGTCTGAGCGATGGCAATGTGTCGATAACCAAAAAAATCACCGTATGTAGGGAGCTAACTAAAATTTTTGAAGAAGTAATGAGTGGTACAGTAGATGAGGTCAGAAGCTATTTTGAATCACATCCAGACAAAGTAAGGGGTGAATTTGTGGTGGTTGTCTCCAATGAATAGCTTCATTGTAAGTGCATAAAATAAAAAATGTGCACCTATGTGATGCACATTGATTTTGAGCTAAGGACTTTGACATCCGTTGTTTTATGCTGTATCTGCGCATTTCCCCAGCATCTCTAGATCTTGGGGGCGAGTTGATAGGATGGCATATCCGCCATCAAATCTGATATGTAAAGTTTTCTCAGGAGATCGTAATGGGGTCGCCAGCACGACATTGGTCAATTTGAATGGCAGTGGCAATTCTTGGTATTCGATGGCCTTATCGTTTTCTGGAAGAATGATGCGTTCTTCTGCTTCTTCTGGCTGGCAATCTCTCGTTGGCTTGATTTTTATGAGATTTTCCAGTCGTAGCAAGAACACTTCTTTGTCGAATCGTGCGGATTGCAATCCGCCCAAGAACCAGAATTTGTTTTTGTATACCAATACAGCCGTTGATATTTTCCCGTTCGTATTTGATGACTGCGGGAACGGGTTTATATGCTCTATTGTCAGGGGAGTGTTCATGCACACCTCACTTTCTGGCGTTATCCTACCACGATGCGCTATAATAGCAACACTATGTCCAAGAGACAAATATTGATGTTACTAGGTTTGTGGACTATGGTCTTCCTTTTTCTTGGTTTTCCTTCGACCTGGGACAAAATTTTTGCCATTGTGGCTGGATTTCTCATAGTTATTATTTCGTATAAGATGGGCCCGAGAATTAAGATGATTGAATCTTCGGATATTTCTTATGTGGAAGATAGGAATGATAGTATTACCAATATCAATACCAAACCTACTTCATGATCGATCTCTGGCGTGAGCATGGCACTACGCGCATCGCAACTATATTGACTGGTGCGTGCTTTATTTTTCTATGTGGTTTTCTGGTTATGTGGTTTTTGCCTTTCAATCAGATCACTTATACCGCAGTCCCCGTAGACCTTATCGCCACCTCTTCTATGGCTGTGACCCATATACCGACGCCATCTTCGGTGAAAGCTGTTTACATGACTAGTTTCGCGGCTGGTAATGAAAAATTCAGGAAGGAGTTGTTTGATCTTATCGATAACACGGAGATCAATTCGGTGGTCATTGATGTGAAAGATTACACAGGCAGGATAAGTTTTCCGGTTGATGATCCATATTTATTGGCCATTGGCTCTGCCGAAAAAAGGATTCCTGACATAAAAGAATTCATAACCAAACTTCATGAAAAGGATGTCTATGTTATTGCGCGTATTTCTGCTTTCCAAGATTCTTTTCTGGTAAAATCTCATCCAGAATGGGCTGTTAAGACCAATAGTGGCGCGGTATGGCAAGATTATAAAGGTGTTAAGTGGCTGGATGCCGCCGCGGAGCCTGTTTGGGATTATTTGGTGGCCATAGGCAAACAATCATACGAGTATGGTTTCGATGAATTAAATTTTGATTATATACGCTATCCGTCGGACGGTAATCTCAAAGATATTTTGTATTCATGGGACGAAGGAAGAACTAGGCGAGAAGTTATGCGTGATTTTTATCTATATCTCCGTGAACAATTTGCAACCACGAGCGTTCTCTTATCGGCCGATATGTTTGGCCTGGTTACTACTTCTTTGGATGATCTGGGTATCGGACAAGTGCTAGTCGATGCTCTGCCATATTTTGATTATGTTTCTCCGATGGTCTATCCATCACATTTTGCTCGTGGTTTCAATGGCCTCGCAAAACCGGCGGAGCACCCGTATGATGTGGTGAAAATGTCAATGGACAAAGCGGTTTCTCGTGCCTTGGCCGCTTCATCGACTTCGAATAAGATACGTCCATGGTTGCAAGCTTTTGATCTTGGCGCGACTTACACGCCAGCTATGGTTCGTGCGCAGATACAGGCAGTTTATGATTCTGGTCTGGATAGTTGGATGTTGTGGAATGCTGGCAGTGTGTATGATAAGACAGCCTTGGTGCCCAAAGAGAACACAACAGCTACCACGACTTTAGGGAGTCACTAGTTCTATTGGTTATCTCATTCACAAGAAAATTACGATTCAAACAGGACTAGGTTTGTTCTGAATGAGTATCCAAAATCACATCGAAAATTATTGATGTGGTTATTCAGATGCTTGCATTTTATAGAATAAGTTGTACTATTTTATATTGGACGAATTCATATCCACGATCCTGTCCACCTTGGAGCAAGGTTCCTCGAGGAGTGTGGTAAAGAAACGCGGTAAGTTTAAAAAAGTTATGGCAAAGCGGTGTACACAGGGGGTACTGACCGTACCCAAAACAGCGACAAAGAGCCCCGAGAGACTTGCAGAATGGCTTAGGCAAAGAGCTGCGAGTTTCAAGAAGAGGTGTAAAGGGGATTGGGCTGGCGGAGTCGGTGGCCAACGCATATATAGGTTCCTGGGCCGACGAGTAGTTGCCAGAGAAGAAGATGCTGTTGATGCCATTGCCGATTGTCTGGCTGAGATGGCCCGGTTCGAAAGGCCTGGTCGCCCCATAGTCACCTAGTTCTTTGTTCTGTACACGAGATTCCTTAACGCACCCAGCGCTTTCTAAGCGCTGGGTTTCTTTTTGTGTGGTATAATAATTATTATTACAAACGTTTGCATATAATATATAGATGGACGAAAATCGCATTACATATTTTGCCGAAACAGATGCCCGCAATAGGCGGGTGAGATTCGGTATAAAAGCCAAGGACAGGACGAGGCATGTCTATGTTATCGGAAAGACTGGCATGGGGAAGTCGACCATGTTGGAGAATATGGCCGTGCAAGATATTCAAAATGGCGAGGGTATGTGTTTCATCGATCCACACGGCAAGACTGCTGATTTGCTTCTTGAATATGTTCCAAAAGAGAGAATTCGTGATGTTATCTATATAGCGCCTTTCGATGTTGATTATCCGATTTCATTCAATGTGCTTGAAAGCGTCGATTCCGAAAAACGTCATCTAGTAGTTTCTGGTCTTATGAGCACATTCAAAAAAATCTGGGAAGACGCTTGGTCAGCGCGCATGGAATATATTCTGACCAATACTCTCCTGGCGCTTCTGGAGGCCAAAGGCTCGACACTTCTCGGCGTTAACAGGATGCTTTCTGACAAGGAATACCGCAAACAAATAGTCGCACAGGTTAAGGACCCATCGGTCAATACTTTTTGGACCAAGGAATTTGCCAACTACACAGAGAGAACGCAAGCCGAAGCGGTACCTGCTATACAAAACAAGGTCGGGCAATTTACTGCCAATCCTTTGATCAGAAATATGATTGGTCAGCCACATTCTTCCTTTGATTTCCGGGAGGCTATGGATAAGCGCAAGATTGTTATCATCAACCTATCAAAAGGAAAAGTAGGCGATGAAAATATGAAACTCTTGGGCGGTCTTTTGGTCACAAAAATCTATTTGGCGGCAATGTCACGCGCAGATATTCCCGATCGTGCCATGAAGATCGTGCCCAATTTTTATCTTTTTGTGGATGAATTTCAGAACTTTGCCAATGCCTCTTTTGCCGATATTCTCTCTGAAGCACGAAAATACAAACTCAATCTAACTATCGCTCATCAGTATATTGAGCAGATGGATGAGGTGGTTCGTCCCGCAGTATTTGGTAACGTAGGAACTATGATTACTTTTCGGGTAGGCGCCACTGACGCCGAGGAACTAGAAAAAGAGTTTTCGCCAACGTTCGTCTTGGAAGACTTGGTCAACCTCGGTTTTACGCAGATCTATCTAAAATTGATGATCGACGGTTTGTCGTCCACGCCTTTTTCGGCGACAACACTTCCGCCTATTCCGCACCCGGATATTTCTTATGTCAGAGATATTATTACGGCTTCTAGAGAACAGTTTGCCAGACCGAGAGCAAGTGTAGAAGAAGAGATCATCAAGTTTCACAATCCAATGCCGGTTATTAAAAAAGTTGAAAACTCTATTCCTAGACCGCAGATAAATTCCGGGCCGGAAAATGTAGCCACAAAACCTAAAGCAGATAATTATGTTAGTACGTCTTCAAAAAATATTCCCGTAGCCAATCGTGCGCCAATTATACCAACCAAGAATACTGTCTCGATATCGACTTCCGCCATGTCGGTTAAACAAAGAGGCCCAGGATCTGCGGGAACGCGCAAATCATTTGAGGGCAAACCTACAACCGGCCAATCGGTTTCTGGATTTCTTCCTCGAGTAGATGATGGGGCATATCAACAGCCAAAGTCAGAGCCCATAAGGCCCGTCCCGTTGTCGTCGCTAATCCCCAAACCAAAGGTCAAGACTGATCCGAAGGTCCAGTCTTCGGAAAATGTCAGTGATTTGAAAAGTGCTCTGGCACAGGTTTTGGGCAAGGCAAAACCTCCAGAAAACAATCCTAAGGTTTTCAAACCAGTAGAACAAAGAAGTGACAGACCAAAAACGGACAATACAAAAACGATCTCGGTGCCGCCAAAAGAAGTGCCGGAGGAAGTTTTGAATAAAGTTCTAAAAGTCGATTAATCGGGCGGTAAGTATCAAACTATCTAAGTCCTTATGTAGGCGATTAACAAGCGCAGATATGCCTTGGTAATACCTAGCGAAGCGTGCGGGTAGTTTTTTCTATTTGCTCGCACGATTTCCAATATCTCTCGCGCAGCGGTTAGACGTTTGGTACGTGTTATGTTGCCACCGTGTATACGGTAGCCAGTCAAAATGTCAGGAAGATTGGCGAAAGAATGTTTGGCTCCGACGCAGAGCCAGAGGTTATAATCATCACAGACAACATATTCTGTACTGTATCCGCCACACTCTAGAATTATATCTCTTCTATACATTAGGGTTGATTGCGCGAACTGATTTTTCTGTAGGATGATATTTCTGATTGATTTGTCTGATTGCTCGAATATTACTTTTTTTAATTGGTTGCCTTGTGTATCTATGTGCGCGATAGCACCACCAACTATGGCATAATCGGGATTTTTATCCAAAAAGATTACTTGTTTTTGTAGTTTTTCATGGTCTAGCCATACATCGTCGCTATCTAATGGAGCGATATATTGGCCACGTGCCAGTTGGAGACCATGATTTCTCGTGCGCGCAATACCTAAATTTTTTTCATTCTTTACAATCTTTACGCGAGGGTCACTAGAGAATTCGCTAGCGATTTCTAGAGTACGATCTAGTGAGCCATCGTCAATGACGATCAATTCAAAGTCCTTGAAAGTCTGGGTGAGAACACTGCGCATACTTTCGGCAATGTATTTTTCGCGGTTGAAGGCGGGCATTATGACGGAAATAGTTGGGTTGGTGTTCATGAAGGATGTTTGTCTAAATATTGTATCAGAAAATACTTAGAGGCGAATTATATCTTTAGCCATTCGGGAGGCACGACATCTCCATAAAGGTGACTCTGTTTTATTGACCATCTCTTTGGTGCGACTACTATCTTATCATGTTTTGGATTGAGCCAGGCGCCCCACCAGCTGAATGTGCTGTTGGCGATTATGTGATGGTCGCAGAGGCTCATGAGATATATTTCTTCGTAGTCAGGGATTTCCATATTGGAGACAAAATTTAATCTTGCCGGTAATTTCATATTTATTTTTGACCACTCTATATCGTCCGAAAAGACAAATACATTCAAATCGTGGACATTTACTTTTATTCGAGACGATATTGTCTCGATTGCTTTTTCGTAATAAGACATGTCGCACTGTCCATGGTACATTTTTGTCTTTTGGTCGGTTACATAGTCGCCACGGCGTATGTGCACAGAGACAGATGGCGAGGATGATCGTATGAGATTTTTAGACGCGATTGTTTCTTTAGATGGAGTATTCTTTAAAGTAAAATCATTTCTGATAATATCTTTGAACCCAATAAAATGTTTCTCACTCGTCCAGGCCCCTTCTAAATAAGAGTTGTTCCTTATCTTTTGCTCATTTCTCGATGTGCCCATTCTTATCTTTCTCGAGATTTTTCGTAGAATTTTTTTCCAGGAGGGATTTAGCAATTTTGATTCCTCTGCGCTGGCAATCTGAATGTGGACGTTGAACTTGTCGAGGGTATATTTTCTGGGTGTTTCTTTTTCGAATGATAACTGATCCCTAGTGGTATACCAGCTGATATCGTATTTGATATTGAGATTACTCCCGACAGAGAGAGATCGACCGAAAGCATATTGGAACATTTGATTTCCCAGTCCGCCAGTGAGCTTTATGATAATCATGATTTTAGTCTAGCAGATTTAAAAATTATACTCTAATCCAACCCGCAGGAGTGATATTACGGTAACCCTCAGTATTTTTGAGTGCCCACTGTTTTGGTGCGACTACTATCTTATCATGTTTTGGATTGAGCCAGGCGCCCCACCAGCCGAAGGTGCTATTGGAAATAATGTTATGTCTACATTTACTCATCAGTGTTATCTCTTCCTGTGTCTTCACGCCAGAATCCGACACATATATAGTATCAAATTCTGAATGGAGATTGTTCTTCACCCACTCGATATCGTCGGAAAACACGTATAATCTCAATAGGCCACTTTGTCCATTTCTTAACATTTGCTGCTTCACCAAGTTGATCGCTGGTATATAATATTCTAAATCGGGACAGCCAAATGACTTCATGCTCGGAGGATTGTTCGCGTTGTCACCCCTGCGGACTTGTAAGCATACAGAAAATTTGTCAGCGTCGATCATCTGCGCGAGTTTTTTTGCTTGGGGCGACATCTCATATTTGAGATGAAAATCGCCACGAATATTCTCAGCAAAATCTTTAAAATATCTTTCATTTTGCCATACTCCGACATAGTAGTTTTCATCCTTATTCCGGTATTCCTTTTCTTCAAATAAAGAAGCCTTAGGTGGGCCGAAAATCTTATATTTTATCTTCCGGATCACTTTTTTGGAAAAAGTATTCAATTTTGCTACTTCTTCCGGAGAAGCCAAGTCAGCTTTGATATCAAAACTCCCAAGCATATAAGATCTAGGCACAGCGCTATTTAAACATTTCTGACTATTGTAATAGTTCGCATCAAGCTTCAACTCGTAGCCGTATCGTAGTGCAAGTGCTCTCCCAAAAGCGTATTGGAACATCTGATTGCCGAGTCCACCACTTAGATGAATGATTATCATAATATTGGATCAAAATTCTTGATTGCTTTTATGATAGTCGACTGTTCTGACTGTTTCAAGAATGGATAGCATGGTAGTGAAATAATCTCCCGCTGGTATTGTTCTGATAGGAGGAGATTGGTATCTATATATTCATCTTTATAACAAGGTTGTTTATGTATGAGCGTGGGGTAGTGTATCAAAGTCTCTATTCCTGAATTATGAAGGTGTTGCATTAATTTGTCTCTATTTTCTCCTAAAACACGGATGACAAATAAATGGTATGAAGAATCTTTATCGAAATCGGCCACTGAAAGAAATGAACAATCTTTGAGTTTGTCAATATATTTCGATGCTATATAGCGTCTTTTGAAAATAAATAAATCTAACTTCTTCAATTTTATTCGAAGGAGAGCGCATTTAAGTGGGTCCATCCTGGCATTTGTGCCTTTGATCACATGATAATATCTACCATTTTGACCATAGTTTCTATATGATCTCACGAATTCAGCGATATTTTTGTCATTTGTCGCAACAGCCCCACCTTCACCCATTGCACCAAGATTTTTTGTTGGATAGAAACTGAAAGCCTTGGTGTTTATACCTGATGGGCCACCGAATGCTGATCCGTGAGCTTGACACGCATCCTCTAAGACTTTTAAAGAGTGCTTTTTAGCTATCCGGTTTATCTCCTTCATATCGCAAATCCTTCCGAACAAATGTACCGGTAATATACAGCGAGTCTTTGGTGTAATTAGATTTTCGATTCTTGTTACGTCGATAAGAAAATCCTTTCGAATATCACAAAATACAGGTTTTGCGCCCACATTTGAAATAGCAAGACTCGTTGCCACTGCAGAATTGGATACAGTGATGACTTCATCGCCAGCAGCGATTCCCATAGCTCGCAAGGATATTTCAAGAGCGGAGAGCCCGCTCGAGACAGTTGATACATATTTATATCCCAAATATCTGGCAAACTCTTGCTCGAAATTCTCCACCTCTTCTCCGAGTACATATGAGCCAGTCTTGCCAAAAATTATCAGCTTTGAAGTGAATCGTCTTTCAAAGAAACTCCATTCTTTCTTGAGATTACAAAATGGGATGGTCATTTTTGTTTTTCAACAAATACCAAAAAGTCGTCGTAATTCCTAATATAGTCTTTCTCGTTGTATATACTGTCGGCAAGAACCAAAAGAACTGTCCCACTTTCAAAATTTTCCATTGTATGCCAAACATAGGGTTCGAGAAGAATGCCCTTATTGAAAGAATCGAGACGCACCGTGTCTTTGTTTTTACCGTCAAATATGGTTACTGTACATGATCCAGAAATTGCAAAAAGTAGCTGTCGTGTCTTATGATGAGTATGACCTCCTCGGATGTCCGCATTTTTCATATCTTTAATGATGAGAACACGTTTTATCTCAAAGGGAAGTGAATTATTCTCGAACGCGACCAAAGTGCCGTTCTTTGAATCAAAGTATTTATATTCAATTATTTTATAGAAGTCATTTACCATTTCTATTTTGATAGATTTTGATCAATTCAGGCAAATATTTTTTTAGATCTATCATCGGCTTCCATCCAAGCTCACGTATTTTACTTGAATCGATGCTGTACCTCACGTCTTGGCCAGTCCTATTCTGTACAAATTCAAAGTGATCTTCAGGCTTATCCATTACTGATAATATCTTCTTCACAATCTCAAGATTCGTTAGCATTTCACCGGAAGAGATATTATAAATTTCTCCGCATTTCCCCTTTTCTATTGCAAGCAAAATCGCAGAACAATTGTCTCCTGCATATGTCCATTCTCTGCAATATGATCCGTCACCGTGAACTGTCATTTTTGTATCTCGAAATGTCAACGCAACTGTTCTCGGTATCAATTTTTCTTCATGCTGACCGTATCCATAATTGTTGCTACTTCTACATATTATGTATTTCACGCCGTACGTTCTACCCCAGGCATAAATAAGTTGTTCTGCAGCAGATTTTGTAGCGGAGTATGGGTTTGAAGGGAAGAGAATGTCACTCTCTCTCCTACTTCCTTTCAATATATCGCCGTATACTTCGTCAGTGGATACGTGCAGTAATTTCGGTCTGTTGTTCTCTTTGCGGTTCCTGATAAGCTCAAGTAGATTATAGACACCGTAAATATTTGTCTGCAAAAAAACATCATTTGCCAAGATAGAGTTATCGACATGCGTCTCCGCTGCGAAATTGACAACCCAATCAATGTTTTCCGGAATCTGCCTCATCGTGCAAATGTCATCATTTATGTATTCATAGTTTTTTTCTTTGAAAAAATCGAGATCTTTTCTTGCGGCGTAAGTCTGCTTGTCGATATTTATGACATGATAGCCCTTTTCAAGTAAGAGACTCACAAAATAGCTTCCGATAAATCCCAGTCCGCCTGTTACTAAAATCCGCTTTTTCATATTATATTCCTGGCTGTCTTTTTGAGTTTGTAATAATCATATCTTATATATAAATACGCAAAAAGTCTAATTCTAAATAGATTTCGAGCGATCAGTGATTTGACTTTCGCTCGTTTGTATCCGAACTGAAATTGAGGATCTTTGTCATGGATAAACCTTATTGTTGCAGTGAGAGCAACTGTGTATTTTGAGTAGATATATTTTAAGGCAGATTTTGGGATGAAGTATGCAGTTATTGGAATAAATCGTGTTTCAGACACAAGAGAAAAATTGTGGAAATGATAGAAAATAAGAGGGAATTGACCAATACAGATTTTTCCGTTACGGAGAACAACTTTATGATTCTCTATATTCCAGGGAGCTACATCGGCACCCTCGTGTCTGATGATATGAACTCCCTGAAATTTTTCGGTCCAATCGTTGAGATAGTGTTGATCACCGATCATTCCATCCTTAAAATACGCATAACACCAATCAAGGACTTTATCCTTCCACCACTCACAACATGCGATACCATTGGGATCATTTCGAAAACTAACCCAGCATACGTTATATCGTCCCAAGTATTTTTGAAACCGTTGTCTAAATCCAGTGAATCGATGTTCGATGATCGCAATTGACGAATCGGCAATCTCTTTGAAGAGCGGTTCGGGATCGTTGTAGAAATAAGTGTCTGCGTCAACGTAGGTGATAAGATCTCTTTCAGGTATACGCTTCAGCATGTATGAGCAGAGGTTTGCGGCACAAGTCCACGAATATTCTGTAGGTGTTCGATTCTTCTTGACGGCTTTCAATCTGTCGTCTTCGAATTCAACCGAGCTTATCAGTTTCACATTTTTGAGATGTAAATTTTGGAGCAACGACAAGCTTGTCTCATCCATGCATAATATATAAAGAGTAAATGACGGACATTCCTTAAGTAACGAGTTATACATGGTTACTCCTCTGAACAGATAGTTCTTATCAAATAGCGTACAAAAAATATGCATGATTATTTGTGTTTAAGAATATATCCCTTATGTACCGCCCTTAGATTATTCTGTTTTATCTCACCTCCGAGTGCATCGAAATCCGCAATGACATCATATTTGTCGTTTATCATTTCACGAAATTTATATTCGCTCAAAAACCAGCATGGATAGCTTGCCTTGTATATTTGGGGCGGAACTTTCTGGAGCGTCACGAAATTACTGCCGTCCTTCGAAAATATAGTTCTGTCCAGAATAATATATCTGAATCCGTAGCTCATGATATTTTGAAGAAGGTCATAAGGACTTTCGATATATTGAACCACGCTTGAAAGTAATATAGCAAAAGGTTTCTCGGTAGTCATACACTGATCAATATTTTCAAAAAAGTGCAGAGAATGGTCTTGGAAACTAGATCTTCCAGCCGCAACAAAGCTTGGCTGCTCAACGATATTCCAGCTTACTGACTTTAAATGCTTTAGGAACTGCTTATTTTGAAAATATGAGCTACCCAGAGATCCTCCAAAATCTATGAGACTTAGGCAGTTTTCATTTTCACCGGAGATCATCAATAGAGCGACTAAGAGAGGCCAGGAATATTGGATAGAATCAAAAGTCACTGAGTCGCGTTCATATGCGACTTGACCTATCTTGACCTTCATCAGGGAGTCTTTGACCTTCGCCAATATGATCGGATCATCATAGCCAGTAGTCATCTTCTTTACAGTATGCCAGTCGCGGTATGGTCCAAAATATCCATAGCGTTGATTTCTTACAAATCTTAGAAATGATCCAGGTAAGATTGTTTTAATAATAGTTTTCATGATAATTTGAATATTTCACGTGTTTTTCTACGAATTTTTGTCCATAGTGGCTCTTTTTGTCTTCGAAAATAGTTAGTCATAATCTGTCTGGCGTTCCTGTCTTCGATAGGATCTATTTTAGAGATATTTATTCGTACATCGTGAACATCGTTTATTCCGTTCATGTTTCCTGTCTGTCCTGAATGTGTACCAGATCCGTCGCAACCGGTATTAAATACAAGTGATTTTCCTGGATACAATGTCAGCATGTCTTTCAAAAAAGCAGAAGCATACCAGCGTATGGCCCACGAATCATTTTTTCCCTCTATCTGGGCTTTAAGCATCCTTGAAAACGGAAAAGTGCCAGAAAAATCAAATTCGTGAATTAATTTCCTATCCCACAGCTCGTTCAAAAGTTTGCGACCATCATTTTCGAAAAAATCCCATGCTCTTTTCCATGTCGCCCAACCCCAGCAATCTGCCCCCCTGATGAAGAAGATGTCGCGAAGCTCCTTTTCGACCGGATATATGTAGCCATGAATGCTTGCGACTTTTTCTTCGTTTTCGTATATGTTCAGTCCATTATTCATGTATTCTAGGTAGTATTTAGATGTTATCATATCATCCTCGAGGACTATCACTCTTCCAAAACGGGAAACCGTCTCCGTTACTCCTTTGATGATTGAATTCGCCAGTCCTCTATTTACTTCGCTTTCTTCTATCCTCACGGATTTAAAACCGCCGATTCCCCGCAAGTATTGCCGGACTTCGGAGACTGCGCTCAAGTGCTCTGCATTTTTCGGTCCATCTGAATAGATGACGAGCTCGCTTTGGCTGGCCAAGGTATTTTGTTGAAGTGCTTCGACTGTCATCTTGGTATGACGAGGACGATTATAGACAAAGAGGATAATCGGTGAAATAATCATAAATTTAAAAAGTCTTGGTAAACCAAAAACATCCACAGGCACATGATTGGTCCTTCACGGTTTCTTTGTCTGCGTTTTTTACCAAACCATATGTTTTGAAATCATCTGGTACCATAGAGAATTCTTTTAGCTGAAGACCGGAAAATAGTGACATGACTTGCTCAAATGAATATATTCTGTGCGCATTGAATTCTATCCGAGGACGACCGATAGGGGCAACATACAAAAAATTTCCGCCGATTTTCAGTACACGAGTCAATTCTTTGGCAGCTTTTATGTCGCCTTCAGGATCTAGGGGATCGCCATATCGCCCCAGACCAATATGTTCTAAGGTATGCATACAAGATAGTGAGTCAATACTGTTTGTATCAAAAGGCAAAGACATTAAATTTGCTTCTCGACATTTAAGATTTTCAAGTCGAACATCTGCTGGTCTATAATCATAAAATTCGACGGGCACGAATGCTGAAACTAATGTGCTGAAATGCAATTTGGACGATATATCCACATGTTTTTTTGGCTTGGTTCTCGCCACTATACGAGCAGCCCACGCGGGGTGGTAAGTATAATGAGGGTCGAAGTGGGTCTTTCCTGTGTTGTCCAAAAGGCGAGGGTAGAGGCGGAAGATGCTTGCAGAGAGCCTCTTGTTTTTCTGAGTCATGCTTACAAACTTTACATAATCATATAGATAGCCGGGGAATCTATATAGCCATATCAGAAAAAAGTACACGACTCGTACAATGGTAAATTGGGCAAGCGTTGTTTTTAATCTGTCCATTTTATATAGGTCTACTGTATGGTTTATTAATTCACAAAATACCATCAAGTCTATATACTATACGAATTTGGGCGCGATTCATAGTGCTAGGATATTTGTTAGGTAGTTGCGGAAAGTATTATAAGCAATGATTGTTGTCATATCCTAACCCATCTTGGAGGGATGAGATCTTTGAATACGAAGTCATTTTTTCTTGACCACATTTTGGGGGCGACGATTATCTTGTCTGGATTTTTGTTGAGCCACCCACCCCACCAACTGAATGTGCTATTAGCGATGATGTTGTGCTTGCAGAGACTCATAAGTATTATTTCTTCACAAGCCGACAATGATGGATCAGAGACAAGGGTAATTGGGGATTTTATGTTGCGGTCCGACTTTACCAGATCTATATTATCTGAAAATATAAATAAGTGGACGTCCGATCCAACTCTATTAGTTATATATTTAATAGCCTCACTTATATATTTTTCAGTGACGATTCCAAAAAATGGGTGGCTCATGCCCTCAATAGCTATTTTGCCTTTTCGTATATGTACAGAGGTACTATTATTGATCGATCTGATCATGTCTGACATTAATCGTCCGTGGTCACTACTAATCGTTTTTTTTAAAGTGAAGTCATCTTGTATCTGCTCTGAAAAATCTGCGAAATACTTTTCCGATTGCCAGTAACCATCTCGGTATTTATTTTTTCTGACCTGTGTCATCCTAGGGATATAGCTCACGTTAAACATGCGGAGTTTGATTCTTATCTTTTCAATGTATCTGGAAAGTAATCCATGAGGGTATCTATATTGCGCAATCTCTTCATCAGAGGCTATATTCTCTACAATATTGAAATTGTCTAGACCATACGGATCTATGTCTTTATTACCTGATTTCCATTCTTGTAGGTCGAGCTTAAGTATGGCCCCAGACCTCAATGCTAGTGCGCGACCAAATGCATATTGGAACATCTGATTCCCTAGTCCTGCTTTTATTTTTACTATTATTATATTTTCATCTACCATAAAATAATGATGTTAACAGACAAATACTCATCTTCTTTCTCATCAAAGAGGATAGTATAATAATAGTATCATGATGAATCGCTTTTGGAAAATATGCCGATATATTGCTTATGGACGATATTTATTTCCAGGCCTAAAAATATATAGATTGGTAAAAAATATTTTTGGTATGCCTGTAATCTACGATGTGTTCGTAAGCAAAAAAGAAGATTCTGTTTGTGTCATAGCACCTTATTATTCACACAATTCTTTCATAAATTCTTATTGTAACTTTGTGAGTGGCGGTCATATCATTATCAGTGAATACGCGACTATAGTAGATGAACCAGAGAAAAGTTGTCTTATCGTTCTGTATAAGGTACCAGATGATTTAAAGAATTGTATGGAATTTAATATCTTTATCAAAGAGAAGTGGAGAGTGCTTTATCGTGGCAACCTTCCGAATATTATAAATTCTGAAAGGCTTTATAAATTGTCAATCTCGACTTTGATCAAATATGAAGCAAGATATTTGGTCGAATGGATTGAACATAATTTGAGAATTGGTGTTCAACATTTTTATATATATGACAACAATTCTGGCGATGATGTGATAAAAAAAACAGTCTCTCTTTATATAGAGAAGGGGATAGTTACATATATATCATGGCCATATGAATACCATCTTTACGATTATAGACTTAAGCCATTCTGGCCTACTGATGCACATTATTACACGCAGATATCACAGATTCATCATGTGTTATACAAATATGCTCATGAGACTGAATGGGTCTTGGCTTGTGATGTAGATGAATATTTCTACTCGCCGGGCAGGATCAATATACGCACCATTATCGATCGGTATACGAAAGTTGTAGCCATCCAAGTCTCAGGATATCTCTTTGGGGGGACGGCGGAAGATCGCGTAAAGGCCGAAAGAGAGGGTGTCGTTAGGAGTTTCTTGCGATCAGAATCCGTGCCGACCAGCTCTAAAAAACTCATTGTCAACACTACGCGGATAAAGACCCAAAGCATTCACGAAGTGCTGGATGGAGGATTGGTGGCCGAGGTCTCTCCAGACGAAATTGTCTTTAATCATTATCAAGCTTTAGGCTGGAAGAATAGATTGGAACATTCGTTAGCTGTCGAAACTAGGAACGCTGTTTTATTTGATATGAGGTCTGACTAAACGTATTATTTTGTTAACAAAGATCAATAAAATCAGCGTCTTTCTATTAGGAGTGATTGCAGAGATTTTCTCGACTTTTTGTATAGAGTCGAGGTTGTATATATCGAGAAGTATTCGGATAAACCTCAATTCTTTTATATTGAACATGTCTCGTGGCCAATATTTATTGTATACATATAACCATTCTTTGAATTCTACATCTGCTGTTCTACAGCTATCCGTCACTCGAGATCCGGGAGTTTCGTTTATTATCACCAATGGTTCATCTATGTATATGAAATTATCATTACTACGAAGCGCTTGCATATAGAAATCTACATCAACAAGCCATTTAGTATTGAGGTCAAAAAATAATTTATTTTTTCTAAATATGGTAGAGCTTGGTGCTCCTATGATATTGTTTATCAATAGACCACGACCTAGATCTCTTGATCTCCAAACTAATTTTTTTGGCACTGGTTTGGGTTGTCGATCGATAGTAGTATCGGTTGACTTTGATGAGAGTGAAGTACAGAATGCAAAGTCTGATCGAGGTGATTCATCTAAGATACAAACAAATTTTCTCAGACTATCTGTCTTTGAAAACCAATCATCATGGTGCATTATCTTTATATATTCACCAGAGGCTAGTTGCAGACTCTTGTTCCAGTTGCTCGGACTACCGAGAGTAGATCTATTTTTGAAATATTTTAGTCTATCACCGAAATCATATTTCATAAGTATCTTTTCAACACTATCATCGATTGAGTCATCAGTGATGATTATTTCGTAATCTTTAAAATCTTGGATCGAGATAGAATCTAGAGTCTTTCTGAGGCACTTTGTCTGATTGTATGTAGGAATGCAAATCGATACTTTCATATTTATTGATCAGTGATATATTTTATCTAGTTCTTCTAGATTACCATGTTGGATCTTACCTATGTCTACCAATTCTGGTGACTTTAATCCTGACAAAAAGCTGTTCATCTTGTCGATCTGTTTTTCCCATACAAATTTGCGTGAAGTATTATATGCATTTGATGCCAGGGAAAACATGAGTTTAGGTTTATTGATTAGATCACATATCTTATTGGCACTCTCTTCGATGTTGAATGGGTTGATGACTATTCCGGAGTAGTCATCTATTAGATAGTCACTGGTCCCGTATTTTCCAGCGGCCACAGTACAACCACAGGCCATTGCTTCGATCGGTGGCAGTGGAAAAGATTCATACCACGAGAATGATAATAATACATGGGATTCGGCGTAAAATTTTGACAGCTGTGATTGAGAGATCCAACCTAAAAATTTATATGGGAATAGATCAGTTTTTGGGTCATTTCCATATATTAATATTTCAATATTATTATTTTTTTCATATATTTTTTTCAATATGTCTATTTGTTGGTTTATAGCTTTGAACCTTCTATATGGATCACAATAGGTTATCAATTTTATTTTATTGGCACTGGTATATTTCTCAATATTTGGCCGGTTGTCGAATATATTACTATCGATACCAGGCGTGATTATCTCCGATTTTATTCCATAATTGTATTCAAACATCTTGTATAGCCATGTAGAGAGGGAAATGTGATTGAATGGTAGGTAGTTCAACATTCGTATCTCGGCTCTGTCGAGTTCTTTCTCGGCCATTAATTCTTCAAAATGCATGTTGTACATCACTATCTTCTTCTTGTTCATACCTATTTTGAACACGGCGTCGGCGGTAAAGGTATGTGATGCGACTAGGATATCACTGTCGATGTTGAGCTTTTTATAATTTTCGATCAATGATTTGGATATTTTATCTATAACGTCCCGTGCCGTGGTGTCTGGCTTATTTTTTCCAATGATCTTGGATGAAATGAAGTGTTCCATTTTTTTTAATATTACATAGATTTTTTTCGCTAGTCGTCTTATATTGTTTCTAGATGTTGGTCGGTTGATGAAATCATTTTGTGCGTCTATATACCATTTGATACTTTCATTTCTTGTCACCGCGTATACACTATGACCTTTCTTAATTAAGCCATTCATAAAATTATAATGGATGATTGGCCCCCCTGATTTACCAAATTCTGTAAAAAAGAAAGTTATTTTCATGATGTCTTTTTGAATAATTCTAGAGCATTTTCAAACGCTTGATCCATATTGAAATACTTATAGTTTGCCAATCGTCCAACAAAATGTACGCCCTCTTTTTCCAACATCCCTGTGTCTTTTTGATATTGCTCAAAGATTGCCTGGTTTTGTTTATTTGGGATCGGATAAAACGGTTCACCATCCCATGTTGCATATTCTTTGATGATTGTTGTCTTGGCGTTTTTTTGCCCGGTTGCATGTTTTGGTTCTGTAATCCTCGTGTAATCATTGTCGTTTGGGTAATTTATCTGTGTGGATTTCTGGAAATATTCTGTTTGATAAGTCTCATATTCAAATTGTAGTGATCTATATTGTAATTTACCATATTTATTTTCGAAATATTGATCTATTGGACCAGTGAAAAACAATTTGGAGTATCCTTTTAATTCATCCTTTATCTTTGTGTAATCTGTATTCAGTCTAACTTCGATATTATCATTATCTAACATTCGTTCAAACATCTTCGCATACCCATGTTTGGGCATTGCCTGGTATTTGTCTGTAAAATACCTATCATCGAAATTATTCCTAACTGGGATTCGATCCATCACTGATGGATCGAGCTCGTACGGGTACATATCCCATTGTTTTTTTGTATAGTTCATAAACATCTTTTCATACAGGACCTTTCCTACCCGTCTCAGCGCAGACTCCTCACTGTTTTTGGGGTTTGAAATTTTATATCTATTTTTTTCTAACCACATCTTCATCTCAGTCTCTGTTAGTATGTTTACCCCGAATATCTTGTTTACGGTGTTGATATTAACTGGTATTGGTACCAACTGACCATCAACATAACTTAATACACGATGCTCGTACGGGTACCATTCTGTGAACTTGTTTACATAAGACCAGACGCTTCCATGGTTGGTATGAAAGAAATGCGGGCCATATTTTGGCACCAGTATTCCATCACTATTTTCAAAGTCAAAGCAATTACCACCGATATGGTTTCTCTTTTCTAGTATTAGGACTTTTTCTTTTAGGACGTTAGCATATCTTTCTGCCAAAGTAATGCCCGATATCCCACAGCCGATAATTATGATCTTACCCAGAAAATTCATTTTGTTAATCCTAGATATCCCGTGTCATAACTTAGGATGACTGACAACGGACCAAATTTGTTACCCCTAAATATTACTGATTTTGGATCATTGATATCTAGGATCTCAAGATCTATATTAGTCTTTCGATCAAAATCGATCTCATATGGTCTATGGATGGCGACCTCAAACGTATAGTGACCAACGTTGAACAAGTGTGCGGGGATACTCACTTTGGTTATGTATTTACCCGGCAGGTAATCTTTCAATTTCATGGTTTCATCCGACTCTGCTGACAGGAACAAGTATTCGTTTCTAAAGTAGAATATGATTATCAGTAGCGCATTGTTTATCGGTCTCAAGAACTCATACTCTATCACTATGGTGAACGGTTCTGATAGAGGTATTTTCGAAGATAGATTCTGCTCTTTATTAAGTATTGATATCTTTGTTATCCCGGCATCCTTGTTAGGGTTTAGTCTATATGAAAAATCAGCCGGCGTATTTTCTCTTCGGTTGGTGATATAAGAATCAATTACTTTTTGTGTCTCACCAGTCAATTTTATTCCCGAGTTTTCTAGTAAGATACATCTGTTACACAACTGCTCTATGGCTCCCATATTGTGACTGACGAATAGTATTGTCCTACCTTCTTTTTTCGTTATCTCATCCATCTTACCCAAACACTTTTTCTGGAATTCTGTGTCGCCAACGGCGAGAACCTCGTCGATTATGAGAATGTCCGGTTCCATGTGAGCTGCGACAGAGAAGGCGAGACGCACGTACATTCCACTAGAATAATATTTGACTGGGGTGTCTAGGAATTTTTCTATGCCGGCAAACTCAACTATCTGGTCGAATTTCTTTATGATCTCTTTCTTGGTCATGCCGAGTATTGCCCCATTCAGCATAATATTTTCTCTGCCTGTGAGTTCAGGATGGAAACCGGTACCAACCTCAAGGAGTGAACCGACGCGGCCAGTGATCCTAACCTCGCCGGTTGTCGGGGGAGTGATTTGTGATAGGATCTTCAGTAAAGTTGATTTGCCTGCGCCGTTTCTGCCTATGATGCCAATCACCTCACCTTTGTTGACTGTGAAGTTGATATTTTTCAATGCCCAGTATTCCTCTTTCTTTTCGAGACCTGTTGCCCGCTTGACTTTTGACTTCAGAATCGAAAAAGGGGACCTCAACACATTCATGAGGACATCACGCAAGGCAAGATAGCGTCCTTGTTCGTGGATGATATTGTATTTCTTGCCTATGTTTTTTACTTCGATGACGGGATTCATATCAATTTAAAATGTAAACGTCAAAATAAAAATTTCTAATTTCTAATTTCAGATAATGTCCGCAAAATATCTCTCAGTCTTTTTAAATACATATATACCGACGAGTAACATTACAGAAGTACCTATAAACGAAGCTCCTATCAATGTCCAGTTAATCGGTGCAGTACCTAGTAATGCTGCGCGAGCATTCTGAATGACTCCCATCATCGGGTTTATGGCTAGGAATTTGGAATATGCACCAGTGATACTGGCGGGATATATGACAGGAGTTACAAATAGAAGAATTTGTATAAGGAACGGTAGTGCATATCGTACGTCTCTATATTTGACGTTGATGGCTGCTAGGAATAGCCCGGCTCCAGTTGATGCCATAAAGGTAATGAGAAGTAAAAGGGGCAATAACAATAAACCAATAGCATTTGGTGTATATCCGTAATAGATCATCATGCCAACTAAGATGAATGATGCGATCCCAAAATCTATCAATTTTGTCAAGACTACAGAGATTGGGAGTATAAGTCTAGGAAAATATACCTTTGTAATGATTGCTTGATTATTAACCAATGCATTGCTGGTATCTGAAAGGGCGCTTGAGAAAAACTGCCAGAAAAGCAATCCCACAATAACAAAAATAGGGTATGGTACTCCATCAGATGGTACTTTTATTAGTTCACCAAAAAAAACTGTAAAAACGACCATGGTGATAAATGGTTGGAATATAGCCCACGCAACCCCGATGGCTGTTTGCTTGTATCGCACTTTTAGGTCGCGCCAGGAGAAAAAATATAATAATTCTCTATAAATCCACAGTTCCCTGAGATCTCGCAGGCTAAATATCTTTTTTGTCCTGATTACTAGAACATTTGTTGCCATGCGGTCAATATTAGCATGTTTTTTTGTCATTGTTGAGTGGTTTCACATTATAGGGTAGTATATGGTGCATTACGTGTATATTTATTATCAACAAATTATTTTAAGTTTAAATTCCCTCTGAATTTTTGTCCACACGTGAATGAAAAGACGCGAGGGCATCACAGCAAAAATGAAAAAAATATCTTATTACATCTCTCTTGTTGTTTTTTTTCTTATCCCCATTTTCCCGCTAATTGTCGTTGATTCATATTTTTTCCCCTTTATAACCGGCAAGGCTCTGTATTTCCGTCTCATTATTGAAGTCGCCTTTGCTTCATGGATTGTTTTGGCTTTTCTAGACGCCAAATACCGACCAAGGTTGACCCCCCTCACCATTGGAGTGACGTTGTTTGCCATCGTCGCTCTTTTAGCAGATCTTCTCGGCGTCAATCCTCTCCGTAGCTTTTGGTCGAATTTTGAGCGTATGGAAGGTTGGATAACCATTATTCATCTTTGGGCATTCTTCATGATCGCCACAAGTCTGTTCGGTCATGGCGAGGCTGGCAGACGCTTGTGGCATCGATGGTTTAACTTTTCTTTATTTATCGCATTGATTATTGCTTTATATGGCGTAGGTCAATTGTTTGGTTGGTTTGACATTCATCAAAGTGGCACTCGTCTCGATGCCTCTCTCGGTAACTCTGCTTACATGGCTATATATATGTTGTTCCATGTATTTATCTCTAGTTACTTGTTCTTTGTGGCCAAAGCCAAGAAGATTGCCAACTGGCGGTTCTTAGAATGGGCCTACCCGATTCTCGCTATTTTGTTCGCCTTCATAATTTTCCAAACACAAACTCGTGGTACCATTCTGGGACTTATTGGCGGACTAATATTGGCGCTTTTGTTGTACTCTATTTTCGGCAAAGGCGAGATGAAAAAGTGGCGGTGGGTTTGTGCGGGACTAGTGGGTTTTATCGTCCTTTTGGGAGTTATCTTCTGGTTCAATCGTTCGGCTTCTTTCATCCAAAACAACCAAGTGCTCAAACGTCTAGCCACGATCTCATTGAGCGAAGTAAAGAAACAAGCCCGTGCCTACATTTGGCCAATGGCTCTAGAGGGCGCAATGCAAAGACCGATTCTTGGCTGGGGTCAAGAGAACTTCAATTATATTTTCAACGCCAACTATGCTCCCGAGATGTATGGGCAGGAACAATGGTTTGATAGAGCTCATAGTGTTTTTCTGGATTGGTTAGTGGCTTCTGGATTTATTGGTCTGGTCGCTTACTTGGCTCTTTATGTTCTCTTTCTATTTGCCGTATGGAAATCGCCACTTGGAATCAAAGAAAAAAGTATATTTACAGGGCTATTGGTGGCTTACGCTATCCACAATGTCTTCGTCTTTGATAACTTGGCTAGCTATGTCTTGTTCTTTGCCATGCTGGGTTTTGTCAGTTCATTCAAAGAGGGGCAAAGTATAAAATGGCTTGGCAAAAATCCAGTGAGCAATGATGTTGCAGAATATGTCGTGGCGCCAATTGTTATTGTGCTTTTGCTTGCAACGGTTTATTTCTTTAATGTTAGAGTCATCCAAGCAAATACGCGACTCATTTCGGCACTTCGATCTTGCGCCAACAGTCAACAGCCGGGCATTTATCCGGATGCCACTTTGTTTGATAGGGCGCTTAAAGTTAACGCGTACGTCGCTAACCAAGAGATCCGTGAGCAAATACTATCGTGTACTTCAAACGTAATTTCAAATCAGCAAATACCCGGTCCAACCAAGCAGGCCTATTTTTCTCTGGCTATGAGGGAAGTCCAAGCCCAGATTACTGCTACTCCAAAAGACGCGCGTATATATACTTTGGCCGGCTCGCTGATGAATCAAATCGGGCAGATGGATCAAGCGCGACAATTTTTGGAGAAAGCTCATGAGTTGAGCCCAGACAAACAATCAATAATTTTCGAATTGGCATCTGATTACTTGAATTCTGGTGATACAGAAAAGGGGGTTGCTCTCTTGAAGCAGGCTTACGAGTCGGCGCCAGATTTTAGCCAAGCCAGATCGATGTATGCTATTGCTCTTGTAGTTGACAATAAAGAGGCCTTGGCCAGAGAGATGTTTGATAACGACTTGACTATATTTGAGACTTTGCAGATGGCGGGAGTTTATTCTTCTCTGAAGAAATATGATAAAGCAATTACTGTATACAAAAAGTTGATAGCGGATAACCCATCGGATGTTAATATTCGCGCACAGTTGGCGCAGACTCAATATTCTGCCGGTATGATATCAGCGGCAATTGCGACCTTGCGATCCATAGAAAAAGACAACCCTGAGCTAAAAGAGCAAATAGACGCTACGATAAAAGAGATCCAGAAATAGTTAATTCTACCCAGTGATGGCGACGGGTGTGAGCTCCAGATAAAATGTTTAAATTTATGTGAGTACAACCGCCGCCATCACAGGGTACAATCTCTTCTCATTATAGTACAAATTTATTTGCAAACCAAGAAAATAGACTGGATTTATATTAACGCAAAAGGCCTCCGAGGGAGGCACTTTGCGAAACATTTACTGGAATTGCCCACTTGGGCACTCACGCGAATATATTAACATGAATGAGACAAAAGAGCAAGGAGGTTATCCACAGGTTATTTGATAAAATACAAACGATGTATTTTTATTGATATCTTGCTTGGATCTCATGAGATTTTAGCAATGTAGTATTTATGACTATTCAGGAAAACATAAAAATGGCCGATTATACGACCTTCAAAATAGGTGGTCCAGCCAAGTATTTTTGTGCCGTGGAGAATGAGGGCGATTTGATCTCGGCGGTAAAGTTCGCACAAGATAGAGAGCTACCGATATTGATTGTTGGTGGCGGGTCAAATCTGATTTTTCCTGACTCCGGGTATCGAGGTCTCGTTGTACATATGAAAATGATGGGGGTTAGATTCGACGACAGCGGTGTAGCTGACGAAGTATTGGCAATAGCGGCGGCCGGTGAAAACTTCGACAGTCTTGTGGAAAATTGTGTTTCTAGAGAGCTTTATGGACTCGAAGGATTATCATTTATTCCCGGCACGGTTGGGGCTTCGCCAGTACAAAATGTTGGTGCGTATGGCACTGATGTTTCCGATACGATATCGAAAGTACGTGTTCTAGACGTGACAAACATGAAGTTTGTTGAATTGTCCAATGAAGATTGCAGGTTTACCTATAGAGATAGTGTATTCAAACACGAAAAGGGCCGTTACATTGTTTTGGAAGTGACTTATAAACTTATCAAAAATGGTAGAGTACGAATTGATTATAAAGATCTCAAAGAATATTTTGCCAAGAGACGTATTTCAAACCCGACTCTAAAAGAGGTCAGATTGGCGGTTATTGAGATTCGTAAAGATAAATTACCAGATTGGACACATTACAAAACCGCTGGGTCTTTCTTCAAGAATCCCATCGTTACCGCCGAACAATTCAAGGAGCTAAAAAATAAATATCCGGAACTACCTGGTTACCCTGAATCTGATGGTCGCATGAAAGTTTCGCTTGGCTGGATTTTGGACAGAGTCTGTGGCGCCAAGGGTTTGACCGTTGGTAATGTCGGCACTTATGAAAAGCAAGCACTTGTTCTTGTTGCTTGGTCCGGCGCGACTGCCACGGAAGTTTTCAATTTTTCTAGGCAATTGATGCGGTGTGTCAAAGATAAAACAGGAATTGAGATTGAAGGAGAAGTAGAGTGGGCGGTTTCCTAATTGTTTTGTTCTATGGTTTTACTTTTTTCTGTCTCAAAAATGTGTTAAAGTGCCTTTACTACTATGTCATTTTTAGATAAATTGAGAGGTGGCTCGCATACTCGTGGTTTGAAGAAATTTCAACCAAATGTAGCCAAAATAAACGCATTTGAAGATGCGATTAAGGTGCTGTCTGACAATGAGTTGAGGGCGAAGACAGAAGAGTTTCGAAAAAGGATACAAAGCGCAAGCCAGAGAGAAAAAACAAATTATCAATTTCGAGAAACTGGCAATTCAAAACAAGTTAGAGATGAAAGCGGTGGCATTTTAGAAGAAATATTGCCAGAAGCTTTTGCCGTTGTTCGAGAAGCTGCCAAGCGTACGCTTGGCCAAAGACATTTTGATGTGCAATTACTCGGCGGAATGGTTCTGCATTCTGGGGCAATATCTGAGATGAGAACTGGAGAAGGGAAGACTCTCGTTGCTACATTGCCAGCCTACCTGAACGCGCTTACCGGAAAAGGCGTGCACATCGTTACGGTGAATGATTACCTATCGCGTCGTGATGCCGTGTGGATGGGTCAGATTTATTCATTTTTGGGACTTTCGGTTGGCGTTATCAACCATGAATCTAGTTTCATTTATGATCCGGAACATCGATCACAAGAGGCAAAGGGCCCTGTATTGGAGCAAGATGGTGGTATTGGTTCTTCCAAGACCTCCGACTCACTCGATCAGAAACGAGATGAACTGGGTGCTTTCAAAGTCGTTCATGAATTTTTGCGACCAGTCTCGAGACACGAAGCTTATATGGCCGATATCACTTATGGCACTAATAACGAATTTGGTTTTGATTATCTTCGTGACAATCTCGAATACAGTGCCGATCGATTGCGTCAGAGAGATTTCAATTATGCTATTGTCGATGAGATCGATTCTATTTTGATAGATGAGGCGCGTACGCCTCTTATCATTTCTGCGCCAACGCGTGACGCGGAATCTATCTATAAACAGTTTGCTTCGATGGTTAAATCATTTAATGCAGATGAAGATTACACAGTGGAAGAAAAACACAAATCTATTTCTCTCACTGATGCCGGTATTACTAAGGCAGAAAAGATTCTTGGCATAGAAAACATCTATACTGACAAAGGGATAAAGTCAGTACATCATTTGGAGACGGCCATTCGTGCCAAAGCTTTGTATCATAGAGACAAAGAATATGTCGTGAAAGATAACGAGATAGTCATTGTCGATGAATTTACTGGCCGTTTGCAACCCGGAAGACGTTGGTCTGAAGGATTGCATCAGGCCATTGAAGCCAAGGAAGGCGTTAGTATCCAACAAGAATCGCGGACATACGCTTCGATAACTTTTCAGAATTTCTTTAGAATGTATCCCAAATTGTCAGGTATGACCGGAACGGCGGCTACTTCCTCCGAAGAGTTTTTCAAAGTCTATGGTCTCGAAGTTCATGTCGTTCCTACCAATAAGCCGACCACTCGTCTTGATCAGAATGATCAGATCTTTCGGACCGAATTGGGCAAATACAGGGCTATCTCCAGAAAAGTGAAGGCGCTTCATGACAAGGGTCAGCCGATATTGATTGGCACAGTCTCTATTGAAAAAAATGAATTACTTTCTCAGTTTTTGAAAGCCGAAGGTATTCCGCATGAGATTTTGAATGCCAAGAATCATGAGAGAGAAGGTGAAATAATCGCGCAAGCTGGCAAAAAGGGCGCTGTAACTATTGCTACTAATATGGCTGGTCGTGGCGTAGACATCAAGCTCGGAGGCAATCCCAACACACCAGAATTGTACGAAGAGGTCAAGTCGGCTGGCGGACTTTTTGTGCTTGGCACGGAACGTCACGAAGCCAGACGCATCGACAATCAGCTCCGAGGTCGTTCTGGTCGCCAAGGTGATCCCGGTGAGACGCAGTTCTTTGTTTCCTTGGAAGATTCTCTGATGCGTGTTTTCGCTTCCGATACTTTGAAATCCATGATGGGGAAGTTGGGAATGGCAGAAGACGAAGCGATTGAACACAGGATCATTTCCAGGGCTTTGGAGACGGCGCAAGAGAAGATCGAGGGCTTCAATTTTGATTCCAGAAAACATGTACTTGAATTTGACGATGTGATCAATCATCAACGCGGGTCGATCTATTCTAGACGAAGGAAATTGTTATTGGGAACATTGGAAGATGTGGAAAATGAGTTGTTTGAGATCATTGATGTATCGAGAGATATTTCTCCGATGTCTTCTGTGGCACTTGCTTCTAGATATCGCGTTGAGGCGACACAGTCTACCGAAAATCAATCTGACACTCGGCTTATTGTTGATCAGAAGATCAAAGAATTTGGTCGCGAACCATTCTTAAGGGCAATTCGTATTATCCTATTGCAGACGATTGATATGTATTGGGTGGAACATCTCGAGGTCATGGATTATACGCGGTCAAGTGTGAGTTTGAGGGCTTATGGACAGCGCGATCCTCTAGTTGAGTACAAAAAAGAGGGTTTACGGCTGTTCAAGGAGATGCAGTACGCGACTAGAGAACAAGTGGTAAAGATTTTGCCACATATTATGCCGGTCGATAGTGCCAGAGCATCAGACACGAATAATATAGGACAGGACAAAGCCAGTAAGGCGATTCACGCGAACGAGATGACGAATCTAAAAGAGGTTCATGAAAACGCGCAGATGATTGGTTCGGGAGATGGAGGAGACAATTCGGCGGTGGAGAAGAAAGAGAATATAGGAAGAAATGAATTATGCCCGTGCGGTAGTGGTAAGAAGTATAAAAAGTGTCATGGGGTTTAGCACCCTGAGCGAGCCCGAGCTTGTCGAGGGCGAGTCGAACGGGTGCGGTAGTGGTAAGAAATACAAGAAGTGCCATGGCGCGTAGGGCCATTTTCAAGAGTCAGACCAGCTGATTTCACAAAATTCACAATTCATGGTAATGTAATACCATGGATTCTCGCATATCCTCATATTTCTTTTTTATCTTGTTACTTGGAGCCGTCATCGCTGTCGCTCTCATATTTTTACCATTTCTGACCCCTCTCATTTTGAGTCTCGCTGGAGCTGTCGTCGTATATCCTGTATATCGTTGGCTTTTGAGAATATTTGGTCTTGGATCTTTGGGTAGAACTACGTCGGCGCTGATTACTGTTACCTTAGTTTTGGTCGTTATTCTAGTACCTTTGTTTTTATTGATTGGAAGTATATATGTTGAAATTCAAGATCTATACGGCATGTTGATTGACGAGGCCAATAGATCACAAGTTATTGACGCCTTGAATAGCGGGTCACAGTTGTTTTCTGACATGGTGTTTGGTATTTTGCCCGCGCACTCTTTTGATTCTTTGAATATAACCACTTATCTGAAAGACATACTCGAATGGGCATTTTCAAATATTGACACTATCTTTTCTAGTCTCGCCAAAATTGCTGGATATGCTCTAGTCTTTTTGATCGCTTTGTTCTATTTTCTTAGAGATGGCGCAAAGCTCAAAAGGCTCTTTATTTCTTGGAGTCCATTACTAGATTCGAATGATGAATATATAACTTTGACGTTTAAGAAAGCCATTCGTTCTGTCTTTGCTGGAACTATCGCCGTCTCTATTCTCGAAGGTTTGTCAGTTGGTCTGGCTTTTATGGCTTTTGGTATACCGGCGCCGGCTTTGTGGGGAACTATCGCCGCTGTTGCCTCTTTGGTGCCGGGGCTGGGCACCAGTATTCTCATCTTGCCCGGCGCAGCATATCTCGTGTTATCTGGGAATTACCTTTTTGCCATTGGTCTTCTCGTCTGGGGCTATGCGGGTACATTCATCATCGATCATCTCATAGGTCCGGCGATGATCAACAAAGGCGTCAATATTCACCCCTTTTTGATTCTCTTGTCGGTACTGGGTGGAATATTGATGTTCGGAATCGTCGGATTCATAGTAGGGCCAATTGTCCTCGTCTGTCTCTTTACACTTTTGGAAATTTACAAGAATTCTTTTGTTGATAATGGCAATATTGTAAATACAGACGACAAAGATGAGATTGGAAAATAAAACTGTCATTTTTATTACATATGGCTTTTATTGATGAAATACGATTTCACGCGAGAGCAGGCAATGGTGGCGCCGGCGTGGTTCGTTGGCGTCATGAAAAAGGCAAAGAGTTTTCTGGGGCGGCCGGTGGTAATGGTGGACCCGGGGGAGATGTCTATGTTCGAGCCGTACGCGATATAAATATTCTAGCTCGCCACAAAGCGGTGAAATCTTTTGAAGCTGGGAATGGTAAAGATGGCCAGAATTCTAGTATGCAAGGTAAAAGTGGTAAAGATATTACCGTTGATTTGCCGATAGGTTCTATAGTCACGAATATAAAGACTGGTCGCGTTATTGAACTCGTTCAGGTTGGTCAGATTTCCAAAATTCTCCATGGTGGAAGGGGCGGTCTGGGTAACGAGTATTTCAAAGCCTCGACCAACGTCAAACCAGAGCAATCAACCATTGGTCTTTTGGGTGAAGAAGCTGATTTCAAAGTAGAACTGAATCTTATTGCCGACGCTGGTCTTGTCGGCCTGCCAAATGCCGGTAAATCTAGTCTCTTGAACGCCCTCACTAATGCAAATGCCAAGGTGGGTAGTTATGCTTTTACCACGCTAGATCCAAATCTCGGCGCTATTCATGGTTACATTTTGGCCGATCTGCCGGGGCTTATCGAAGGCGCGGCTGAAGGTAAGGGATTGGGGCATAAGTTTTTGCGTCATACCAAGAGAACAAAAATGTTGCTTCACCTGATATCTTTGGAAAGTGGCGATATTGAAAGCGCATACGTGACTGTTCGTAATGAGCTTGAGAAATATGGTGGAGGATTGACCGAAAAAAAAGAAATGATTATTTTGACCAAGACCGATATGGTAGATGAAAAATCTATCAAAGTCGCTAGGGAGAAATTGCGGAAATTCGATAGGGATATTTTGGAGGTGTCGGTGTTGGATGATGCATCGGTAAAAACATTGGGAGAGGAGATCGTAAAGCGCCTCATGGCCACGTCTCCGTCCAAGTAGAGTCTATTTGAGTTTCTCAGTAAGTAGTTTTTTCACGACCTCCGGATTTGCCGATCCTTTGGTTGCTTTCATTGCTTGGCCGATCAGGAACTGTATGGAAGTAGTTTTACCTTTTTTGTATTCAGCGACTACCGGTAAGTTATCACTAATGACTTTTTCGATAATAGGCGCGAGATCATTGCTGTCGCTTTTTTGGATCAGATTGTGTTTTTCTGCCAGTGATTTTGGCGTGGCCTCATTGTCTTTTGATAATAGGGAGAGCAAATCTTTTGCGCCACGCGAGGAAATATGACCATCTGCAACCATCGAAATTAGTTCGGCGAAGGAGGCGTGTGGTATCAGATTTACTTTGGCGTTTTTTTCTTTCAGTATGCTGAGATAGTCGGTCAGCAAGTAATTGATCGTCAGCTTAGTCTTCTTCGCGTCTCTTTTGTAAACAGAGATGATTGATTCGAAGTAGTTGGCGATTTCTGGTGATTCGATGAAGATGGCGACTTCTTTGTCGGTCATGCCGAAATCTTTTTTGTAACGATCTCGCTTTATCCATGGTAATTCTGGTAGTTCTTTTTTCAGAAGATCTGCACCCAATTCTCCAATTTCAGAGATTTTTAGTTTTGGAATGTCTGGGTCTGGGTAGTAACGATAATCATGGGAGCTTTCTTTGCTTCTCTGTGAATATGTCTCGCCACGGTCATTGTCCCATCCTCTGGTCTCTTGCAAAACAGGCTGATCTTTTTCCAAGAGGGAAGTCTGGCGTATGATTTCAAACTCGATCGCTTTCTCGACGGCCTTGAATGAATTTAAGTTTTTGACTTCGGTTTTGGTGCCAAGCTTTTTTTCGTCTTTTGAAACTGAGACGTTGGCTTCGACGCGCATCTCTCCTTTTTCCATGTTTGCTAGTCCAGCGCCTAGGTAGCGAAGAAGCAGTTGTAGCTCTTTTGCAAAACGGACGGCGGTGGTGGCATCGTGGATTACTGGTTTTGTGACAAGCTCCATCAGGGGAACACTAGAGCGGTTGAAGTTGACCAGGCTTTTTTTGTGAGTATCGTGCGTCGACTGTGCGGTGTCTTCTTCTAGATGAATACGTTCGATTGCCACTTGGGCAAGCTCGCCTCCGGAGACGAGGGGGTATTTGTATTGACTGATCTGGTAACCTTTTGGAATATCGGGATAAAAATAATTTTTGCGATCCCACTCTGTAAAGTCTGCCAGTTTGCCATCGACCGCTAAGCCGATTTTCATTACGTGTTTTATGGCTTCCATATTTAGCACCGGTAGAGTGCCTGGATGTCCCAAGCAGATTGGACAGATGTTTGCATTTGGTTTTTCTTCATCAGGATTGTTTTTGCACGCGCAGAACATCTTTGAGTTGGTTTTCAGTTCGGCGTGAATCTCTAGACCTATGGTCGGGGTATAAGTTTTTTTATTCATAAATATAGGATAGCAGATAATTCATAAGAATGAAAAGAGTGTTTTGTTGGGTCATTCTGTCAAATGCTGAACGACGATTTTCCTGACTTGGCCCTTTGTTGGCCTTTTGCCCTTGCTGGCTTCGATCTTTGTAACCAACTCTTCAATCTCAGATAGTTTATAAACCCTATAATTATTGATAGGGTGTCTTGAAGCTGGAAACTTACCGCTGTTATCCCAATTACGCAAAGTTAATGGGGTTACACCAAGTATCTTTGCCGCTTTGTTTATAGTTATGAGTTTAGTGGTTGATATGTCCATGGATATGTAAAGGTTTATAGATATTATTAACTATTGATAATTATTTATTAATGTATAGTAATCTTTATTAAGTGACCATTTTTCTATATAAACATCAAGTATTCATTCTCATAATAATCTGTTTCTAGATTGTAACATTGATTGTTGATCAAAATATGCAAAAAGTTTGCTTAGTAATCGTATTTTAGACAATGGAAATGTGCTTTTAGGATTTACTTTCGTTATAAGCGAATTTTAAGTCTTTTGGGGCTGGTCGTTTTTACAAAATTCTAACATAACTATAGCACCAAAAAATGATTGAGCGTTACCTTTGTTATCCACAGTTTGCTACTAGATCTATTATCATAAATATCAGTTATAATTATAAACGAGCACTATGAAACATATCTATATTTCGCAAGGCAAAAAATACATCTCGTCTAAACGAGCTTCCAAAATCTCGGATTACTCCAGTGACTACGTTGGGCAACTTTGCCGTACGAAAAAACTAGATTGCAAAATGGTCGGACACACCTGGTTTGTAACCGAGGAGTCTCTACGTGAACACATGGCTAGCGTTGTCTCTTATGAGTCGCTTCAAAATCGTATTCAAAATATTCGTAAAGACAAAAAAAGTCAGTTTGGCGGAAAAGATCCAAAGACTTTCAATGAACCAGAAAGAATTTCTACCAAACACGCATCGCTTATGTCTGGTTACAACACAGATTATCTGGGACAGCTTTGTCGTAGTGGCAGACTCGATTGTCGCATGGTCGGTAGTACTTGGTTTATCACCAAAGAATCTTTGCGCCAGCATATAGACAGCGTCGTCAAAGAGAAAAAAGCAAAGTCGCAAAAAGAACAAGTTGCTGAATCTCCTTTTCCTAGTCTCGTCGTTACTCAACAGTCCGTCGAAGTTTCTAAATCTAAAGATGGTTTCGGTCACCAACCAGAATATGCTGACGATAATGAAAAGCCACATAACATTCTTTTGCTTGGACAAGGCAATGTATTGTCAGAGGAGACAAAATCTCAAGTAGCCCAATCAGAGACGTCGTATCCCAAATTTAAAAGATCGATCATGTTACGGAAGGCGCTCGTTGGAACGCTGGTTGTTCTTGTCTTTGTGAGCGCAGTTTCGATCACCTTCAAGCCCGCGAATAATGTTTCCACGATGACAAGTGGCGCACCAGTAACTGCTAGTGTATACAACATCTTCGAGGCAGTATTTTCATTTTTTCATAATGGATACCGATCGGCCATTGCTCTATTTCAGCGAGGAGAAAAATTATCTATGAATACTTCAGAGACGGCTTTGGATAATTATCAGAATATTCCATATAACGGATTGGCTGTTGTGCCCTCGACCGGTTCAGTGGTCAAAGATGAGCAGATGAAAAAAGATATTAGAAATTCTTTTTCTGATCAAATTGAGATCACGCCAGATTCTAGCGGTACGGCTGGCGTGATTACCCCAGTATTTCGCCAAGCCAAGGGCAAAGATTTTATCTATGTGATGGTGCCTGTTGTTAATCAGGTCGGCGGGAGTAGTGTATCGACTGGCAAATGATTTGGTCGGATAAAGTATTTTATTATCGGATATGAAACCTTTAACAAACATAAAATTTATTTGTGATTTGGTTAGGCAAAGTATTACTGGACTTGTTTTATTGGGGATGCTTTTTGTAACTTTCGAACCCTCTTTAGGATTTGGCGCTATTTCATATTCTGACCAATTCACAGTTTCCCAATTGGTCAGTGAGGAGATGTCTATCGTTACACCACCGTCTGACGTGACAATGTCTCCGACTTTGGGTGGTCTCACTGGTGGTACCGCAAATGGCAGTACGCAGGTCATAGTCAGGACGAGTAATATTACTGGTTACAATTTGACTTTGGAGGCCAGTTCTTCGTTGGGAATGATTGGTATTACAAATCCAGCCAATTACATACCAGCCTATACGCCAAGCGTAGAAGGTGTTCCGGATTACGATTTTACGACTGCTGTTGGCACCGCTCGTTTTGGTTATAGTGTTGAAGCTTCTACCACTGCCGATCTAGCGCAGATATTCAGAAACAACGGGTCTGTTTGCAATGATGCTAGTGGTGGTGACGTGGCCGATCATTGCTGGCTCAACTCATCTACGACGCCGGTTACGATCGTAAATAGAAGCACGCAGACGACCGCTTCGGGAGCCACGACGACTATCAATTTTAGAGTTGAGTTCAATGGCACACCGAGTCCGGTTATTCCTGATGATACATATATCTCGACTACGACTATAACTGCGACGACAAACTAATCAAAGATCAAAATGAATAATCACAAAAGATACAAAACAAGATTGCTTTCAAAACTGTCCAATGTAGGGGCGAGCAAAAACGATGTGGGTCAGTATTCTTCAAGATTGGTAACACTTTTCTGTCTTGTGACTTTTTTGCTTATCTCAACCACATTTCATGCTTCGATATTTTACCGAGCAGTGGCGCAGATGCTTTCTGTGAAAGTCGCTAGTGCAGAAGTAACATTCGACAAATTGCCCAATGATCAAATATACAATGATTTTGTCGTTGGTCCGGGGAAGATCGAAGCAGAATTATCGCCTGGCGAGACGAGAACGTTCTCATTGACTTTGGCCAATAGGTTGGGCACGGAAAAAGTTTTCACTTTGGGTGAGGAGGATTTCATGGGTTCGAATGATATCAATCAGACAGTAGTGCTTCTCGGTGACGATCGTGGCCCGTATTCATTGAAAGATTACATCTATCTTGCTACTACCACGGTTCTTGTTGGCCATGGAACAAAAGCTCATATACCGATAACTATTTCCATTCCTAGAGATGCGCAACCGGGAGGTCTATACGGTAGCGTGATCGTAAGCACGGTTACAAAATCGCAAGCAGATAGTATAGATAGTGGAGCCATGCCGACGAGTCCGATAATCACTAGGATCGGTACGTTGTTTTTTGTACGCGTGAAGGGTCCAGTGATAGAAAACGGCGAACTTTCTGGTTTTAATATTTCTGGCAATCGTCTCATTCTTCCTGACTCTTCTCCTGTTGTATTTGATATCTTATTCAAGAATGATGGAAATGTTCATCTGGATCCACACGGAACGATCACTATCAAGAATATGATAGGTAGTTCTATCGGTACAGTTGATGTTGATCCGTGGTTTGCTATGCCACAATCTCTGCGATTTCGCGAAGTAGAGTGGGAACCTCCTTTCATGTTTGGTCGCTACGTGGCTCATGCGAGCATCAATCGTGGTTATGGCAATGAGATTGATGAGGCAGATTTGGTCTTTTGGGTACTTCCTTGGAAAATTATTTTCGCCATTTTGGCTGGGTTTATCGTCATAATCGGTGGAATCAAATTTATTTTTTCTAGATTTAAAATTTCGCGCAGAAGATAATTACAATAAAGATGGAAAAAAGTATCAAAAATTTTATATTGTCACTGTTTGTTTTGACTTTTTCATTTTCATCTGTTTATGCCGAAACTATGTCCAGTTCCAGATATAAGATAGAAAGTGATAGTGTCAATTTCGGTGGCCTACGTTCGTCATCGGCTTTGTATTCTCTGGAAGACACTTTGGGCGAGTCGGCTACGGGGATTTCCTCTAGTACAAATTATGTCATGAAAGCCGGTTATGAGCAGATGCATGAAGTGGTTTTGATGATTACGCCGGCCTCGGATGTGGTCATGTCTCCGGCTATTGGTGGCATTACGGGAGGTGTGGCAAATGGCTCTACTGACTTTACAGTTACAACCGATAACTCTGCGGGTTACACGGTCACTATCACCGCCAGTTCTTCGCCAGCACTGCAATCTTCCTCTAATAGTTTTTCCGATTATGTTCCGGCTGGCGCTGTCCCCGATTTTGTATTTACCAATAGTGCCGCATCTTCTTCTTTTGGTTTTTCTCCGGAAGGCAATGATATTGCCGGCAATTACAAAAATGACGGCTCTTCATGCGGAACCGGTTCCAATGTTACCAATGGTTGCTGGGATGGTCTGTCGACTTCTCCAAAAACGATTGTCTCTCGCGCTTCCGCCAATCATCCAAATGGCACAGTTACCACCTTGAGGTTTCGCGCGGAATCTGGAAGCAGTCATATTCAGGCAGATGGTCTCTATGTGGCGACGACCACGATCACAGTACTACCGCAATAGTATAGACAACACGATGCATAACATAATTTCAAATCTCAAACTTAGAATAAATTCCAGATCTAGGATTTTGGGTTTTGTTATTATAGCGGGGGTTTTGTTGTTCTCGGTTCAGCTTGTCTGGGTCAAGCAACTTTCGGCAGCTTCTTCTATTTCTGAAGCGTTTACTACTTCATTGACAGTTGCAGGTACTAGCACTACGACACCACCTTCACCGACGACTACACCATTGACCACTGGGACTGTTTCGAGTTCAGGCAATATTAGGTTGCAGATATATGACATCAATGTAAAGTCGGGCCAGAACCAAGCGGAGATTTCTTTTTTGACCACAGTGCCTTCCCAAGCGAGAATTTATTGGGGAACAACCCCTGATCATGAATCTGGTTCTCTCTCTAGTCTTTTCTATGGTGACTCTCATGATCTTGTCTTGACCGGTCTTCTGCCGGGCACGAGATATTTTGCGCGCATCGAGGCCGTCGATGCGATAGGGTTTTCAGTATTTACAGATTTCGTCTTCACGACAAATGAGGTGACAGCGGTTGGTGCTTTGGTCAATCCGCGTGATTTCAAAGCAGAACCAGAACTAGATTATATACATCTTTCATGGGTGAACCCAGAAGATTCTCGTTTTGATAAAGTCAGGATTATTCGTTCGGAGAATTTCTTTCCCAGAGATCCTTATGATGGTGTTCCCTTGTATGAGGGATCTGGGCAATCTTTTGACGATCGAGATATTGTTTCCGGCAGGACATATTACTATACGATATTTTCTAAAGGAGTCGATGGTATGTTTTCTTCTGGATCATTGGCGAAGGCGTACGTCCCAATACCTGGTCAAGAACCAATAGTTACCCCTGTAAATCCTTTGGATAGTATCCCTCCATCTGGGCTAACTGATCCAAAGATTACGGCGCTTGCTCTGTCTGACTTTGAATTCATTCAGGAAGGAAAAATCCTCGCGCCAATTGACGGTAGAACTGTTGCTATCAACGGTTCGGAAGATCTAACCATTCGTCTCTCTTATGCCAAGACGCCGGAGATTTTGAAATCAATCGCTTTCACTTTGACCGATCCAGATGATTCGAGTAAGGTATTTCCGTTTTTGTTAAGGATAAATTCGGAGAAAACTTATTATGAAGCCACAATTGGCGCTCTGGGTCGTTCGGGTGATTATGCTTTGGATGTAGCGATCTTGGATTTTCAAAATGAAGGATTAAAAAAATTGACAGGGAATGTACGCGCTTTGGCTTTTGTGGCTGGCGCTGTTGATTTTGAAAATGGTTTTGATTCGTTGGCATTGGCTCTTATCTTTTTATTTATAGTCTTTATGTTCATGATCTTTGTTCTTAGACAAAACATGAAAAATCGTCTCAACTATGACCGTATTTTGGCTCATGCTCGCATTCGTGTCGATACACATGCTTATGGTCGCAGAAAATCCAGAATGCATACGGAAGACAACAAGAAAACGAAATCTAAGATCTGGAGCATTTTCACAAGTCCAAAAAGAGAAATTGATCCTATGGTTTTGAAGAAACCGGGTATAAAGGTAAAAGATATTCAGGGCATAATATATAAATCATCTCTTGTTCTAATCCTTACGTTTTCCATTTTCTCTATAGCGCAAGCGACATTTAACAAAGAAATCAATTATCAGGGTAAACTTACTACACCTACGAATATTGCAGTCACTGATGGCGCATATAATATTCGATTCAAACTTTACGATGCTGGTCAGAATGTCTTGTGGACGGAAACTTGGTGTTATTCGCCTGACAATGGCGCAACTTGTGATGGTACTGGTACGGACAATAGGATCGATATCACGAATGGTCTCTTTAGCACGCTTCTTGGGAGTACTACTGCTTTGACGGGGATAGATTTTGATCAGACTCTTTATCTCGGTGTTCAAGTGGGTGGATTTGACGCAACTCCAGATTGGGATACAGAGATGACTCCGCGCAAAATGCTTGGCGCCGTGCCCGCGGCCTTCATCGCTGATATTGCCAATTTTGCCTCTGTGGCTAGTACTTCAGATTTTGCTACCGTGGCTGGTATGGCGAGCACCTCCGATGATTCTTTGGCCCTACAAGGATTGGATGCGTCTCATTTCATTCGTTCCGATATTCAAAACTCGACTTCGTCTGCTACTACTTTTCTAAACATTTTACAATCTGGAGTAGGCAAGATCGCTGAATTTTTTGGCACAGCTTCGCAAAGTGTGCTCGCCATACTCTCTGATGGCAACATTGGTATCGGCACCACTTCTCCTTCACAGAGACTCTCAGTAGAAGGGAATACACACATAGCAGGCAACCTCACATCCTCCAACATCACCGCCACCGGCACTCTCAATGTCTCCGGCAACACCACTCTGGGGAACGCCTCTACCACCAATCTAACAATCGGTACCGCTGGCTATATTACCGGTCTCTCTTCAGCTTTTCTAGCAGTCAACGGTAACGGTCAAATCGTTGCCACCACGTCACCCCTACTCGCTTTCAACGAAACTGACCCTTACTATTCCGCTGCCTCATCTTCACTCCTACACTATGGCACCACCTCTGATGCTCTAACCGAAGGTATCACGAACAAATTCTGGTCTGACGCATTGTTCGACACTCGTCTCAACGCAACCACATCGCTATATCAACTCGCCACCCTGGCTGGTCTATCAACCATCGGCTCTTCTACAGGGCAGACGAGTATCTTGGGTCATACTATATTAAACAGCGCCTCCACCTCTGACCTTACAGTCACTAACCTCGCTTCAGTTGGCTCCATATCGATCGGATCTCTTTCTGGTTTACTCTGGGGTACCAATGGAGCGGTGTCTGCAGTATCCACCTCAACTCTTGGACTTCTAGGTACTGGCGTCGCTCAAGACACCTACATTCCATATATCGGAGCCAACCAAGCAGTCGATCTCGGTTCGCAGACATTTACAACCACAGGTCAGACATCTCTGGGGAACGCCTCCACCACCAATCTCTCCGTCTCTGGTCAGACATATCTTACGGGCAATGTAGGGATTGGGACTACTTCTCCCTATGCCAAACTGTCAGTTGTAGGCCAGATTGTTGGTGAATACTTCACCGCTACTTCCACTACTGCCACCTCTACTTTACCCAATCTCGCCATCACTAATTTGGCTCTCGGCTCTGACAGTTTAAATGACATCACCGGTTTAGGTTTGACCATTTCATCCAACGCGCTCAGCATAAATCATGCATATAATAATATATGGAGTGCAACACAAACTTTTAATGGTAATATTCAAATTCAGGATGGCGACAATATATATGCTGGAGATGGTGACGGGACGCTACGTTTGAATAGTTTTGACGAGGGGGGACTTGGAGGAGCACCTTTAGGAACTGTCCATATTGGAGATGCTACAGGTTTTGATGCTTCCGGAGCGACTATTTATATGGCAAGTGGAGGAGGTACGGCTGGTGCAGACGCAGGTACTGTTCATGTCGGTAACGGAAACGGAAATGCAAACGGGAATCTCATCGCTTATGGCAACGTCGGCATCGGCACCACCTCTCCTTCACAAACTCTGCATGTTCAAGGCAATCAAAGATTGACGGGAGGATTGTTTGACTCTTTCAATGCTACGGGCACTCTCGGTTCCTTCTTGACCTCTACTGGTACCTCGACTCGTTGGTTACCTATGGCTTCTTTAGGCTTATCTACTTCGGGCTCGATTATTGTTATTCATAAAGATGGCACCCAGACTTCATATAGTACTACCACTGACACCGATTCTGCTCGCGGGCAATTACTTCTATCTGCGATGGCGGCTGCCAGTTCTAGTGACTCGTTTTATCTATCAGCCAACACTTATGATATTGGAACAGAGGATGTTGACTTGTCTTTGGGAGGGACCGGTGACGGTGTTTCTATCCATGGTCAAGGAGAATATATGACTAGGATAAAATCGGCTCCACCGGTGGGTGTAGGTAGTATGGGAATAGCTATTCAACCCGGTAATGGCTCCGAGGCCACTGATTTAACTATTGAGATTACTGATAACTCCTATCAGGCGGCCGGCTGGGGAAGTATTGCTTCTAATGATGTCGCCAATGCTATTCTCAAAAATGTTAGAATACTAACCTTTACCGATGGTATTTATTTTGCCAATGCGGGTTCTACTACGGCTACAGTCAGGAATGCGCACGTCTCATCAAATGTGGAAGATGTCTATTGGCATACTCTAGGAGGAACACTTGATATATATGATAGTAACTTTATTGCCACGGCTGATGCGGGTGTATTTGGTGGCGGAGATATAACTAGGGGAGTAATGGTAGATAATGGAGAGGGGGTGGTCAATGTCCATAATACAAATGTTACGGTATCAGGTGGAAGTTCGCAAAATTATGGCGTATATGTCACGGCTAGCAATCCGAGCCAGTTACTTTCTTATGCCAACGTCTATGGTGGCACAATCACGACTTCGGGGTTGGGTGCTGATAACAAAGATCTATATAATGAGTATGAACAATATTTGGCCGTTACCGCCGATACTATTTATAATGTCAGTAAAACTAGTAATGGTGTTGATAGTGCAATCACCACTCTTGATTCGAATCAAATTGCTACGAGTCTGAGTAATGCAACGGTCAACGTCGGTATCGGTACTACCACACCTTCTTCTCTTTTGACCGTGAATGGTACGACCACTATTACGGGAAGTAATTCTCTAGTTTTTGGTAATCCAGCAAACAGTCATCTTATATATTCTCCCGATGACGGTAATTTGATCATTGATAGTAGTTCGTATCTCACTCTTGATGCCGATCTTGTGACTGTCAATGGAGCATTTTCCACAGATTATGTACAATCAGATCTCATCCCTGATGAAGACAATGCATTTAGATTAGGTACCACGACTGGTCGTTGGAAGAGTCTAAACGTAGGAACGGGGGATTCAACCTTTGCTGGCAACCTCGGCATCGGCACCACTTCTCCATCAAACAAACTGGAAGTCGCAGGCAATAGTTATGTCTCCGGCAATCTTACAGCTGCAAATATCACGGCCACGGGCACTCTTTCAGTCTCAGGAACGACAACGGCATCAATTTTAAGAAATGGAGAAATCTATGTTGTTCATAGAGACGGTTCAGTCAAATATTATCAAGCAACTTCATCCGACATGTGGTCTCGCGGTTCTGCCCTCAATCAGGCAAATGCTTCTTCAACGGAGGGAGATGCGATCTATTTGGCGGGCGGAGATTATTTTCTTTCAGCTCCAATTTCTCTATATTCTGGTATGAGTTTAATAGGGAGTGGAGCGACAACAACTTTGTATTTTGCTGAGTCGAGTTCTATCGGCATTCGTTTGCTTGGAGATGACGTTATGGTGGCCGATTTGACGATGTATGGTCCTCAAGGAATAGGATACGATACGGAATATGCACCCTCGTATCTTCCTGTGGGTTTTGATGGGATTAAGAATTTTCTAATCAAGGATGTCAATGTGTTCACGCCTCGTGATTCGTTACTATTTTATTCAACTCCGTATGTTTTAACTGGAAAGGTTTTGAATAGCAAGTTTACTGCCCAAGCATACGGCGTCAATTCTGTTGGCGATATATTTGTGGACTTACATCCGTTAGCTTCATCGAGTATAGAATTTAATAATGTTGATATAACGTCCGCCGGCAACGATGCCACTTTACTTTTGGAAGGTCCGGGGGGCACGCTTACGATTAAAAATTCTGTGATTGATTCAAATGGAGAATTAGAGTTGGTTGCTTCTTCTGGTGCGGTTATCGTGACCAACAACTCGAACTATGATGCTTTATTAACAGATGGGGATGTGTCAGATACAACCGCTTTTAAATCATTACTAGTAAATAATGCTGCGATCACCAATGCCTCAACCACGAATTTATCGGTTTCCGGGCTTTCTTATTTCACGGGGACCGGTTTGTTTGCCGGCAACCTCGGCATCGGCACCACCTCTCCTTCACAGAGACTCTCAGTAGAAGGGAACACACACATTGCAGGCAACCTCACATCCTCCAACATCACCGCCACCGGCACTCTCAATGTCTCCGGCAACACCACTCTCACCAACGCCTCCACCACCAATATAACAATCGGTACCGCTGGCTATATAACGGGTCTCTCTTCAGCTTTTCTGGCAGTCGACGGTAACGGTCAAATAATTGCCACCACCTCACCTCTACTCGCTTTCAACGAAACTGACCCCTACTATTCCGCCGCCTCTTCTTCACTTCTACGCTATGGCACCACCTCCGATGCTCTAACCGAAGGTATCACCAACAAATTCTGGTCTGATACATTGTTCGACACTCGTCTCAACGCCACCACGTCGCTATATCAACTTGCCACTCTGGCTGGCCTATCAACCATCGGTTCTTCTACAGGGCAGACAACTATTTTAGGTAATACTTTCTTGACCAACGCCTCCACCACCAATCTCTCTGTCTCTGGTCAGACATATCTAACGGGCAATGTGGGGATTGGGACGACTTCGCCCGTTGCAAAACTTTCTATTACTGGAACGGGAACTGGTACTACTAGTTCTGCCATTCAAGTTGCAGATTCTTCAAATAGAACTCGTTTTATTGTCACTGATGCAGGGAGGACTCTTATAAGTTCCAGTAACGTTAAAGCTGTTATCCCGAGTTATACATTAGATATTCAATCATCGATCCCTTCCACTCTAAATTATAATGGTATTCGTCTTCTTAATGACACATATTCGGTCTCTGGAGCAAATGCGATTGATTTCGTAAATAATAATGCTTCCTACAATGCCACAACCGCTAGGTTTTCCAGTCAACTCAATGCGAGTGGACAAAATCCAAGTTTTGATTTTTGGTCTGCCAATTCGTCAAAAGCTCTTGTCCAAAGATTTGGAGTGATAACCAATGGAAATTTCTATATTGGCACGACTTCGACTGCTGCAAATAACTACATTACCCCTGCTACTGCCAAGCTTTATGTTTGGGGAACAGGAGTTGGGACGGGGCATCTTGCTGAATTTGTCAATAATGCTTCTACATCGGTATTTCTTGTTCAGGATAATGGCAACGTCGGTATAGGTGTTTCAGCCCCCACTTATTTGTTGCAAGTAAATGGTGAGCCTGCCGCCAACGGTTATACTCTTTTCACAAATTATTCTGACGCCAGACTCAAGGAGAATA
>CAZYES010000002.1:61447-65515 GCA_964646515.1 uncultured Candidatus Saccharibacteria bacterium | reverse complement strand
TTTTCATGCGCCCATTTGGTTAATGAGTGCAATATGTATCTGAGGTTAGTCAGGAGCTTGCATAAAACCACCTCTCTATTGTATATTGACGATGTTACTATTTAATTTTGATACCGCTATTACTCCGGACTTCGCGTGACACCCAAACTTATGACACTTATCAACATTCCGTTAGTTACTCATACGTTACTTTCACCATAGTTCGCAAATAGCGGATCCAATCCGCTTATGTCATTAAAATTAGTCGCATTATTCCTAGCCATCGCAGGCGTAGCTGGTGTTGCCATCGGTTATTATCTGCGTTTGATCATTTCTCTAGGGAAAAAAGGCTCAATGGAGCTCGAGATCAAAGAGATGCTTCTTGCTGCCAAAGAAGAGGCAAAAAAGATCACTGCCGAAGCTGAAAACAAAGCTACAAAAATCCACGATGAAGCTAGGAGAGAGAATAAAGAAAAAGAAGATAAAATACGCCAGATCGAAGAACGTCTCATAAAGAAAGAGGACTTATTGGACAAACGACAGACAGATATCGACAAAGAAGTCGAGATGATCAAACAGCGCGTAGCTGAGATAAAAGTCATCCGCGAGAAAGCCGAAAAGATGGAGGAAGACCGTAAGACCGCGCTCGAAAAAATCGCGCAACTTTCTGCCGACGAGGCCAAAGAACAGCTCACAAAACTTATAGAGAAGCAATCGGCCGAAGATTTACTTGTGCGCATGAACAAATTGGAAACACAAGGCGAGGAAGCCCTAGAACAAAGAGCCAAGGAAATACTGACCACCTCTATACAACGACTCTCTTCCTCCGTGGTGCAAGATATCATGTCGACCGTTGTAGAGATACCCAGTGACGACGTCAAGGGTAAAATTATCGGTAAAGAGGGTCGTAATATCAAGGCCTTTGAACGCATTACTGGTGTTGAAGTCATGGTTGATGATACGCCTGGTGCCATTACCATCTCATCTTTCGATCCAGTTCGTCGACATGTGGCACGATTGGCTTTATTGGAACTAATCAAAGACGGCAGAATTCAGCCCGCCAAGATTGAACAAGTTGTAGAGAAAGCCAAACAAGATATCAATAAAACTATAAAAGAAAAAGGAGAAGCGGCTGCCTACGAATGTGGAATAATCGGTCTCGATCCACGAATATTGCTCATCCTTGGACGTTTACATTTCCGAACTAGTTTTGGTCAAAACGTACTTCAACATTCAATAGAAATGGCCCATCTTGCCGGTATGATCGCTGAGGAACTGGGCGCTAATGTACAAGTATCCAAAGCTGGTGCCCTATTACACGACATTGGTAAAGCTTTGGATCATGAGGTTGCCGGCACACACGTAGAAATCGGACGCCGTATATTGCAAAAATTTGGCGCACCGGAGGAAATAGTGAAGGCAATGCAAGCCCACCATGAGGAATACCCTTACGAGACAATCGAATCTCGCATCGTACAAACAGCTGATGCTATCTCTGGGGCAAGACCAGGTGCTAGACGTGACAATATAGAGAACTATCTAAAACGTCTAGCAGACCTAGAAGCCACGGCCAATTCTTTCCCTGGCATCGAAAAATCCTATGCTCTACAAGCTGGTCGTGAGATTCGCATTTTTGTCAAACCTGAAGAAGTTAACGATATTGAAGCCAAGAATCTAGCACGTGATATAGCTTTGAAAATCGAGAAAGATCTCAAATACCCTGGAGAAATTAAAATTATTGTTATCAGAGAAACAAGAACGATGGAATTTGCCAGGTAAAACTGCTCATATTACACGACGACAAAAACATGTCTGTCAATATTGTTCTACCATTGCTTAAAATATGGCTTATTATATAATTATAGCCGTGGTACAAAACTCGTTCCCGATCCGCCTCCGTTAATTGGCGGATGGCGAAGGGAAAGAGGCCATTTTATTAGCATAAAAAAACAAATATGAACAAAGCGGGTATTGTAGATGCAGTTCATGCAATTCTCGGAGGAACTAAGGTTCAGGCCGAGCAAGCGGTAGAGACAGCTATTAATAGCATCATCGACTCTTTGAAGAAGGGCCAGGAAGTATCAATTGCTGGACTTGGCATCTTCTCTGTCAAGCAACGCGCAGCTCGCGAAGCTAGGAATCCTCGCACCGGCGAAGCTATCAAAGTACCGGCCATGAAGGTTCCAAAGTTCCGTGCCGCGAAAGCGTTGAAGGACGCAGTGAAGTAACTTACAAAATATAGTTATTTTTGTATTTTACACAATAACCTTCGGGTTATTGCTATCGAACAAAAGACCGCCTTAGGGCGGTCTTTTGTTGGTGGTTTAGATATCAAATTACATTATCGTCACAATGATACTCCACTCGCAGGCATAACATGCCTGCTAACAAGAATCGAAGAAATAATATGGTGCATGCACCGCGTAGCTCGCGAAGCGAGCGAAGTGGTGCGGGATGCGAGAATCGAACTCGCGACCACAGTTTGGAAAACTGTTATTATACCATTTAACTAATCCCGCTTTTTGAACATGGCCCCGTGAAAAGTGAACACAGATAAACACAGGTACGTCTATAATAACAAAAGTTTTACTCAGAGCAAGCGGTTCCCACACAATTAAACTACTTTCTCCTTTTCTCTATTTTAAGTCTTATGTCCTATATCTACCTGTTCTACCAATTCCTTTATCTCATCAACTTCTTTTTTTATTTCCTTAATAGTCGTTTGCATACCAACGATCTCTTCCCTCTCCTTTTTTACCTCTATTTCTGTCTTATCCGCTATCTTCTTTTCTTGTTTGAGACCGCTCATGAGAATCGTATCACCAATAAAATATGAAACAAATAGTCCCGTAGCCAAAAGAATTATTGTCACAAAAACCACATTAGTCGGCTCATAAAAGAGCCAACCCAAAAACCCACCTCGTTCTTCCAGAATGTCCGCCGTATGCCAAACACCCCTCCAAAAGAGCACGATAGCCACTCCACCAATCAATGTATAAATGACTGGATAATGGCTCAAATGTTTTCGGACTTTATCCTCAAATTTGTCAAAAAAATTAATAACCCTTTTTATCATAAATATTTCTCAATACTATTAATTGTAAGATTATACATATCTTGTCGGAGCGCCGGGATTCGAACCCGGAGTCACCTCTTCCCAAAAGAGGCATGTTAGCCGTTACACCACGCTCCGGTGTAAAATCATCCTACCATAATTTTCTGAATGATCACAGACTTGGCGTCTACTACTTTTTGTCTGAATCTGATTTGTAAAATACTCATAAAACCAGATCCTTTATCCATTTTACCTTGGCTTTGCGAGTTTTCATATTCATAAATACACATAAAATATGGAAACGAAAATCAGCATCCAATCCCCTTTTTTTATCCTCCAAATAGGTCTGAACCATCCTACGTATACGACAAACCTTCAATCCATGCACATTATCCTCAGGAGAATGCGCATCATGAGGGCCAAAACATCCTCCCGTCACACTCTTTACCTCAAAAAAATGGATAACCTCATCTTTGATTGCCACAATATCCAACTCTCCCCAACTTTTTTGGTAGTTGCGATCAACAACCAAAAAGCCCTGGCCTTTTATAAAATCACAAGCAACATTTTCGCCAATATTACCTTTACCTCTCTTGTGTAGATTGTATATTGGGACTTTGCTATTTGTTTTATTATCGTTATCGTTGCGAAACACGTTATTTAATAATTTTTAACATATTTTTAGTGACTTTTAAATGTCTTAAGTGTATAAAGTGAGTATTATAGCCCTATCTATGGAAATATATGTAAATAAGTCATATTTTGACGAATATTAGCCATAATTTTTGTCTTTTATACACAAAGTTCACAGGTTTATCCACAGTTGTCCGATAATTTCTAATCTTTTAGCCCCTAAATATATACTATTTATGTAATCAAAAGGACAAACTGCATATTAATATCTCATGGACCAACGGTTCCCTGCTCTCGTGTGAAATACGGGAATCGGCTTCGCCTCCCACCGACCAAAATATGGCGCCTACACCACGAAGCTCCGACAAAGCCAGAGCGAAAGGTGCCTGCTAACAAAGATC
>CAZYES010000002.1:0-61347 GCA_964646515.1 uncultured Candidatus Saccharibacteria bacterium | reverse complement strand
TAGGCAATAATATGGTGCCTGCTAACAAAGATCTAGGCAATAATATGGTGCCTGCTAACAAAGATCTAGGCAATAATATGGTGCCTGCACCGAGCGAGGAGTCTCGAGCATACGTAGTATGCGAGAGACGACGAGTCGAGGTGCGGGTAGGGAGAATCGAACTCCCACCTCGTCCTTGGCAAGGACGCGTCCTACCACTAAACGATACCCGCTTATTTCGAACTATTCTATTATCAAATACTTCTCTTCACCGATTTCCTCTACCATCAATTCTATCCACTTCATAATTTTTCTTTTCAAGTATGCACTACTGGTGCCAATATTGCAAACACCATAATGCAGTCTCTTTGACTGTCTTTTATGCCTCACCAATATATTTTTACCAAACTGTCCATATTTTAAGCCACATTTTGATATCCAGTGGGCTCGACATATAGATTCTGGTATTTTTGGGTCAATAAGCAACCACGTTTTTAACTGTTTTACCATGCAAATATTTTCAAGAAACAGTTTGGCAATTTTTATTATATTCGGGTCTGAACTGGTGACCAGTACCCTATTTTTTGAACTTTTGTCACCATGTGCCCAGTATGTCATAACACCAGAAATAAATAATGGATGATATTTGAGTTCGTTGAAGTCACCCAATGCATCCTGCCTAGCCTCTTCATATAATCTCTTCAATCGACCACCTCTCACTGTATTCAATACAACCAACCTCATCGCCCCAAAATGCGATGCTTTACGCACAGCTTCTCTGGCTATATCATTTGACCATTCTTGGCCCCGAAACCAATCTGAAAGAGTGCTTTTAGAAATACCGAGTTTTGCCTTTATCTCCGAATAAGTCATTCCGGAGTGTCTCATTATATTGGCTTTTTCTCTATCTGTACGCATGTATTATATAATACTATATCAATAGTTCGGTTTGCAAGCATATAAACAAAAAAGTAATTGGCTTACCAATGAAAACGCCTTAATCATTTGTACCCACTTTATGGGGTACAGATCAACGGTGCCCCCGGAGGGATTCGAACCCCCAACGACAGTTCCGAAGACTGTAGTGATATCCATTTCACCACGAGGGCATGTTGCAATACTAACGCATATTTGAAAAAATCCCAAATTATTGTAGAATAGTCCTATGAAAATTGACCCGAATACCATCATCCCAAAAGAAATTGTCAATATCATAGATACTATTGAAAAGAGTGGCTTCCAGGCATATTTAGTTGGAGGTTGTGTACGTGACCTATTTCTAGGTAAAGTACCAAAAGACTGGGATATCACCACCAATGCAAAACCCGAACAAATACAAAAGCTTTTCCCGAAAACAGTATATGAAAACACATTTGGTACAGTAATAGTCATCAACGAAGAAGCTAATGATGAAGCAATAAAGAAAGTCGAAATCACGCCATATCGCCTAGAATCTAGATATTCTGACCGCAGACACCCCGATCAAGTAAAGTTTAGCGACAAAATAGAGGATGATCTTAAAAGACGTGATTTTACTGTAAACGCCATAGCTATCAGCTTGTCCAATGGAGCTATAAAGGACGTAATTGATCTATACGCTGGATTTTCTGATATAAAGGACAAAATTATCAGAACCGTAGGAAATCCCGGCGACCGCTTTAGTGAGGACTCCTTAAGAATGATAAGGGCTATAAGATTGGCCATTGAACTCGGCTTTACCATAGACCGAGATACTTTCAAGGCTATAAAGAGCCATAATTCACTCATAAAAGGCATATCGGCAGAACGAGTCCGTGATGAATTTATAAAAATCTTGATGTCTCAAAACCCAAAAACAGGTATGGAAATGCTATATGATTCTGGCATTCTCCAATATATTATCCCCGAAATTACTACCGCCAAGGGCATAGAACAACCACAGGCGCATTCTTATGATGTGTGGGGCCATCTTATAAGAACGCTACAGCACGCCGCTCTCAAGAAATTCGACCTAGAAACAAGGCTAGCAGCACTATTACATGATATTGGAAAGCCCAAAACTAAGGGTTTTTCACGTGAAACAGGCCAACCAACATTCTATAGCCACGAAATCACTGGTTCACGTGAAACACGTAAAATACTAGAAAGATTGAAGTTTTCACGTGCAACAATCGAAAAAGTAACAAAATTGGTACGTTGGCACATGTTTTTCGCCGATACTGGGACGATTACGCTTTCAGCGGTAAGAAGAATGATTGCTAATGTGGGTAAAGAAAATATATGGGATCTTATGAATTTACGTATCTGTGACCGAATAGGCACAGGAAGGCCAAAAGAAAACCCTTATCGCTTAAGGAAATACAAATCTATGATAGAAGAAGCTCTGAGAGATCCTATTTCTGTAAAAATGCTAAAGGTTGATGGTAAAAAAATTATGGAAATAGGGAACATATCTCCTGGACCCAAAATTGGTTATATATTGAACTCTTTACTCGAAGAAGTCTTGGAGAACCCCGAATTAAACAACGAAGAATACCTAAATAAAAGAATAGTTAAGTTAATTTCTCTTTCCGAAAATGAGCTTAAATTATTATCAGAAAAAGGTAAGGAGAGAAAAAACGATGCAGAAAAACAGGACTTAGAAAAAATACGAGGTAAATATTATGTCCTTTAAGAAAATATAGCATACGAGTTATCCACAGTTATGTCCTTTACAGATGTCCTTTAAAGACATAAAATTGTACCAGACCTGTTTGTCATCCGAGGTGATCGCAGAAAAATATTACTGAAACTGCATGGAAATTTTTTCGGTAATACTTTTCTGCGATCTAGACAAATCATAGATCTTTCCAAAAGCAGGGTAGGCTTCACTATCTCTCTTGTCCGTGAAGTTCTCTCGAAAAAAATCTTTTTAATTCTCATCGCTCCATTGCTCGATAATATGATCGTGTATTCCGTCTCAATCACATAAATACCTTCCTCCGGAAGAGTAGTATCAATCAGACGTGCACACTGTCACTCAAGGAATGGTCACGATGAAAACGAATCCACCTTTTGGATTCGTGGGGTCAAAAGACCTATAGTTCTTTCTTTTTTTCGATTGAACTTCAGAACCGCGGTATGTGGTATTCATCTGAACATCACCTCTACGCGGTTTTCTTTTTATAAAATACAATCAGCGAACGAATGCAGACTGGCTATTTCTATTTAATTACCAAATCGATCGGGCAATGATCTGACCCCATTATGTTATCTAAAATTCTGGCCCTATCTACCAATTTCAAAACTCCGTCAGTTACAAAGAAATAATCAATGCGCCAACCAACATTACGATCTCTGGCAAACGTTTTCATATCCCAGTAAGTGTACATATCTTTCCCATCATGATGAAAATGACGAAACACATCCACATAACCAGCATTTATAACCTGATCAATCCAGGCGCGTTCAATAGGCAGAAAGCCCGTGTTTTCAACGTTTTCTTTGGGTCGCGCTAGATCTATCTCCTTATGGGCAGTGTTAACATCACCACAAAAAATGACTTCGTAACCATTTCTTTTTAGAGCATTTATATACTTCAAAAATTGATCATAATACCTCAGTTTGAACAGCAACCGATCTGGACCACCTCCACCATTGGGGAAATATACATTCAGCAAAACAAATTTCTTCAAGTCGTTACCAAAAGTTCCATCCCTGAAATACAGGGCCAAAAACCGTCCTTCTTGATCAAATTCTTCGTCGCCCATACCGTAAGTCACTTTCTCTGGCTCTACCTTTGAATAAACGGCCACGCCACTATAGCCCTTCCTGCCCTTCGAATGATCAAAAAAAGAAAAATAACCGGCCGGATTACGAATACCATCTTCCAACTGAGAAGCCTCTGCTTTCACTTCTTGAATACAAAAAATGTCTGGCGATTCATTGACAAACCAATCAAAACCACCTTTTTTGATATTGGCGCGAAACCCGTTAACATTCCAAGAAATTATTCTCATAACCTGATTATATCGCTATGTAGAAGGTTGCGCACCTACAAGGTGACGATAATTACTCCCTCCTATTTATGCCATGAAATTTTTGGTGGACTTTTTTGAGCTCACTATCAGTCACATGAGTATAAATCTGAGTAGTGTTGATATTTGCATGACCGAGAAGCATCTGAACCGACCTCAAATCAGCACCATTCCTTAACAAATCTGTTGCAAATGAATGACGAATAACATGCGGTGTAACTTTTTTAGAAATACCAGCTTTGATCGCGTAATGCTTCACGATGCGTTCAATTGACCTCTTCGTCAATCTCTGGCTACCATTTTCCTTGTTTTTGACATCTATATTCACAAACAAGGCATCACTCATATCTGTTCTTTTTTTCAAATATTCCTTCATGGCCTTCTTCGCGTCATTAGACAAAAATACAACTCTGACTTTGTCTCCCTTGCCACGAACAGACATTTCGTCAGTAGACAAATCTATTTCACTTGAAAGGGAACACAGTTCGGAAACACGCAAACCAGTTGAAAAAAGCAGTTCGAGAATGGCCTTATCTCGAAGTGACTTTAGATCGTTACCTTCTGGAGCACAAAGAAGTCTTCTGAGTTCGTCGCCGTTGATCAAATCAAGTGAACGCTCGCCGACCTTGGCAAGTTCTATATACTCCGGAGAGAGTGTTTTTATGCCTTTCTTGGACAAAAACTTCAAAAAAGCACGTAAAGCAATCAGATAATAATTCTGCGTCTTTTTCTTCAATGTTAGACCAGTGGCACGATTGTTGCCGGTGGACTGACGGTTGAGCCATAGCCTGTACTCTCTGATAGTTTCTGGGTTTATATCTTCTGGTTTCTTGCTCTTTATAAAATTTAAAAAACGAGATAAATAACGGTCATAATTCTCAACCGTATTGACAGAACGGCCCTTCTCTATCTCAATGTACTCCAAAAATTGTCTCTTTAACTCAAATATATTGTGCGACATAGCTTTATCATAACATGCAACCAAATTAACGTGTATGATTGCCTCCAACACTTATATGTGCTAACATATGCACATGTTAACTACACGACAAAAAACACGAATAATCAATGAAACGGGCATTCACGACAAAGATACTGGCTCTTCCGAAGTCCAAGTAGCCCTTTTAACAAAAAGAATAGACGAACTGACAGGCCACCTCAAAAAGCATCGCAAAGATAACCACTCTAGGCGCGGGCTTCTTGGTATGGTTGCTGATAGACAGACACACTTGAGTTACCTCAAAAAGAACAACCCCAAGCGCTATTCGGCCATTATAAAAAAGTTAGACTTAAAAAAATAACCGCCACATCTTTTCTCGTGGTTTCAGTTATTAAATTTTCGCGGTAACAGCGAGAACATAGTATACTTGTAGTTAGATATTTTTAATAATAATCAGTTAATTTTTATGTCAGTAATAAAACACAAGGAACAGCGCGTCGGCATTTTCATAGATGCGCAAAATCTGTATCATAGTGGTAAAAATTTATATCATTCCAAAGTAAATTTCGGCGCCATAGTAAAAGATGCTCTAGATGGGCGTAAACTCGTGAGAGCCGTAGCCTACGTTATATCCACAGAATCAGGCGAAGAAACAGCTTTCTTTGAAGCGTTGACCAAAATGGGCATCGAAACCAAGGTCAAAGATCTTCAAATATTCAGCTCTGGCGCGAAAAAAGCCGACTGGGATGTGGGAATGGCCGTTGACGCTCTTCGTCTGGCCCCAAAGCTCGATGCCGTTATCCTTTTGACAGGAGATGGAGACTTTGTGCCATTAGTAGAATACTTGCAAATGAATCAAGGTTGCCAAGTAGAAGTGGCTTCATTCGGTAAATCTACCTCTGCAAAACTTATAGAAGCCACTGACCATTTCATGGACTTGGATGATAACTCAAACAAATACTTGCTCAGGGGAGGTAAAAAATAAAAATGTATATGAAAAAAAGATTTCTCTCGGGTCAAGTGACGGGAAATAAGAAACTACCAACAAAGTGAAAAAACCAGTTGGCCTAGTCAAATGTTGTCAAAACTAATGGCCATATGTTACATTGACTTCGTTAGAAGTACTTTATTATAGTCACTTTCGCCGGCAGATACACAGGTTTGTCCGCATCGTAGCGGACCAAGTCTGAAATCTGGCGGCGAACACTAATCGAAATACAGACAAAAGAACACAAGTTCATAAACTGTTTTCACATAAAAATGAATAAAAAAGAATACACGTTAGAGATCGGCGATAAAATTTTATCCGCAGAATTCAATGATCTAGCCGACCAAACCAACGGATCGGTAATGGTTCGTTATGGCAATACCGTTGTTTTGGCAACTGCTGTTATGGGAAAAGAACCCAAGGAAAGCGACTACTTTCCTCTTACAGTTGATTATGAGGAAAGATTCTACGCCACCGGAAAGATCCTTGGATCTAGATTTATGCGCCGAGAGGGAAGGCCTTCCACCGAAGCCATTCTATCTGGCCGTATCGTAGATCGTACTATTCGACCCCTGTTCAATCAAAAGACAAGAAATGAAGTACAGGTCGTCTTGACAACACTTTCAATCGACCAAGATGATCCAGACGTGATATCAGTTATCGCCGCTTCTTTGGCATTAGGGACTTCAGATATCCCATGGAATGGCCCCGTTTCGGCCGTAAGAATTGGCAAAAATAGCAACTGGTTGGTAAATCCTGATTTTAAGGCTCGTGAAGAGGCCGCCGTAATATTAGATATGGTTGCCTGCGGTAAAGACAATATGATCAACATGATCGAAGTGGCCAGTAAAGAGGCTGGAGAAAATCTAGTGAATGAAGCATTAGCTCTAGCATCAGAAGAAATAGAGAAAATACAAGTTTGGCAAAAAAAGATCATCGCTGATATTGGGAAAAAGAAGATCAAAGTTCCACTGCCAGAGATAACTCCAGGTACAAAAGAGCTATTCATAAAAGAGATCGAACCAAAACTGAAAAAATTCGTCATGAGTGGCGAACCGGGCAAGAAAAAACTTGAAGAGATCACAGGCCACTGGATAACAACCTTCACAGAAAAAATACCCGAAGGAAATATTGGCATGGCTATGGAAATATTTGAGGAAGCAGTAAACGAACTCATTCACAACGAAGCAATCGACAATCAAAAACGTCCCGATGGCAGAAAGATGGATGAAATCCGCCCTCTTTTTGCCAAAGCCGGGGGGATATCTCCAATACTTCATGGCTCAGGAATATTTTTCCGTGGTGGAACACATATACTTTCAACATTAACCCTGGGCTCACCTGGTGACGCACTCATAATCGACGGCCTCACGGTTCAAGAAAACAAAAGATTCATGCACCATTACAATTTCCCACCATTTTCAACAGGAGAAACTGGTAGAATGGGCGGAACAAATAGAAGAATGATAGGGCATGGTGCATTAGCGGAAAAAGCCTTATTGCCAGTTATTCCAGAAAAAGACAAATTTCCATATACTATTCGCCTCGTTTCTGAAGCATTGGCTTCAAACGGATCCACTTCAATGGGGTCAGTCTGTGGCTCCACTTTGGCATTGATGGACGGTGGCGTACCGATAAAAGCGCCAGTTGCAGGCATCGCTTCTGGCCTCATGATGCGTAGTCCGGAAGAATACAAAATACTTACCGACATTCAAGGACCGGAAGACCATCATGGCGACATGGATTTTAAGGTCGCTGGTACTAGGAACGGAATCACAGCCGTACAAATGGATATCAAGGTTGGTGGAATCACTCTAAATATTCTCAGAGAAGCGTTCGAAAAAGCAAAAACAGCCCGATTGAAAATACTCGACATTATAGAGAAAGAGATTTCCGCTCCAAGAGAAAAAATATCACCAAACGCGCCAGAAATAATAACCATGAAAATCAAGCCAGATCAGATCGGCCTCGTCATCGGTACTGGTGGCAAAACAATCAATGAGATTCGTGACGTAACACACGTCGAAGACATCACCATAGAAGACGACGGCACGATATTCATTACAGGTAAGAACGAAACAGCGGCAAAAGCGAAGGAGATCATATATAACATGACTCGTGAATATATGCCTGGAGAAAAATTCGACGGCGAAGTCGTACGTCTAATGGATTTCGGCGCATTCGTCAGGATCGGCCACAATGCAGAGGGATTGGTACACGTTTCCGAGATTGCTCCCTTTAGAGTAGAAAGAGTAGAAACATATATGAAAGAAGGTGATAAGGTACCAGTCGTAGTAAAAGAAATCGACGAAAAGGGAAGAATCAACCTATCCATCAAACAGGCCGATCCAAACTTCTTCAAAAAAAGAGAAGAAACACCGAGGCCAAGAAGTAATTCCAATAAAAGATTCTAAAAAAGTGACTATTACATACAAGATCAAACAAGATATTACTGCCGTAATATCTTGTTTGTTATGTGGGCGGAAATAAAACTATAGGTTATAATGATACACAAATGGATGATGACAAAATAAATCAACCACAATCAGCAACATCCGGACAAGATGACAACGGCGCACAAGCCAAAGAGGGAAACATCCCACGAGAGCGTATTTTTGATATTTCTCCAGACCTGAACATTTCTCCCATCACAGATATAGAATATACAAGTACCATACCAGAGGTCGGTCAAATATCACCAGAGGAAAAACAGACGGTCCAACAAAAACCCCAAAATGAAAACACCTTTGTCCAGTCAGATCTATCAGTACCCAAAAATCCGACACAAATAGAAAAAACAATACCGCAACAAAGTGTTCCGTCACCATCAATAAACATCACTCCAACAAATCAGGCATCTGGAACAACAAGAAATCAGCCAGCAAGCCCACCAGCAAAAACTATAGGCACACTCCATCAAGAAAAATTTGACAAGGCAGACGCAAAGGGGGATTTGCAATCTGCTATATCAGCAATAATTCCACCCGAGATTTCGAAAAACGGCCAAAAGGCCCAACCGAAAATCAGAATAGACAAGAGCACCATGGATGCTTCCGCGATAAAACCAATACGCACATATGAAAGCGACGTGGCCAAAATCATGTCTAATAAGAAAGCATCTGTTGCTTCCATGGTCATCGCCGAAAGTGAAAAAGCCGTAGACAGAAATATCGTATCAGAAGATAATATAAAAGAATCTATAACCAACAAACAATCTTCGTTGGCCTTGAAAAAAATAATCATAACATTATTGAGTCTCATTATGATTGTAGGAGGAATAATAGGAGCATATTACCTGTACACTATAAGTCCGTTATACCCATCGGCGAAAGTGCCAGAAGGCCAACAACAGACGGTGGCCCCTATAGTCTCTTCTGATGTCCAGGTCCTGTTACCTATAGACAATACTAGCCACAATACACTAATTTCAAAAATTCAGGCCGAAGTAGACAAGATCATGCCGGGTAATAGCATAAAAGAAATAGTCCTAACCGAAACCATCAAAAGCAGTGAAGGCAAAAACCAGGAACAAGTAGTAAGAGTAACCGGACCAGAGATGGTCAAGCTGTTGGATATTGACGTTCCTGATATTTTGCTTCGATCACTTACTGCCGAATGGATGCTCGGTGTATATAACAACGCAAACGATCAAAAAAGTGTCTTTATAATTGTAACTAACAATTTCTTCCAAAATGCTTTCGCTGGCATGTTGCAATGGGAACCAATGATGGTAAATGACCTCAAACAATATCTGTTGACCAATCCTCCCGCAAATACTACTCCGACTGCAAACATGACAACAACCAACATCAACATGGGCAGTTTTCTTAACAACTTGGGTTCGATTTTGCCAACCACAGCAACCAACAGTGTTAATATGAGTGAAACAAACACAACAACAACAAAGCCAAGACAGCTAGAAACACCAACTTCTACTATGCAAGCAACATCAACAATTGAGATAATCAGCGATGCAACTCAACCATATCTAACTCTACGCGGGCAATTCAAAGATCGCCTCATAAAAAATAGAGATGTCAGAGAATTTATCACTGATAACGGCAGAATGCTTTTCTTATATTCATTCATCGACAATTCTAAGCTTGTGATTACTGGAAGCGAATCGGCTCTTATAGAAATACTGACACGGCTTGAAAAACAATCTTTCATGCGCTAAAATACAGACATGAATGCAAAAGATCTAGAATATTTCAAAAATAAACTCCTGGCCGAAAAAACTGAACTAGAAGAAGAGTTGGCTAGTATTGGCCAAAAGAACCCCAATAATCCAAATGACTGGGACGCTAGTACCAAAGACATCGAAGTAGACACAGCTGATGAAAATGAGCTGGCTGACAAACTAGAGGAGTTGGAAGGAAACAAAACTATTTTGAACCAACTTGAGAATCAACTGAACGAAGTACAGAAAGCGCTAGACAAAATCGACAAAAAAACTTACGGAATATGTGAGACCTGCGGTAAACCTATAGAGAAAGAGCGTTTAGAGGCAAATCCATCAGCAAAAGTATCCATAAAACATCCTCACAATCAGTAGAGAGACAAAAAGTATATAGCCCCCAACGGTTTTAATCTTTTTTTATCAAAAGTTGATTATTTTTTTATCATAATTTTATCTTGGCTTGATAGAGTGTGCCCGTGAGTATCGCAAAATCATACAGCGCACAATTGGTTGGCCTACAATCCGAAATAATTGAGGTCGAGGTAGATATTGCAAATGGTTTGCATTCATTTTCTGTAGTTGGACTAGGCGACCGGGCCGTTGAAGAATCAAAAGACCGCATTGCGGCCGCAATAAAAAATACCGGCTATGTTTCCCCAAAACAAAAAAACCAAAAAGTGGTCATCTCTTTGGCGCCAGCCGACGTCCGCAAAGAGGGTCCGTCTTTTGATCTAGCAATGGCCTTGGCCTATCTAGTCGCCTCTGGTGATATCGAGTTCGATCACGAAAGAAAACTGTTTCTAGGAGAATTGTCCCTGGAGGGCAAAGTAAACAAAGTAAGTGGAATCTTGCCTATACTCTGTCAAGCAAGTGCGCATGGTTTCACTCAGGCCTTCATCCCTTTGCATAATGCCAACGAGGCCTCTCTAGCGCAAAACATCTCTACATTCGCCATATCATCTCTGGCAGAAGTCATAGCACATTTGAAAGGAGAAAAAAGAATAAAACCAATCAACGTCCGTTCGGTGATAGAAAATAATACAAAGACACCATTCGTGGATATGAGCACTATCCGTGGCAATGAAACGGCAAAAAGAGGGCTAGAAATAGCAGCCGCTGGTGCCCACAACATTATCATGTGTGGACCGCCGGGCACCGGTAAAACAATGCTGGCACAGAGTTTTTCTTCTATACTACCACCGCTTTCTTATGAACAATCTGTGGAAGTTACAAGCATACATTCTGTAGCAAAAACACTGAGAGAAGACCTGATGGCCTACCCGCCTTTTCGCGCCCCACATCATACAGCTTCATATCCATCGATCGTTGGTGGGGGCAGATTACCCAGACCGGGGGAAATAACCCTAGCTCACCGCGGTGTTTTATTCATGGATGAATTTCCAGAATTTGATCGAAGCGTACTTGAGGCAATGCGACAGCCATTAGAAGACGGGGTCGTGACAATATCCAGAGCGCGTGGCACGATCACCTTTCCGGCACAATGCATACTGATAGCTTCCATGAACCCTTGCCCCTGCGGAAAAGATAGAGAAAAAGGTTGTACTTGTCCCGAACATATTATCGGATCATATCGACGTAAGATTTCCGGTCCAATCATGGACCGGTTGGATATTTGGCTAAACATAAACAAAATTGATTACGAAAAACTAGCAGAGAAATCGTCTACGGCAGAAAGTTCAGAGCAGATCAAAGAGAGGGTAATGGTAGCTAGAAAAATCCAATTACAAAAATTCAAATCTCACGAAATCGCCAAATCGTTCAACAGTGAAATGAACGTCGGGGATATCGAAAAATGTGTAACCATGGAGGACGAGGCAAGATCGCTACTTACATTATCGGCAAAAAAATTTGAACTATCAGGTAGAGCTTTTCACCGAGTGATAAAAGTGGCACAGACAATAGCCGATCTGGCAAAAGCAAGTTCTGTTAGGAAAGAACACATACTCGAGGCTTTACAATATAAGCAGAAACCAATCTAGCTAGAATGGGTTTTGGGCACCGCGAATCTCAAAATGTAGATGTGGACCAGTAGTTCTGCCTGTCATACCTATATAACCAATAACTTCACCCTGTGAAACTACTTGACCTGCTGAAACTGTACTCTTGGACATATGCGCATAAAGAGTCTGGGTACCATTTGGATGAGAGATAACTACATAGTTACCATATCCGCCATTATAAGCACCGTTCATTCTATCGATAATAATCGTACCAGAAGCAGAGGCCATTATTGCGGTGCCAACTGGAGAGGCGAAGTCTATAGCATTGTGGCCATGAAGTTTTTGGCTTACTCGGCCACTACTAATGGGCCTAAGATAATATTTGTCTGGCGCTTTGGCAAGTTTTGTACTTCCAGAAGACACAGACGGCAATACCTTATCACCCGCCAAAGGCTCAGCATAGGGGATAATGAGATTCTGTCCAACTACAATCGGAGAAGAAATAGTCAGGTCATTATAATTAAGCACATCGATAATATCGGCGTCATATTTATTAGCAATTCCTCTCAAAGTATCTCCCTTTTTCACTGTATAATTAACACCAGATATAGGTAATATAACCAAAGTCTGTCCAGCCTTTAGGACAGATTTGCTCGTCAGATTGTTTGCCCACAAGACCGTGCTAACTGACACATCGAACATCTTAGCCACTCCGGAGATAGTATCACCGTTACGAACGACATAAGTGCTAATCTGCGTACTATAATTATCAAGACTCGCTACATTTTGACTAGCCAAATCAGCAACCAATGCTTTACCGTCGTCAATAGGCACAATCTCTGTGGATTTTTCTGGGTTTGGCTCATGATTAACAGCTGGCGCAAGCAGAGCAATAGTTTGTGAATTTAATGTATTGCCAACATTGTCACCGATTCTAGCGGATGCCTGCTCACTGCCAAACAGAGAGTTCACAAATGAAATAAGACCGGCATGAGCGGTCCTTGAGAAAGTAAATATGAAAATAACTATAGCAATAGAAATGATGGTCGATATGACCATACGCTTAGGAAAACCACGGTATTGATTTTTATTTGAGGTTACATATTTCATAACATTTTGTATCATTCCGCAATACTTCCATAATATCTCTCTACCTTGCCGTATTGAACGCTACACATAACAAAAGGCTATAATTAGCCATATAATGGTATCACATCATTATGGCATCTATTCAGGGTAGCAGTCGGTATTTTATTGTCAACAACTATTTTATGGGACTAACTTATTTGCTATATTGTCAAACTATATGACATCGATATATGGACAAACTTTTTTATCATAATAATGACCAAATAATGTATGCTAGACTGGCTTGATGACATTGCTAAATGAAGCACAAAAAAAAGCTGTCGAGACAACAAACGGTCCAGTTTTGATCATTGCTGGCGCTGGGGCAGGAAAGACTAAAGTAATAACCCATCGTATTCTCAATTTGATCAGGAAAGGCATACCACCCCAATCTATTTTGGCAATAACTTTCACCAATAAAGCCGCCAAGGAGATGAAGGAAAGAGTCTCAATACTTTTGAGCGAAGACACTAGATTGAATCTGCCAATTTCCATAAATGAAAGACCGTTTATAAGTACTTTCCATGCTTTGGGCGTACATATCATACGCGAAAACGCAGAATTTCTCGGTCTAAATCGCCATTTTACAATATTCGACCGCAATGACTCACGTCGAGCAATCAAAGAAAGCATGACGCAGTGCTCCGTGGACCCAAAAAAATTCGAGCCTGGCGTAGTACTAAATATGATATCCCGTGCCAAGGGCGAAAGTTTGAATCAGATCGAATACTCCGACAGCGCCAAAGACTATATCCAAGAAACCGTGGCACAGATTTGGCAGAAATATGACAATATTCTTGCCAAAGAAAAAGCGCTAGATTTCGACGACCTACTATTAAAGACGGCTTTACTCTTCGAAAAAAATAAAACTATTAGAGAACGTTACTCTGACATCTGGAAATATATACACGTTGACGAATATCAGGATACGAACCGCGTACAATATAAAATCGCAAAATATTTGGCAGAATCACATAAAAATATTTGCGTCGTGGGTGATGCTGATCAGAATATATACAGCTGGCGTGGAGCAACAATCAAAAATATATTGGACTTCGAGAAAGACTACCCGGAAGCGACGGTGATTACTCTTGAAAAAAACTACCGTTCTACCAAAACAATACTGGCGGCAGCCAATAATGTCATAGAAAAAAACACCATGAGAAAAAAGAAGACTTTGTATACTGATAACGACCAGGGAGAAAAGATATCTCTAATTATCTCATACACCGACGTTGACGAAGCCCGCACAATTGCTGATATATCAAGATCATTGGTCGAAAATGGCGAATCGCCAAGAGAGATCGCCGTACTATATCGCGCAAACTTCCAATCGAGATTATTGGAAGAGTCATTCATCAAGAAAAATATTCCCTACCAACTAGTTGGAATACGTTTTTTCGAAAGGAAAGAAATCAAGGACGTGCTCTCATACATACGGGCGGCCCTGAATAGGGAATCGTGGAATGACATCAGTCGCATCATCAACACACCAAGTCGAGGCATAGGAAAAGCAACCATCGCCAAAATCATGTCTGGCAGAGAAGACCTACTCTCTCTAGCGATAAGAGAAAAAATCAAAAACTTTTGGAAACTCTTGGATGATATAAAAAAAGAAATATTCGAAAAGATGCCATCAGAAGTCGTAAAATTCGTAATCCAAGAGACTGGCATGGAAAGAGCGCTACAAAAAGGGGATAGTGCGGACGAAGAACAACTGTTGAACATTCGCGAGCTTGTCTCGGTGGCCACACAATATGACAATCCAAGCTCAGAGTCAGCAGGACCAAAATATATCGATGCATTACTAGACAATGCGGCATTGGCAACTGACCAAGACGATCTGACAAAAGAAGAAAACGCGGTAAAACTAATGACCGTACACGCCTCGAAAGGCCTTGAATTTAAACATGTTTTCATTGCTGGAATGGAACAGGATCTTTTCCCATTCAAACATATAGATGAGAAAAATATTGACCAATCAGAAGAGGAAGAGGAACGACGTCTCTTTTATGTTGCGCTAACTCGTGCTAAAAAGAAGGTGTATCTCAGTTACGCCATGATTCGCACAATATACGGCGCACAAAGGGTGAACACCCCCTCGGAATTTATTGAGGATATTGAAAAAATATTGATTGACGACACGCCTCAAGAAAAACCAAGCGGTGCCAAAGCAATATTCATCGATTTTTGACCACTGGCTCGTGAGATAACCCGCGACAAAAAATAACTTCATGCCACAAAAAATCAAAATAAAAGCGAAAAAAACGTTGGGGCAACATTTCTTAAATTCAAGAATCGTTCTTGGTCAAATCATTTCAGCGGCTAACGTCAAAAGGGGCGAGTTGATACTAGAAATTGGCCCTGGTACTGGCGTTTTGACTACAGCGCTACTCGAAAGTGGAGCGAAAGTTCTGGCCATAGAAAAAGACCGGGAAATATGCGAGCTACTAAAAGAAAAATTCTTTAGGGAAATAAATACAAAACAGCTAGAACTGATACCTGGCGATATACTGAGCGACAAAATAACATCAGACGATAAGTCAGAATCTATCGAACAATCATTCAAGATAATTGATTCTAAGTACGCTGTTGTCGCAAATATTCCTTACTATATTACTGGCGCTATTTTGGAAAAATTCCTAGAAAACAAACCGAGGCCCACCAGAATGATTCTGCTTGTCCAAAAGGAAGTCGCCGATCGTATCGTGGCCCGCGACAAAAAAGAAAGCGTGCTATCTATATCAGTCAAAGCATTTGGCACACCAAAAATCATTAAAAACGTACCGAAAGGAGCATTTACGCCACCGCCAAATGTTGATTCTGCCATTCTTTCTATCGCCGACATAAGCGACAAAATATTCGTTGACAACCATATGGAAATAAAAAAATTCTTCGCGGTCGTCAAATCAGGATTCGCACATAAACGCAAGTACGCTATCAGAAATCTCGAAATCATCGCCGATAGAAAAAAGTTAGAAGCCCATTGGTTAAGGTTAAATTTGGACCCAAAAAGCAGACCAGAGGATATATCACTAGAAAAATGGCTAGAAATTGCAAAATGTGTATAACTTTTATCCCATAACTGACCATAATCTGCTATACTTGTTGCAGTTTTATGGCCACGTTTCACCCGCAAAAACAGACCATGCTAATATTTATCGTCTGCCTCTTAGCAGTAGTGGCTACGGCTATTTATGCGTTTGGAAATACGTCGACAAAACAAAAACAAAAAGATCAAGAAGCCCCTCTCATATCGACAGAGACACAAAACAATAAAAACACCACGACAAGTACTAGTACAGATTGGCAAAAGTCATTTTTACAAGGTAATCCCAGCAATAACGTCCTCAAATCTACGCCCACATCTGACAAAACCATAAAAACAGAAGAAAATCTCACTGCCACCCAATTATTTGGCAGAGACCTGTTCACACAGTACATCAACCTCAAACAAATCGGTTTAAATAATGACTCAAGTGTCGTAAGTAGTACAATAGCTAGTCTTTTGGCACAAGATTATTCTGGACAAGATAAACCAAAAACATACACAACGGGCGACATCAAAACTAACCGCAATAATGACATTACCGCGCTTCGTCAATATGGCAATAGTATCGGAACACTAATAAAGACATACGCCCCAACGCAAGAGGACGCATCCTTGGCTTTGGAAGGCATGCAGAAAAAAAATCCGAAATATGTAGAGGAACTGGCTGGAAATGAGAAAAAATACCGCGCGATACTGGCTGGATTATTAAAAATTCCTGTACCGACCGACTTGGCAACCTATCATATCGGTCTAATAAATGGAATCAGTAATATGATATATGTGAACATTTCATTTCAAAAACAAGAAACAGATCCTATGCAAGCCATAAATGCCCTGGAAACGTACGAGACTGCATACGGTCTTATCACACAAAATATACTTTCTATAAAAATGGCCTTAGCCTCAGCCAATATCACCTACAATGATTTTGAAGGCGGTTCAATCTTTAATCAATAACAATGAAAAATCAAAAACACTCAATCGCAAAACAGCTCGTCATCATCGGATTGATACTGGCCATCATAAGTATGTCTGTGCCCAAACAAACGCAAGCGGTCTACCCTGTATTTGATGCCGCAAACACTTCAGTAAACAAAATAACTTCAATCCAATCAATACTTCAAGTTGTTCACGACACGTATATGAAACTCAAGGAAACGGTCTTAGATCCTTTGGCTTGGGCATTGGCAAAACAATTGTTACAGTCAGTAACAGCAGATGTAATAGATTGGATTAACAGTGGTTTCAACGGCAGTCCAGCATTTTTGACTCACCCACAATCATTTTTCCTAGACTCTGCCAATCAGTTAACTGGAGCCTTTATCGCAAACAATGGGATTCTGCAAGACCTCTGTTCTCCATTCAATCTCAACCTCCGTTTGGATATAGCGCTAAGGGCTCAAGAAAGTTTACCGGCCAGACAACAGAGATATGCTTGTACTTTGGACACCATCATCGAAAATGTGAGAAATGCCCGTGCTAGTGCCGGAGTCTCTGTTAACGGGTCAACTGTTGCAGGTGTCCAGGCTGGTTCAGGCGGTATCGACGCTTTTATGGGTGGAGACTTTTCGCAGGGTGGTTGGCCAGCTTTCATTGCCATGACTACTGAACAACAAAATAACTGGATAGGAGCAAAACTCCTGGCGGACGCGGACCTACAAAACGAAATAGAAAAGGCACAAACTGCCATCAATAACGATCTAAACCGAGGTGGTGGATTTATGTCTTACAAAGTATGTGAAAATATAGACCCAGAAAATTCAGAAGACTATTCCGCTTTGAACAATCCAGAAATCACTCCGAAAATGGGTAGCGATGGAAACGTTACATATCAGATATGCCACACAGAAACTCCTGGCTCGGTCATATCATCTGCGCTAAATGTCCAATTATCATCAGGGAACGATAGTTTGGTTGCCGCAGACGAAATAGACGAAATCATCAGTGCCGCCTTCAATCAACTCGTAAAAAATATCCTGCAGAAAGGACTATATTCATCTAGCCAGGGAGAATACAATTATGGCGAAACACAATCACTAATTGACAACCTGAGAACTGATACGGCCAACACAAAACCGGCGGACAATACCAAAACAGAACTATTGGATAATATCGAGGGGAACATAACAATAGCTAACAGATACAAGGCTTTGAGAGACAAGACTCTGGCTGATATCAACAATATGAAAGCCCTCTATGAGTCTCTGTGCCCGTCAAGTCAAAGAGACAATATCTTGGCTGGACAGATTGGACCACTTCAGGCGCAGTATCAGAACAAGGCCGACCAGGCAAATAATAGTTTGAATACCCTCAACGGAATAAAAACTGAGGCATCTAGAACAAATGATCCTAAACTGATCGATCAGTTGAGCAAGAGGTACGGCAATATGCTTTCGTCTGGAACCATAATAACCGAAAATGATATCACCAATGCAAATAACGACCAAGAATCAGTTAACTCAACACTGGAAATGTTGCAGACACAATATGGTCAGTTATTATCCGCCTGCACCACTACGATTTAGATAGAAGATTGGTTACGTTAATATAGTGTCATGTCGCGCTACCAACAAAAAATGAAGAAATACCTGCCATTAATCATAATATCGATCCTGATCATTTACATGATAAGCATACCTGCGCATATTGCTAATGCTAGTCTTGGAGATAGCATTGCGGAAGCGATTTTTAATAGATTGGGATACTTTGTCCTAACACTTGCCTCTGCTTTTCTAAGCATATGTGGACTGATATTGAACATGTCTATCAATATCACCATACAGATAAAAGATTTCGTGGATAGCACACCCGCCATATATGTTGTTTGGAGATCAATACGAGACATAACAGGCATGTTCATCATATTCTCTTTGTTGTTCATGGCCTTTCAGATGATATTGGACCTAAAAAGACCGGGATTCGGCGAAATAATGAAAAACATAATTATCGCTGGGGTTCTAATAAACTTCAGTTTTTTCATCGTCAGCGTCTTGATAGATGCCTCCAACATAGTCTCTGTACAATTGTTCAAACAACTAACCCCCAATGTATTACCAATCAAAGACGTGCCAATTACTTCGTTGGCACAAGAATCTATGGTCAAAGGCAGTATATCCGATGTCTTTATGAATTCATTAAATCTCACTCAGTTATATAAAAGTGAAGGTATTGAAAATATGACCGCCAATACTGGGGATAGATTACCAAACTGGATACGTATAGCCATCGTCAGTTTTGCTGGAGCAGGGATGATGATAACAGCTGGTCTAAGTTTTCTATTTGCGTCTCTGGCTTTTATCATACGACTGGCTATTTTGGTCTTTCTACTTGGATTCTCACCGATCTGGTTTGCGGCATATATAATACCCCAACTCAAAGAATACGCTAACAAAGGTTGGAAACTGCTATCCGGGCAACTGATATTCATGCCGGCATATCTGCTTCTCATGTATATGGCTCTACAGGTCGTAAACGGTACCAATTTCACTGAAAGCTTGGGTGTAGCTAATACCAATTTCTACTTCAGTTTCTTCGGTCTCATCGCTAACTGCGTTTTTGTAATAATAATGCTCAACTTGCCATTGCTGGCCGCACTCAAGCTTGGCGCTGGTGGAGAAGGTATAGCGAACCAATACTTGAACAAACTCGGTGGTAAGATCGGCGCCGGAGCAATGTGGAGTAGAGCAGGAGGTTTGGCAAAATCAGCGACTGTTGGGACAGCCACAACAGCTGGCGGAGTGCTTGCCAGAGGCACCATAGGAGCAGGGGCCATGTCGTTGGACAAAAAGTTATCAAACTCAAGATTCTTCGGAGATACTGTACTCGGAAAAGATATTAGAGGTGCTACAACGGGAGCTCTGGCTAAAAAGAAATTCGGCACAAAGAGATCTGCCGAGGAATACTCAAAAGAAAAAAAGGTGGCAGAAAGCAAAAAGGCTGAATTTGATCGCAGAGATCAACTTGGTATCGCACTGAAAGACATCAAACCGGGAGCGCCACCAGTAATTAGAAAAGATCCAAAGACTGGTGAGATAATAACCGTAGAAAATATCATCGGCAAAATGAATACAAAAGAAAGACTTGCACTGGGAGCCGATAACCTCAAAAACATTGAAGTAATAAAGCGGTTAGGAAAAGATGACTTCGAAGCCATAATGAAATCGGAAGATATTTCTGACGCAGACAAGAAATCAGTAATGGATAACAGAGAAAAGGCCCTGAATCTGTCAGTGAACGACGCCGTGACGAGTGGCAACACTTCAAGTATAGAAAACATGGTAAAAAACCTTAATGGTCCAGATTTACTAAAAATCGCCACAAAAAATCCTGGCATGGTATCGGGTGCTTATTTCGTCCCATTCCTGAATGCTGGACAACTAGATTATTTGGACAAAAATGGCCTAGACCAAGGGACAAAAACCCTGATCGCCAATAAGGTCCTAAATCAAATAACAAGTACCACTGGCCCTAGAGCAGGACGAAAACATGCAGCAGCTGGATATATCAACCGTAACATTGATAGCTGGACATAATTTAACGGAGAAGAACTAGCCAATGAAAAAAGTATTCGATAAATATACTAATACAGTTGACTAATAAAAAAATGGACACAACAAAAACAAAAAACGAGGACATGATCAAGTTGGCTCAATCGCCGATGATATACGATGCCTGTGAAAAAATAGGAAATCAATTTGGCCTACACATAGACCAGATAGGGGAACTCGATGCCGAGATAGGCGACACCATTACGGGACAGAGCCAATCAAAAGATTTCGTCACGAACATAGTAAAACGACTCGAAATCGACAGAGATACCGCCGAAAAAATAGCAAAAATGGTAAACGAAGATGTATTCCAAACTATAAAGAAGGAAATGCAAGCACAAATACAAGAATACGAGGCACAAACAATTTCAAATCTAGAGACTGTTGGCAATTTCACGGTCGAACAAGAAAAAAAAGAAACTGAAAATGGCAATAACGGCGTAACCCCAGCAGATAAAGAAAAAATCATTTCAGACATAGAAAATCCCACACCGAGCAAAGAAACCGTTGTACAGAAAGAAAGTAGTGAAACATTCACCGAGCCATTGATCGACCAATTACTAGAAGGTGGTAGAGCACAAGTAGAAGAAAAAACAACCTATAATGTCGGAGCGCCAGCGCCAGAAAATGTGCCCACGAAACAGATACCAGATGGTCCAGCAAAAACAGTAAACCCCACACAAAATGAGAGACCGGCTCAAGCTATACCAGCAAAAAGAACCGGTCCAGACCCATATAGGGAACCCATAGAGTGATCATTACCAAAAATACTTTCGCTGTTCCAGAACAAATAAGCTATAATACAAGCAATGCGTTTCCAAGTACCTCAATTCATAGAAATAGAAGACAAAATCTTCGGACCGCTTACACTGAAACAGTTTATATACCTGGCTGGCGGAGGTGGTCTATCGTTTTTGGTATATGTACTTTTGGGCAGTTTGTGGCTATCGGCCATCCCTATAGTGGTTATTATAGGCATATCAGGCGCTTTGGCATTTTACAAAATAAATAATAAACCACTCATAAATGTAGTAGAATACGGGTTCAAGTATTTCATCGGCAACAAACTTTACATCTGGGAAAAGACCCAAAAACCACAACCCAAAGACGTGCAAAGCTCAATCAAGGATGCCAAAAATTATGCTTCCATAACCGTTCCAAAAATTTCCAATAGTAAACTCAAAGATTTGACTTGGAGTTTGGATATTAAAGAGAGTATATATTCTAACAAAAACCAAAAATAAAAATGGCTGACAAATCAAAAACAACTCAAGACTTTGTGCCAATACAAGAAATTCGCGACGGCGTAATCGTCCTAAAAAATGGCAACATGCGTTCGATCATTTTGGCTTCATCATTGAATTTCGCCCTAAAATCACAGGATGAGCAAAATTCTATTCTTTTTCAATTTCAAAATTTCTTAAACTCCCTGGATTTCCCGATACAAATTTTTGTGCAATCAAAAAAACTAGACATCAGGCCATATATAGCGCTACTCGAAGATCGTTACAAAGAGCAACAAACCGAGTTAATGAAAATACAAGTTCGCGAATATATAGAATTCATCAAGGCTTTCGTAGAAAGCACCAACATCATGTCAAAAAGTTTCTTCGTTGTCATACCATATGATCCGGCAATTATGAGCAGTAGTAACAACCCGATTTCCAACATAATGCCAGGCAGAAACAAAGGAAAAACACGAACCGAGAGCGCCGATGAACAATTCCAAGAATATCGAAGCCAGTTGGAACAACGCGTCACCGTCGTCGAACAGGGCTTGGTAAGATGCGGTGTTCGTGTAGCAGAGTTGGGGACAGAAGAAGTAGTGGAGTTATATTATAAATTATTCAACCCGGGCGAAACAGAAAAACCCATCCAAATAACCTAACATGTCTCTATTCAACAAATTACTAGGCAAAAAAGAAGAATCCCCAATAGTTTCTATCCTACCTGAAGAGATATACCAAGCTGGCGTATTGGAATTAAAAGATGTTATTGCTCCATCGGCATTAAAAATAAGTCCCAAGGAATTGAATCTGGGCGAAAAAGTAGGACGCACCCTGTTCGTTATCTCATATCCGCGTTTTCTCGATGGAAGCTGGTTCGCGCCAATTATTAATCTAGACAAGGTTTTTAATGTCTCTATCTTCATACATCCGGTGGACACGGCCAAAGTGTTGCGTCATTTCCAAAAGAAAGTAGCCGAAGTGCAAAGCCAAATATCCAGAAGAGAAGAAAAGGGGTTAGTGCGTGACCCAGCATTAGACACCGCTTATCAAGATCTAGAAGCTTTGCGTGACCAGCTCATGCAGGCACAAGAACATCTCTTTGATGTTGGCGTCTACATAACTATTTTTGCAGACTCCGAAGGCGAGTTGGATAAACTAGAATCAGAGATAAAATCCATTCTTGAATCAAAACTCGTCTACGTAAAACCGGCACTGTTTCAACAGGAACAAGGGTTCAAGAGCGTTATTCCAATAGGGGACGACCAATTGGCTGTACATTCAAAGCTTAATTCTTCGCCACTTTCATCGCTATTTCCATTCGTTTCTTTCGATTTGACCTCCGACAAAGGCATTTTGTATGGTATCAATCGACACAATTCTTCTCTGGTACTTTTTGATCGTTTTTTGTTGGAAAACTACAATTCGGTGACTTTTGCCGTTGCTGGCGCCGGTAAATCTTATTGCACAAAGCTTGAGATTCTGAGAACTTTGATGTTTGACACCGATGTTATCGTCATCGATCCAGAAAAAGAATACGAATACATGGCCGAAGCCACGGGAGGGAAGTATTTCAATATTTCTCTCAATTCCGAACATCATATCAATCCATTTGATCTGCCAATACCCCGAGAGGATGAGTCAGCCTCTGATGTTCTGAGATCAAATATCATCAACCTTGTCGGATTATTCCGCATCATGTTAGGAGGTCTAACACAAGAAGAAGACGCCATCATTGACCGAGCTATTTCAGAGACCTACGCTCTCAAAGATATAACCCCCGAATCAGATTTTCGAAGCGTTGAACCCCCATTACTTTCAGACTTTGAAATGGTCCTTGCGGGAATGGAAGGCGCCGATTCATTGGTACAAAGATTGACCAAGTATACCAAAGGAACTTGGGCTGGATTCATCAATCGTCCTTCAAATGTGGACATAAACAAAAAATTTGCCGTATTTTCCTTGAGAGACATGGAGGACGAACTGAAACCAGTGGCAATGTACATCGTGACTCACTATATATGGAATGCCGTCCGTAAGGACCTAAAGAAACGACTACTAGTGATAGATGAAGCGTGGTGGATGATGAAATCTGAAGATACCGCCTCGTTCCTGTTCAGCCTAGCCAAACGTGGACGTAAATATTTTCTTGGTCTAGCGACAATCACGCAAGATGTGGACGACTTTCTAAATTCCCCATACGGCATGCCCATTGTGACCAACTCTTCTATACAAATTCTTTTGAAACAATCACCATCAGTTATAGACCACATACAAAAAACCTTCAACCTAACCGACGAAGAAAAATATTTACTCCTAGAATCTGACGTTGGCGAAGGGATGTTCTTCGTAGGATTGAAACACGTGGCCATGAAAATCGTTGCCTCATACACGGAAGACCAGATCATCACCACCAACCCCGCGCAAATAATGCAGATACAACAAGCAAAGAGGGAACTAGAAGCGTCAGGTCAATAGATAAAACCTACAAACAAATAAGTTCTGCTATAATTAGGTCACCATGGAAGGACAAACCAAATATCGTATAGGGATAATCGGAATGGTCTTCTTCATTTCTTTTGCAGTATTGGCCGATCTCCTTAGTTTGATACCATTTGTTGGGGACATTTCTGGGCCAGTATTCTGGGTGTGCGCCAGCGTATATCTCTGGAAAATTGGCTGTGGTTTCGTAAACGCAAAAAGATTGGCCACAGGAGCTATATCAACAATAGCCGAGATGATCCCCGCAATCCAGGCCTTTCCTATGACTCTGGCCGGTATCATCATCGTAATAGTCATGGTCAGAACCGAAGACAAGCTAGGTATGTCAAAAACCATATCTGCCATGAACGGTCATGCGTCTCGCCCACTCAATCAGGATGGTATCAGATTGCCAGCACAAGCCATGCAACCAGCCAATGTCGACGGCGTCCGTGCCCCACAAAATTAAATTTATATGACTCAAAAAGCACATCGTACACAGCTACAATCGCAATTATCCGTGTTTATTGATAAAATGACTGCAATGAAACGTTGTGTCTCATTAATTGTCCTCTATATTATATTCTCTATCTCGACGGCACATGCACAGATAGCGCCTTTGGCAACTAGTGGGTTAGTTCTTTCTGCTTCTCCAAACAATCCGTCTCCAGGACAAATGGTCACTATCACAGCAAGAAGTTACAGTGCCAACATTGATTCGGCAAAAATTACCTGGTCCGTAAACGGAGAAACCGTACAAAATGATGTTGGTATCACAAAACTGGAAGTAAAAGCACCGCAACTTGGTCAAAAATTAAAGATCATAGCCACGGCGATAACTACAGGTGGGACTAATCTAACAAATTCAATCACAATAGGCTCTGGCTCAGTGGACCTAATCGTTGAGACAGATGGTTATGTGCCACCAATGTTCAGAGGGAAAATGCCCGTTGTATACCAAAATAGTTATAAAATCATAGCTATCCCACATATTGCCGACTCGTCTGGAGTAGAATACGATCCGGAAACTCTCGTCTACAAGTGGAAAAGAAACGGACAAGCCATAGAAAACCTGTCTGGTTATGGCAAACAGTCAATCATTTTGACTGGTGAGATCGTTCCTCAGGCTTCATCTATATCTGTTACCGTCTCACCAAGAGATAACAGCTCACAAGCGATAGGAACAGTTACCATAAGCTTCGTGGCGCCGTTGATCGGTTTTTACGTAGATGATCCATTGTATGGACCGCTTTTTAACAAATCTATTGGTAACTCCGTCAATATAGGATCGGAAAAAGAAACGAGTGTACTCATGGTACCTTTTGGTTTTAACAAGCCAAATAATAGTAACGGCGATCTTGTATTGACTTGGCTAATCAACAACGTGAGACACCCAGAACTTACCATGAACGAGTCGGTGGTACTGCGCGCGCCTGACGGCTTAACTGGTTCTTCAAATATCCAACTGTCTGTCAGAAATAACAAGCAAATCTTGCAGAACGCCCAAGCTGGCTTCTCGGTAGTATTCAAAGACACCGATTCAAGTCCGCAAAACACAACAGTAACCTTTTAAAATATATTCATGAAAATAAATTCAAACAAGACAAACCAAGGCCAAAAGTTTTTACTAGTAATCTTGCTCTTTTTATTTATCTTGCCAAGCATATCAATGGCCACAGAGCCTCAAACATATACCATGCTTGCACCTTTGCCACAGATCGAAAAAGACGGCAGTATGTCAATGGAAGAGACAGTAACTGTCGAAGAATATATCAAGTATGCCTTCAACTTACTTGTCGCCCTGGCTGCTGTAGCTGCCGTATTCATGATTGTTTTGGGGGGCTTCCAATATATGACAAGCTCTATCCCCGGAGTAAAAACCGACGGCAAAAAGAAAATCCAAAATGCTTTACTTGGTCTCCTTTTGGTATTGTGCTCCTATATCATACTAAGAACCATCAATCCGCGTCTGGTAGAAATACCAAAAACTTTAGTGCCCGATATAGAGCTGACTTGTCCGAGCGACCGCAATAAAAAAATAACAGATCCGGGCTGTAGGACCAATTCATCTACAATTTTTTTTGACAATATAGCTGAAAGAGAAAGAGAACAAATAAGACAAACCAACCAAGGTGCTGTAACAAGAATAGAAGAAATCGATGAGGAAATCGAGGTATTAGAAGATGAGCTAGAACAATACAAACAGTCATATAGAGAATCTAATGGCTATGAAGTCGACACGTCCACAGACCCTGAAGCTCAAGAAATAATAGCGCAAATAAATGAAAGTCGAGGCGAACAATACCTAATTTACAGCACCCAGTCAATCGATAACCAGATGATCAGTACCGACACGGCTGTGCAAACAGTGGACACCATAAATCAAGCGATACAAGCGTGCAGAGATACAGAAGAAACCTACAAAGAACAATTGACAGCACTGGGACAAACAGAAAAAGTAAAACAATTAGAAATTGAGTCAAACTTTACACAAACCAAACTGGCCATGCTGGCCCAATTGGCCGCAGTCAGGAGAGCAAATGACCCAACTTTTTGGGGAGGTGTTATCGAAGACACGACTCATATCATCGTGGCAACAACACCATTATTAGGAAATATACAACGAGTAGCCAGCGCCTTCAGGTCGCCATCCGGCCAAGAAGGCGCCAAGAACGCGGCTGCGGGTAATGTGGCAGACATTTTGTATGCATCAAGAAATAAACTGCCACAAGAAAAATATAATGAGTTAACAACATACGCCAATGAAATAACAAAAGGTATACAAGATGTAAAAGCACCATAACAAAATATTACCTATGAATAAGCCCACTTGGAAAATTATTGTCATGTTGATCGCCATTCTTGTCTTGGTTGCGGGTGGTTACTGGTATTTTTTTGCACGCACAACAAAAACTAGCACCGAGCCAGTGACAAATGAACCAACGAACGGATTTGAGCCACTAAACAGACCAGCCACAGGTGGCAACCTGCCCACTAACACCGGCACCAACAATAATGGCAACAACATTTCAACTACGACGAGCGTGGCCACAAAAATACCTATATTGAGATTGCTCAGTAATACGCCCGTCGGCGGATACGGCGCCAGCACGACCGTTATCATAACCCCTGTTGTAGCCACAAGCTCAACCGGTACGACCACAAAAAAATTAACCAAGCCACAGACAACATCAAGAGACGTAGCCGTGGTCAGGTGGGTCGATCGGGGAAGAGGAAATATCTATGAGGCTAGAGATGATTCATTGGCCATAACAACATTATCCAATACCGTATTGCCCAAAATATACGACAGCGTTTGGAACAAAAACCTAACGATATTTGTCGGTTCAATGCTCGATGACGATTCATCGTGGGCCACAACACTATATGCAGAACTAAAAACCCAGACAGCATCAAATACAAAAGTAGCAACAAGCACATATAATGCCACCTCAACTACTGTTTCCAACAATTCAAAACTACCGCTAACACCCTTCACGCTCAAAGGAAACAATCTATCAGACCGCGTAATTTCCTATGCCACATCTCCCAAGAAAGACAAGGTTCTCATGGTGGTCAACGAAAGCGGGGTAGGAGTAGGATACACTGCCACGTTCGATGGTAAATCGATAACCAAGATATTCGACACGCCAATGACTCAAATCAACGTAGATTGGCCAGAAGACAACACCATAGCTATAATCACCAAAGGATCTGCCAGTCAAAGTGGCTTCCTGTACCTAATAAATATGAAAACCGGTACATGGAAAAAAGTTGCTGGACCAATGCTGGGACTCAGCGCCAAGGTCAGCCATGATGCCAAGTTCGCCATCGTTTCATCGGTCAATAGCGACAAAAAACTCCAAACAAACATATACTCGATAGCAGACGCCACTATAACAGATGCGGTGGTAAGAACTTTGGCCGACAAATGTGCTTGGGGAAATTTTTATAAAGAAATAGTTTACTGCGCTACTCCTTCGCAACTAACAAATGCTACCTATCCTGACGATTGGGCAATGGGCAAGGTCTCTTTCGCAGACAAAATCTGGCAAATCAACGTTCTAACTGGGGAGATACACCTGATTTCATCTATCTTGGACGAAAGTGATCGTGTCATAGACGCTTTCAATCTGGGCCTAGACCCAAAAGACAATTATTTGTACTTCATGAACAAAAACGACCTGTCACTGTGGTCGTTGGATCTGGTTTCCTCCAAATAAGATAGCCATTCTGGTTATCCTAAGTGTCTTTTTTTGATATACAATTCTTGACCAAGCGTAAATAGCGCGCTTACAGACCAATAGATAGCAATTATCGCCGCCGCTTGCGGGAAACTGGCGGGAATAATCCAATATACGGAGACAAAAGCCAAGATTGGCAAGAAAAATTTCATCTGTTTGTTCATGGAACTAGATAGTTGCGAGGCTGTATCAAGTTTTCCGCCACTTTTAAGTGTTTGCAAAGTCGCGATGTTCTGTTGCCTAACTGCCACAGAAAAATGTAACTGAAGAAATTGAGCCACACCAGTAATCAGCGCCAAGATTAGACTTTTCTGAGTCAAATCGAGACCAAGCAAGGTCGCTTTTGCCGTGGGGACACCGATGAAACTATACAAAAATTCTGGATTGACCGAAGGAATTATCTTATAAAAAACCGAAATGAGTGCTATCAGAATGGGTATCTGTATAATCAAAAGTAATATACTAGAAAATGGTTTTATCTTTTTTTCTTTATAAAGCTCCATCACTTTCAGTGCTTGTGTCTGTTTGTCATCTGCGTATTTGGCTTTGATTTTATTGACTTCCGGTTCAATTTCTTTCATTCTGACCTGCGTGAGTAAAGAGCCCTTGGAAAGAGGGAAGAGAATCAGGCGAATTATTATAGTAAAGATAATTACAGCAATACCAATATCAACTCCGGGAATAAAATCCATAATACCAACAAGACCATTATAGAGGGGAAGAAAAATTAAATTATGATACATCGTAATAAATTTACACCAACCTGATAATACTACTTCAAAACTCCCGCTTTTACAAAGGCGACTCTTATTTCTCTTTGGAGTTCAGCAAATGACGCTGATAGTGCAGAACTTTTTGCAAAAATAATAATATAAACATCGGGAGCAACCAAAGAAAATAATGGTCGAACAGCCTCATACACTTTACGTCGTAGCTTGTTGCGGATGACCGCTGTTTTGCCAATCTTCTGTGGTACCACCACCGAAACCCTAGTCGGTTTACCAACAATCAACGTACGCAACAAGAAAAAAAGCGAGTGGCTAACTTTCCCTTTTGCCATCACCTCGTTGAATTGTCTGGTCTGTAGTCTTTTTTGTCGTGGCAACATAACGATTTAGATCCCGATTAGCGCTCTTCCTACCCACCACCAGATAATCTATTTTTGGCAAACATGATTTAGACACAAAATGGCAGGCGTCAAAACCTAAACCGCTATCCTGGCACGCTTCTTGTGACGTCTACGGGCAAGAACTTTGCGGCCACTAGTTGTTTTCATGCGTACACGAAATCCATGAGACTTCGCTCGTTTCCTTTTTTTGGGATTATACGTAAATGACATGTAGGCACTATAGTAGAAAATTCACAAGTGCGCAAGTTTTTTACTGTCCACAACTTATCAACATATTTTATGGCTCTCCACAAGTTTGCATATTTATAAACAGGTATATACTATCAGAGTAAATTTGCAAATTATGAACGACTACACAAAAATGTGGCAAACGGCTTTGGTAGAGATAGAAACCGCAGTATCTCAGGCTAATTTTTCAACGTGGTTCAAAGAAACCACTATCATCAAAGAAGAAGAGGGCGTTATTTATCTAGGAGTACCAAACTCTTTTACCCAACAGTGGCTATTTAAAAAATTTCATAATTCTATACTAAAAATACTTCGCCAGATGAACGACCGCGTCAGAGCACTAGAGTATGTTGTGACCAAAGAAGAGTCCGGCTCCAAAAAAGATGAGCTAAAAAGGCAATCGTCTACTCCCACCATACCAATGCCTTTGCAAGACTTCTACATAAACAAAGAAGACAACCTCAACCCACGTTATACCTTCGAAAATTTCGTTGTGGGACCTTTTAATGAGCTTGCCCATGCGGCTTCGCAAACCGTTATAAAAACCCCTGGGCAGATCTACAACCCATTATTCGTCTATGGCTCTACGGGCAGAGGCAAAACTCACCTGATCCAAGCCGTAGGGAACCAAATCAAAAAGGCCCACCCCAACAAAAAAGTTTTTTACCTTACTTCTGAGCGCTTTGGTTCTGAATTTTTCGTGGCCATACAGGAAGGCAGAGTTCAACAATTCAAAGATAGATATCGTAAATATGACGTGATGATCATGGACGACGTCCAGTTTTTCTCAAATAAAGACAAGTTCCAAGAAGAACTATTCCATTTCTTCAACACCTTCCATGATACAGGTAGACAGCTGGTCTTCTCGTCAGACAGACACCCAAACATTATTCCCGGCCTAGAAGACCGCCTGCGTGGCAGATTTAGTGTTGGTATGATCGTCGATATTCCCGAGCCCGATCACGAATCGCGAATGGCCATCGTAAAAACCAAGTGTTGTGTTCAAAACATCACTCTTTCTGAAGAGATTGTCGATTATCTAGCCTCATCTATCAAAGACAACATTCGAGAAATAGAAGGCATTGTGAATGTCATTGCCTGTCAGACACAGCTCCGAAATCGAGAATTAAATATAAATGAGATAAAAAATATACTCAAAAACAGCGCCAAACCCAAAAAAACCATCGCCATCAAGGATGTTGTAAGGGTCGTGTCCGAATTCTACAATATAGATGAGGACAGCGTTCTCAACAAAACACGCCGAAAAGAGGTGGTGCGCCCCAGACAAGTAGTCATGTATATACTCCGAGAAGATTTCAACATCTCATTTCCTTCTATTGGCAACAAACTGGGGGGCCGAGACCACACAACCGTGATACACTCCTATGAAAAAATCAAAGAGGAACTGAAAACCGACACCTTATTATCACAAGAAATAAGCCAGCTTAGATCAATGTTGTAAAAAGTGTAAAGCCTGTTGATAAGATGTATTTAGGATGTTGATTAGTTTGGAATAAAAAAGTTAAATTTAACACAAAAATGAGATCAATAAAATTTATCCGGAAATAATTAACACCCTAAAAAGTCTTTATTACAAAAAAATGTATATGTCAGGCTACGTAAAAAGATATCAACATATCAACAACACTAATAATAAAAACATATAAAATAATTTAAATTAAAACTATTATGAAACTGGAAATAAATTTTCGGAAATTCAAAGAAGCCGTGCTACTCGTTGAGAAAGTGGCAGGCAAACATATGACCCTGCCTGTACTTTCTTGTATTTTAATAGAAGTTAGTAAGAACACAGCTGTATTCAAAACAACTAACCTTGATATTGGAATCGAAGTAACAGTTCCAGTGAAATCGAACGATGAAGGTATTATAACGGTACCGGCTAATGTTATTTCTCCTTTTGTCTCTCAGATTTATGAAGACAATCAGGTTGTTAAATTGGAAATTATCTCTGAAAACTTACATATATCAACTTCTAGGTCAAAAGGAGTGATAAAAACGATTCCCCATGAAGATTTTCCGTCCGTTCCGAAGGTAATTGGTGGTCAAGAATTTTCTTTACCCACGAACGTTTTTATCAAAGGGTTAAAATCGGTTTGGTATAGTTCCTCGATTTCCAGCGTAAAACCGGAACTTTCCAGCGTTTATATTTATCGTGACGGTGAGTATTTGATTTTTGTAGCCACAGATTCTTTTCGTTTGGCCGAAAGAAAGGTCAAAGTGCCAACAACAGTGAAACTGAACGATATTCTTATTCCTTTCAAGAACATTTCCGATCTAATAAGGTTATTAGAGGGTATGGGTGAAAACACGACAATGAAAACAAGCAAGAACCTCATTTCTTTTGAGGCAAATGGTATATACGTAGCGTCAAGAATAATTGATGGTGTGTTTCCAGATTACAGGCAGATCGTCCCGAAGGGTTATTCTACCGAAGCGGTTATGTTGAAACAGGATTTTGTAAATGCCCTGAAGATATCCAACATTTTTTCTGATAAATTTAACCAAATAAGGATGGTTATTGATCCAAAGAGTAAATTATTTGAAATAAAGACAAAAAATAGCGATGTTGGTGAGAACGACACGGTGGTTGATTCGGCTCTTACTGGCGATAAGATAGAGGTCAATTTTAATTACAAGTATATTGCTGACTGTTTCCAGTCCATTGACTCTGATAGTATTTCGTTACAGCTGGGTGGTATAAATAAGCCCATGGTTATACGTCCGGTTTCTGGCGATCAGACTTTCATGTATCTAGTGATGCCGATGAACAGGTAAATTTGATGTTTGGAATTGGCCATTTATTCAAAAAAATACAGAGCTCTTATGCGAAAGAGTTATTTTTGCGTATGGCGGTTGCTGATTCTTTGAGAAATTTAGTTGGTATAGAGGTTGGTGTAGAGAATATAAAGTTCAAAGATTCGTTGGTGACGTTGACCAATATCAACCAGGCTGACAGGTCTACAATTTACATAAAAAAGGAAGCTCTTCTCAAAGAGATTAATAAATTACAGACGGTTAAAAAGGTTTTGGATATACGTTAGTGTCAATTTCATGAGGACGTTTTTTTGGAGTGTGCCAGTTATTGTACCGAGAAGTTCACCGATGCTTGGCCTTTGTTGAATACGCTATCGTAAAGGGTTACTGATATGGTGTTTGTTTTAGAGAGACTGCCTATGTCGGCTGGTACGAACGAGATATTGAGAGGATCTTTGTCTGCTGTCAGAGCGTATTTGCCGTTCAAGTAGACCTCAGTTTTTTGTGGCGGATAGGCTCCAGTGGATTTTAGCCGTAGTAATATCATGTTTTGCGGATTGATAACAGAATCTGTTATCGGCGACTCTATGGTAACCTTTGGCATTTTGTCTGGAGTGTGTACGTCGTCTGTGGCCGTGGGCACAATTGCATTGGGCGTCTCTACAAATTCGGGGTGACTTTGTTTGTATGTCTGCACCCAGTTTCGTACACCATATTCCCAGCGAGAATATTGTGTGTCTTGAGTTGGGTTTGTTGGTGCGGGACCACGCGGATCGTCTTTGTTTATCCAATGTAGTATCGTGTGTACATCTGGCGACGCTATCTCCTCGATGGTTTCTTGTGGTGTATATTCCGTTGCCAATTTTTTTGATATCTTGTCTATTTTATAGGAAATGCCACCCTGCCATATTCCGTGTAGTACAGGCTTGTTGTCTATGTGGGGTGATGGTGGTGGTGTTTGGAAGTTCTCCGGCGGGAAAGTTTTTGCCACTTCTGACATGAACGCCCCCCAAAGTGGCGAGATTATCAATCCGGCTACATTATGTTGCATCGGTGTGTTGTCGTTGTTGCCTGCCCAAGCGCCAACGACCAGGTTTGGCGTGTATCCAACAGTCCAGACATCACGATAGTCGTTAGTTGTACCGGTTTTTATAGCCACTTGTCTACCTACGCTGTTTGCGATCGGTTTGAGGCTCTCCATACGAACAGCGTTGTCGGAGAGTATATCCGAGATCTGCCGAGATATCTCCGGCTGTAATACTTGTGAGGGGCTTGCTGTCGCCTCTTCCAATATGTTTCCCTTGCTGTCTTCGACTTTTAGTATAGATCTGGTTGGATTTTTTACTCCATCGTTGGCAAAAACTCCATAAGCGCTGGTAAGATCTAGTAAAGTCACTTCTCCGCCACCTAGTACCAGGGTTAGTCCATAACGGTTGCGGTCGGTGAGAGTTGTAATGCCCATATCTTCACCGGTTTGTATGGATTCTTGTATACCAGCCAGATACAGGGCTTTGACTGCTGGGATATTTCTAGATTGTGCCAATGCTTGTTTTACGGTCATTGGTCCAGCAAAAATATTGTCGTATTCTCCGGGTGTGTAGCAGGCCTTTTTTGGGTCATCAGAACGGTTGATGGGTTTGCCTTCTGGGGTGCAATAGGTGGAAAATTCTGTTTTTACATCAAATAGTATTGTTTCTGGCGTATAGCCCTTTTTGAATAGTGCTGAATACACAAAAGGTTTGAACGTTGATCCTGGTTGTCTTTTTGCTATGGCGACATTGTAGTTTCCGTCTATTGTTTCATCGAAATAATCACGAGAACCAACCATCGTTAAAATGTCACCGGTTTTTGGGTCTATTGCTACCATGGCTGTATTGCTTGCGTTGAAGTTTGAAGTTAGAGATGGTCCGAATTTTTTTATGACCTCTTCTGCTTTTTGTTGCATATTGTAGTCTAGGGAAGTTGTGACTCGCAGTCCGTTGTTGTTCACGACATCCTCGCCGTATTTTTGTACTATGTAGTCTCTTACAAACATTACAAAATGTGGCGCACGTATGCCACCAGCTTGTTTGGAAAGAAACTGTACTTTTTCTGCTTTGGCGTTGTTGTACTCGTCCTCGGATATCATTTCCAGGGCCTTCATGCGCGACAGTACTAGTTTTTGTCTATTGTCCAACTCTTCACGGTGTGTGCCATAGGGCGAGTAGTAGGTTGGTGCTTGCGGTATTGCTGCTAAATATGCTGCCTGAGCCAGACTCACATCCTTGGCTTGTTTCCCGAAGAATTGTTGGCTAGCTTCCTCAACACCATATATAGTCCCGCCATATGGGCTTTCGTTGAGGTAGGCCTCAAGGATCTGGTCCTTTTCCATTATCTTGGTCAATTTTATTGCCAAGACCCATTCCTTTATCTTTCTGGTAACAGTCTTGTCTTGTGTCAGAAGTGAATTTTTGACTACTTGTTGTGTTATTGTTGACGCGCCTTGACTATAATTGCCCGTGGACAAGTTGGCGATTATTGCTCTGATTATTGATTTTGGTTCAATGCCGGTGTTTTGGTAAAAGTTTGAATCTTCGATAGCTATGGCCGCTTTTTGTATGAAAGGGGATATGTCAGATAGCGGGACAACCGTGAGTTTGGCATTGATCCCCGTGTCATACAGCAAAACTGTGCCTGTGCGGTCATATATTTTGGTTGATTCCGCTATTTTTCTGTTTTTGAAAGAACTCAGATCTGGCATTTTTAATGTGGCAACCCAAAAAACGCCAGCTCCAGTGGCGATCAAAAAGATTGAAATTAAAACGAGTATTGCAGATCTTACGTAATGATGCCTTTTCCTGTGATTTTTGAACATGACGAATCTTATTATAGCAGAAATCACAAGAAGCTTGCTTTTACTAGCGCGTCAATATAATTGCTTGTGTTATTGTTCCCATTTGTCGCCAAAAGGGTTTAGTTCCTCGTCGTCTAGCTCCAGTTCTTCTAGTTCTAGGTCGGTGTCTTCGTTTTCTGTGGCGATCGGATCTTCAGGGAGTTTTTCTTCTATACTGATGGTAGTGCTCGCAATGTGATCCAAGTCGTCGATCTCTAAAGATTTTGCTTTCTTCGGTGGAGCGTGATTGGGCGTCTCATCCACGGAAACATTCGAATGTCTGGTATTTTTTTGTTTTTTATAATTAGCAACTTTTGTTGGTGACATGGTCTTTTTTAGTTTGTAATTACTTGTGAGTAATTTGTACCAAACTTTATATTTTTTGCAACAGGGTAGAGCTGTGGATAATTGTCGGGGGCTATATTTGTTTTTGGTATGCGGAATGAGCAAGCGCTACGGCGATGGCGTCATATTCGTCATCTTTTTTATTACTTGTTTTTTTGGTTGCACCTTTTGGTAGTTTGACGAGCAATTCGACCATTTTTACCATTCGAGTCTTGTCGCTCGTACCATCGCCGGTGATGGCGGTTTTTATCTGCATGGGGCTATATTCGAATACGGGAATGTTTCTTTTTATCGATTGATAGATTATGATACCGCGCACTTCGGATACGCGCATGGCGGTTTTTTGATTCCTAGTGATGAAAAGTGTTTCTATGGCTACGGCGTCTGGCTCAAATCTGTCGAGTACGCGGTCAATTTCAGCGCCTATTTCCAAGAATCTTTTGTAAATGTGATCTTTTGCCGATGTTTGTAGGCAATCGGAATATAGTACAAGTTCTTTTGTCTTTGGTGCTTTTTCTATGATAGCTATGCCTATTCGGTCGTAGCCCGGGTCAATCCCGAGTATTTTTGTTCGGTTATTCGGCATTCGTAAATATTTCTTGTACGTCTTCGTTATTTTCTAAATCTTCCACCATTTTTGAGAGAAGCTCAATGTCGGTGTCTTCTAGGGGGATGGTTGTTGTAGCCTCCCATCCGTTATGGGATTTCTTGAATGCCCAAGAAGCACTACCGGGAGAGGCGAGTTCGAATCCATGTTTCGAAATAATATGTTTTATTTCTTGCGCGGCACGGTTTTTATTGTCTGTCAAAGCGTGGATGAGCATTGCCACACCACCTGGTCCGTAAGTCTCATAAGTGATCGATTCCATGACGGTGCTGTTGTCGTTTGCTTTTTTGATGGCACGTTCGATCGTGTCGTTGGGCATATTTTCTTTACGTGCTTTGTCAATAGCGGCCGCCAATCCGGGAGATGAGAGATTGCCTTTGGCCTCCTTGGCTTCGACAGTTATCATACGGACAAGTTTGCTGAAGTGTTTGCTCCTCTGGGCATCGTTCTTGGCTTTCAGATGTTTTATTTTTGAAAATTTATTGTGTCCTGACATAGAGTTATATTAGATTGATATAAAAAATTATAATAATTTGGCTACATCTTTTATACCTAGGTGTTCGTAGGCTTTTTGAGTGGCTGTTCTGCCTCGTGAAGTTCTTTCTAGTAGACCTAGTTGGATCAGGTATGGCTCGTAGACTTCTTCCACGGTTGCTTGCTCTTCAGATAATGCGGCAGCAATGGTATTCAAGCCGACTGGGCCACCGCCAAATTTGTTTATAATTGTTTTCAAGATATCACGGTCCGCAGAAGTCAAGCCGATGATATCTACGCCGAGCATCGCCAGGGCCTTCTCGACGACGTCTTTGGTCAATGTTGTTTTGTTGATCTGTGCATAATCTCGGCACCTTTTCAGGTGGTAGTTGGCGGTACGTGGGGTAAATCTCGAACGGACAGCGATTTCGTTTATGGCTTCGGGGTGAATTTCTATTCCTAATATTTTAGCAGAGCGTTTGATTATGCTGGAAATTTCTGCATTTGAATAGAATTCAAGCTTGAATACACCCCCAGAGAATCTTGAGCGTAATGGAGAAGAGATCATGGCAATCCGTGTAGTTGCGGCGATGAGGGTGAATGGCGGAAGGTCTAGTTGAATAGTTCTTGCCGATGGCCCCTTTCCTATGATAATATCCAGTACTCCAGTTTCCATTGCGGGGTAGAGTACTTCCTCGATGGCTTTATTGAGTCGGTGTATTTCGTCGATAAATAAGATGTCGCCGGCGGATAGATTGGTCAAGACCGAAGCCAGGTCGCCCACTTTCAATATGGCTGGCCCAGAAGTGACCTTCATTTGTGCTCCAGTCTCTTTGGAGATCAAATGGGCCAAGGTTGTTTTGCCCAATCCAGGTGGACCATAAAAAAGTACGTGTTCTGGCGGATGCTTGCGCTCTTTGGCGGCGGTGAGGAGGATGTTTAAGTTGTCTTTTATGTTCTTTTGGCCTATATATTCATCCCAACGCGATGGGCGCAAGGTCTGGTCGAGGAATCCGACGTCTTTCTCTTCGGCGGTTTGTTTGGGGCTAGTTCTTGACATTTATATTAAGGTATGCTAGTATGTTGGTGAACGATCCATTCGAGCCCAAGAACCTCTAAGCAATGGCCTTCCCAGGTTTGGGCATAGTACTAAGGACATCTTGGTTACCACGCTTGTCGTGGAGTTACTGATATTATCCTCGGGACTGTGCCTCGCATAACGCATCACGCGATATGATATTGCTTAGAGATTCTCGTGCTTGACTACTAGCTAATATAATAATAAAGGTGTGCGAGCGTATTGCAGACAACAAATGACTAACTGGTCGCATCCTAGCGCTGTCCACAGGAAAAAAGCAAATTGACACTGGTGTTTTTTGCTGTTTTGAAAAACTTAGGTTTTTGTCAAAGCGTTTTTATCAATTTCTTGCTGACCAAGTTTAATCTTGCATAGATATTACTCTACCGAGCTCTTCGAATGAGGTAACTCCTTTTAGGACTTTTATCACACCATCTTGTTTCATAGTCAAAATACCCTGACCTTTGGCGGCAGTCCATATTTCTCTCTCGCTAGGGTTCTTTTCCACGGCGTCTTCTATCTCTTTGCTATTTAAGATGGCTTCATATATACCGATACGCCCTTTATAACCGGTTTTGTTGCATTTGTTGCAACCCACCGGCTCCCATATTTTTGTTCTATCATTTGGTATCATAGTTTTATCCTCGATACTATTTACCACTAGTTCTATCTCTTTTTGAGTTTCGTTTTCCAGGGCGACTTCTTTTTTGCAATATTCACAGAGTCTTCGCGTCAATCTTTGCGCCATTGCCACCCTGATGGCCGAAGTGATGACCTTTGAATTTACTCCGAGATCGATCAGACGGGGAAATGTGCCGGCGGCGTCGTTGGTGTGTAGCGTAGAGAATACCAAGTGGCCAGTTAGCGCGGAATTGATGGCGATGTTCGCGGTCTCGTTGTCGCGAATTTCACCGACCATGATGACGTCTGGATCTTGGCGGACGGCGGCGCGAAGTCCTTCGAGAAAGTTGTAGCCTTTGTCGTTGACCTGTGTTTGTACTATGCCTTCTAGATGATATTCGATCGGATCTTCAATAGTTATGATTTTTATGTCAGACGTGTGAATTTTTTTCAAAAAGGCGTAGAGAGTGGTTGTCTTTCCTGATCCTGTTGGCCCGGTAGTCAAGATCATGCCGTCAGGTCTCTGCGTTTCTTTTATCAGGATTGCTAGTAGATTTTCGGGGATGCCTAGCTCCTCGAGAGGGACACTGATTGATTTTGGGTTCAAGAGACGCATGACGATCGATTCATTGTAAGCACCGGGAAGTATTGAGACACGTACTTCAATATCCCCGATATCCAAGCGGATGCTGAATCTCCCATCCTGGGAGTCTTTTTTGATGTTCAATTTCATGCCAGAGATAAGTTTTATGCGCGAAAGCAATAGGGCGTAAGTTTCTTTGTCGAACTTGATTACGTCTTGCAATATGCCATCTAGTCGATAGCGTAGGCGAACATACAGTTCTTCTGGTTCGAAGTGTATGTCGGAGGCGTCGATTGCCAGTGCGCCAGCTATGGCAGTTTCCAGTATTCTTGAGACTCTGTAGCTTTTGTTCGCAGACATAGTATTTTGCAAAATTGAGATGATGGTCGGCAGATCTTTGATTTGGGCAATGATGGAGGTTATCTCTTCGCTAGAGATTTCTAGCGCGCCGGCTTTGCTTTCGTAGGCAAAGGAGAGGTCTTTGTATGTTTTCCAGGCTTTTTCTAAGCTCTGCGTTGAGGTAATGAAAAGTTCTGGCAAATAACCCTTTGTTTTCAGGTCTTCTATTATGGCTAGGGTTTTTTCGCTGTTGGGGTTTCTTGAGGCGATCTTTATTTTTTTATCAGACAAAGCAAATGCTGCGGTTTGTGCTTCCCGTGAGGACTTTTCATCTATCATACGTATAGCATCGGCGTTTACGGGCGTAACCGTGAGGTTGATGTATTCGACACCATATTTGGCTGAAAGTATTTGCACCAAATCTTCTTCCTCTTTGCGTAGAAGGTCGTTTATTTTTCTTTTTTGTTTGTCTTCGTCAAAAACGATGGTCATTGCACATTATTATAGCAAGTATTGGTGCGGGTATGCGAATCTTGATATGATCTCGGAAACTTACTTTGGGATCAAGCCAAATCGGGCGTAGTTTTGAAGTGTCGGAACTATAAATTGCACGGATGGCAAAGTAAGGTATTATTTCAATATAAATATGAAAACGAACATTTCTCATTCTCTGGAAGAAACGCAAAAAATCGCCACGGAATGGCTGATGGAAGTTTCGGATAGATGCGTGAAGTCAGATGAAGCTTTGATCGTGGGATTGTCTGGCCATTTGGGTGCTGGCAAGACGGCGTTTGTCAAATGCGTAGCGAAAGAGCTTGGTGTCGATGGGGAGGTGACTAGTCCGACTTTTGTACTCATGAAGATATATGAGTCTGGTCATTTGTCAGATAATGACTTGGCAGTTAGTTCTATTGGCAAGAGATCCGGTGACCGATTAGACGGCAAAAAATGGCGTCGTTTGGTTCACATCGATGCTTATAGGTTGGAAAGAGAACAAGAATTACAGGCGCTTGATTTCGAAAGGATCGTTTCAGATCCTTATAACCTAGTTATGATCGAATGGCCTGAAAATGTGGGGATGGGCAGGTCTAGATTTACGGAGTTTTTGCAATTTGAGATTGTGGATGGCAATCACATAATAACTTCCAATTAATCGGCATATAAGGTGAATCTTGTTTTCTAGTGTTACAATACCTTTGTTATTATGCAGGTTATCCAAAAGAAAAAGAGGTTAGTCTTGCTTGACGCGCATGCCATTTTACACCGTGCTTATCATGCATTACCTGATTTTTCCACTGCCAAAGGTGAACCGACGGGAGCACTTTATGGTCTTTCTGCCATGCTTATAAAAATTTTTGAGGATTTGAAGCCCGATTATGTTGTTGCTTGTTATGACGTGAAAGGACCAACATATCGCCACGAAGCTTACAAAGCTTACAAAGCTCAAAGAAAGACTGCCGAAGACGATCTGGTGGTACAGATGAAAAGGTCGCGTGATATTTTCGTCGCGTTAAATATCCCAATATATGACAGACAAGGTTTCGAAGCTGACGACATTCTGGGGACAATTGTGGAGCAGTTACGGGGGGACAAAAAGAATAAATTGCAAAAGGCGGATTCTGGATCTCGAGAATCTACTGATTACAAATCTGGGGATCAGATACCTTTAGAGATTATCATTGCTTCGGGAGATATGGATACGATGCAGTTGGTTAGCGGAAAAGATATTCAGGTTTACACATTGAAGAAGGGTATTAGTGATACAGTTATGTATGACGAAGATGCCGTGAAAGCTCGTTTTGGTTTTAGTCCAGAACTTATTGCTGATTATAAAGGTCTGCGTGGCGACCCATCGGATAATATAGTTGGTGTGCCGGGTATTGGTGAAAAGACCGCGACCATTTTGATTACGACATTTGGCACGGTTGAGAATATTTACAAGGAATTAGAGGGTAACCATGAGGACAAGTTTAAAAAGGCCGGAATAACGCCTCGTATTATTCAGTTGCTGAAAGATAATAAAGAAGAAGCCGAATTTAGCAAGATGTTAGCCACTATTCGTCGTGATGTGCCTATTAATTTTCAATTACCAGAGAAAGAATTCAGGGAAAATGTTGATGTTGATAAAGTAAATGTTTTGTGGCAGGAACTAGAATTTCGCACGTTGACGCAGAGGCTCAAGAAGGTCTTGGGCAATCTAGCAGAGTCACGTTTTGTAGATGCGACGGACACGTTTTCCGTAGATACGACCAAATCGTTGTCTAATGCGAGCGGGTCTGTTATTGGACAATACCCAGAAAGAGGCGCAGGAGTGAAATCATTAACGTCAGTGAGTACAGCTGACATCGAAAGAACTTCTCTTGCCTTGTGGCTCGTAAACTCAGATTTGACCAACCCGACTATGGAAGATATTTTAAACTTTGCCAACACCGAAGACTACGAGCGAGCCAAAGGTTTTGTGTTTGCTGAGTTAGATAAGAGAGGTTTACGAAAAGTTTATGAAGATATTGAATTGCCACTGATTTCAATTACGCACGAAATGGAAAAATGTGGCGTGAAAATCGATCGGTCTGTACTAAAGAGTCTTTCGGAGACATATCATGCTGAATCTTCAAGGCTCGAAAAGAGAATACACGAACTGGCCGGCGCGGTTTTTAACATCAATTCGCCCAAACAATTGGGCGAGGTTTTGTTCGACAAACTCCAACTGGTGACCAAGAATATCAAGAAAACTAGTGGCGGTGCGAGGTCGACTAGGGAATCGGAGTTGGAAAAATTGAAAGAACTTCATCCTATTGTTCCATTGATATTTGAATATCGCGAACTTCAGAAGCTTCTTTCGACTTATATTGACGCTATTCCACCACTTCTGGACAAAAATGATCGTCTACATACGGATTTTGTTCCTTCTGGTACCACAACTGGCAGGATGGCTTCACAGAATCCAAACTTACAAAATATTCCCATCAAATCTGATCTAGGCAAAGCTATTCGCAACGCTTTTATTGCCGATGACGGGTTTGTTCTCGCAGGTTTTGATTATTCACAAGTGGAGTTGCGTATTGCCGCCTTCCTTTCTGGTGATGAAAAAATGATTGGTATTTTCAAGAGAGGCGAGGATGTCCACTCAGCGGTTGCTTCATTTGTGTTTAAAGTTCCACAAGATAAGGTTACGTCAGATATGCGCAGAAAAGCCAAGGTTATCAATTTTGGGATCATTTATGGTATGGGTGTTATGGCCTTGAAGCAAAATCTCGGTACCACTCGTGATCTGGCACAAAATTTTTTGAATGATTACTTTGATACTTTTTCTACCTTGTCCGGTTATTTGAATAAAATCAAGACGGAAGTAAATTTGAAAGGCTATACAGAAACATTTTTTGGCAGACGGCGCTATTTCGATGGTGTAAAGTCAAAGATTCCTTATATCAAAGCACGAGCCGAACGCATGGCTATAAATGCGCCGATCCAGGGTACGGGGGCGGACGTTATCAAGCTTGCGATGGTCAAGGTGCATGAATATATCAAGAAAAATAAATTAGAGAATGATGTTTTTCCTTTGCTCCAAGTGCACGATGAGTTGGTATATGAGGTTAGGGAGAATAAGGAGAAAGAAGTCGTCTCGGAAATCAAAAACATTATGGAGTCAGTTATCGATCCAAAGGATATTGGGGGCGTGGTTTTGAAAACATCAAAATCGGTTGGCAAAAATTGGGGAGAAATGAAGTAAAACTATATTGGAGATATTACTGATATTTATTATCCCCACGGCTCCCACTCCCTAACCCGCTGACTATATGTCATAATACAGTACATAGGATGTTCTCCTATTTGTTTATCATTAGTTAATTTATTATATGAAAAAATCAATCACTAGCGTAAGCCTAATTCTCCTTGCAGTGTTTCTTTTTGTATGTACGGTCTCATTTTCACCGACTTTTGCTCTAGAAGGCGACTATGACCCATCGGGTAGTGATCTCCAGAATTCTTGTGTCACCATTTCCTGCTGATGTTGGCAGAGGTACTACCAGCACCAATGTGACCGCTCTACAAGATTATCTAGTACGCACTGGTTATCTCGATACAGAGCCAACGGGTTATTTTGGTACTATGACTATGAGTGCTGTCAAAAGATACCAGATAGCTCATAACATAGAAGGTACGGGTTATGTTGGCGCTTTGACCAGATCGGCTATACAGCAAGAGAGCTGTAATACTTCGGATTTACCAGCGAATACATCGTCCTATTCCACGAACACGGTCTCGTCATATTCTATAGGTGTTGACTGTCCCTCTGGTTATACTTGTACGCCGAAGACTACCGGTGCCACCAATAACACTGTAACTACCGCTTCATATCAGAATACCCAGTCATCTCAAACTGACTCGGGAGCCGGGCAAACTTTGTTGAACAGTCTCTTGGGTTCTCTGACGCCGAGTAATTCTTGGCCATACAATACAACTACTACCGCAACTACGAATACCACTGGTACTAGTAATACCGTCTCTCTCGCGTCTATGCTGAACGTGCCAACTTTTAGTTATAGAACTAAGGCCACCTGGGCAACTGATTGGTTGGCTACAAGCACTGTAAAACAGCGAAACGGTTTGGAGTATATGACTGTAAACATTCCGACTTATTATGACTATTCATGTGGTGGTGCCAAGTCAAATGATTTTAGTGTAATATGCAATAATGCTGATGGTACAAAAGTGAGTAATCCCTATCCTGGTGAGTGGCATGTATATAACTCCATAAATTATTTCTTTTGGGATTCAACCACATGGATGACGAAGAAAAACCCAAATACTGGTAAATTGTTTACTCAAACAGAATATAGGTCGGCACTCAAATCTATCCAAGGAATTTCACAAGCCAAAGAGACACTGAATCCTTCGGGTGAATATATTGCACTGGATTGCCCACCAGAAGGGTGTACCATAGGTCTAGCCGGTGGTGCGTCGTACAATCATATAGAGAAAGGTTGTACGAATGTGGTAAGTTTTGAGAAGGCAAACGAAATGATCCAATCTGGTCAAGCGACAGCAAGTTCACTTCTAACTCCAGAGAAACTGTACATACGTTCAGTAGTAGAGCACGTGCCATTTACTTGGTTGTATAAATCATATGGGACAAGGCCCGGTGCCGTTGAAAAGGGCTCAGGAGTTCAAAGATACTATAGTTCAGCCGATTGGCTTTATAGAAATCCAGTCGTCTTTGGTCTGTGTTTGGATAGTAATTATGTTTCCAATCTTCCCCCAGAATATAACAAACAAAAAATACTTAGTCTGAATGCTCCCGAGACGAAAATAATAATAGTGCCCGTTCGCCCGGTTATGTCACCGTCAGAATATATAGCCAAGTCATATACGGCCAACGTTCGTTATGGCAAAGACCTGTTTTTTAGTAGAAAGCACATGAATAATCTTGTTCAGGCTAAGGATACTCCTCCGAAAGAGGTTACTGTAACAGTGTTCCAGTTCAAAAGATTAATGCCAGATTCTCCAATTATAGATGCTCTGGGTAGAGACAAACTTGGCGTACAGCCAAAAGAAATTGCCTTGAGACTAGCTGCGATGGGATATCGGCCTGCTACAGTGGACGAAATAATGGCCATACAACCACAGGCCGGAGAAGGTATATATGGATTGGGCACTCTTGGTACTTTGGGTTATTACGGTTTCTATCCAGTAACAAGTAATGCTTGCCCAGGTATACTTTGCGAAGTGTTGACTAGCTCTGTCTTCCCGATGGACAAGGTTGCGGCGGTGAAGATGTAATCAGACGCTTACGAATTAGTCCTGCTCCGCTAAAGCTACGCAGGACTGGTGCTTGCACTGCGTAGCCCGCGATAGCGAGCGAAGCAGTGCGCGATCGAGGATTCGCCCTCGGAAATGTTCGCTACCCGCTCACATTTCCTGGGCACCAGCTCGCGCTCCTCGCCCGCTGGCTCGGAGATCGCTCGCTGTTCGAATCCCTCGCGCAAGTCGCGTAGGCGACTTGCTGTTGCTTACAAACTCACTAGGGGGTACAGATCAAATGTGCGCGATGAGGGATTCGAACCCCCGACCTTTGCTGTGTAAAAGCACTGCTCTACCAACTGAGCTAATCGCGCATGTTAATTTTGTGGGCAACTGGTTGCAAGGATTGAAGATTTCAATGGCACTTCACCTTTGCCATAGATTAGCGTATATTCATGCTATGAGCAATAAAGAGAGTATAGAAGTAGAAATCTTATATGAAGATACGGATTGTGTTGTTGTTAACAAGCCAGCCGGTCTCATGGTGCATTCCGATGGTAGGGCGAAAGGGCCGTTCTTGACTGAATGGATTGTTAATAATTTTCCAGAGGCAGAGAATGTTGGAGATCCGATGACTGACGCTAGTGGCAAACCGGTTAATCGGGCGGGTATCGTTCATCGTCTAGATCGGGAGACATCTGGGGCGTTAATTATTGCGAAGACAGCCAACGGGCATGCTCATCTGAAGAAACAATTCAAGGATAGAACTATTACGAAGAAATATAAGGCTTTTGTTTGGGGAGAGATGGATGAAGAATTTGGCACTATTATAAGACCGATTGGCAGAAGTGGAAATGATTTTCGCAAGTGGTCTGCACAGAGGGGCGCGAGAGGTGAACTGAGGGAAGCCGAGACTTATTGGACCAAGATTGTAAGTGGCAAAATTGATATACCCGATTACTCTTCTTATGAACATGGAAAGCTTGGGGATACATTTGGAGGGAAAATGAAAATGGAAAAGTTTTCTTATCTTGAGGTCCAGCCAAAGACGGGGAGGACGCACCAGATACGTGTTCATCTGAATGCCGTGAATCACCCGGTTGTTGGAGATATTCTCTATGCGCCAAAAAGACCAATGGTGTTGGGTTTCCAAAGGCTTGCGCTCCATTCGTGTTTTATTGAATTTGAGAATATGACAAAAGGTAAACGCATTGCGGTTGAAGCGCCCCTGCCAGCCGATTTCGAGTATGCTTTAGAACAACTCAAACAGTGAGACTAGGCTTTAGTCTGTGGTTAGTTTTCTTGAATATTTGTACTGCTTATGATAGTGTATTTTCACTATGGTAAAGGTAATAACGACCGTGAATATAGAGGAACGTAGGAATCTCGGCATTCGTGCTGGTGATACTCTGTGTGTTTGGCAGAAAATAGAAGAAGACAAAGGCAAGTTCCGCTTGCAGGCATTCGAAGGTATCGTTATCTCGTGCAAACACGGTCGCGAAGCGGGAGCTACTTTTACCGTACGCAAAGTTATTGATGGTGTTGGTGTTGAGCGTACTTTCCCTTTGTACTCGCCGATGATTGATGATGTAGATATCATTCGTCGCGCCAAGGTTCGTCGTGCCAAGTTGTATTTTATTAGGCGCAAAGCTGCCAAGGAGATTCGCCATCAGATGCGTCGTACTATGACCATGAAGGACGTGCCGGAGGCAATGGTCACAGAGGCTGTGGCTACAGGAGAAGTAGCCAAGGAGGAAGTGGAGGGATAATTTATGAGACAAGTTGAGGAATCGTCAGGTCTGCTTTTGGCAGACATTTTTAATTGAAAAACTAGTGTTTTTTGGTTATAGTTAGCCAGTATCTTATAGTTTTTTGAATATTGTGGTTTATAAAGCGCGGGTGGCGAAATTGGTAGACGCACTACCTTGAGGTGGTAGCGCCCATTAGGGCATGGAGGTTCGAGTCCTCTCCCGCGCACAATGATCCACGAGGAGGCATGTTATGCCTCCGAGTGGAGCATCATTGTGACGCAAGGAGGGACGAGAACGGCGCAGCGTGCGAGGCTAGCAAGCCGAGCCGCGAGCCGGTGGCTAGCCCGAGGACGACTGGTCGGCCGAGAGGCGAAGCCGAGTCCTCTCCCGCGCACAATTTTTCAAAATCAATGTTTTTGGGTGTTTCCGCGAGCACCTGATACGGGCTTTTGAATTGGTACTGCGCCACTTCTCGATTTTTGATGGTTGCGTTCGAAAGTAGCTTTGACAGCATATTTCGTTTTGCTTCATCTCCGGAGGCCATATACTTTTCCGAGGCCCTGTTGCCGTCCATAAAAATATTCCTGATCTGTTCGAAAGTAACTTGAGTGACTGGTCCCTTTGACTGAATTTCTGTGAGCTGTGTTTGTAGCTCGGCTCTCTTGTTTTCAATTTCCAACATCTTCTGCTTGTACATATCAGGTTTAATGACTTCAGAAGCATATCCGTCGGTTAAGACAGATTCTTTCTTTGTGAGGGCTTGTAGCTCGCTTGTGAGGGCATCAGTAGCCGATTGTGTGTAATCAATCTTGCTCTGGTTGGATTCTTTGTAAGCATCAGCGGACATTTGAATGAGTTGCTCGTCGAATTTGAGATTAAGGAACATTTTGGCCAGCAGTTCATCAATGAATTCAGATCTCATGTATTTTTTATGCTGTTCACAATTGCCCTTGCCGTTGGTGCAGTAGTAATACTTGAATCCTTTCTTGGTGTCACAGGTTAAATTACAGCCGCAGGAGGCGCATTGCAGGAATCCTCGGGCTGAATAGAAATGATTGCGTTTTCGTGAATGGATGCGGCCACAGAGAATGTCTTGGGCTTTGTCGAAGGTGGATTTTGAGATCAATGTTTCGTGATTGCCTTGATAGATTTTGCCGTCTCTTTCCATGAGGCCGATATAGAATTTATTGCACAGGACTTTATGAATCTTTCCCTTGCGTACCTTGTCCCCGGAGCAGGTGCGAAGACCCTCTTTGAAGAGAATATCTGAAATCTGTTGCAGGCTGTAAGCGCCGGTAATGTAGAGATCAAATATGCGTGGCACATACTTAGAATGTTTCTTGTCCAAGATGATTGAATTGCTAGCTTTGTCGTTAAGATAGCCAAACGGTGCATGATTAGGCCAGCCGCCGTGTTCAAGTTTGGCTCTATTTCCACGCTTTACATTCGTGCTCAAATCGCGAATGTATTGGTTAGCCATAGCTTGCTCAATGCTCATTAACAACACATTGTCGCTAGGCAAATATGTTTTCTCTGAAGTCTGGATACACTTGATATTGCCGTTTTGAAGTAGCCATTGGATCTGTCCTCCATCAACGGGGTTACGCGTCAGGCGATCAATTTTCCAGCAGAGAATAGCGTCGGCTTTGCCGGCAGAAATGGCAGTCATCATTTCGTTAAATACAGGGCGGCCGGGAGCTTTGGCAGATTTCTTTTCAGTGAGAATTTGGACGATTTCAAGATTCCGGTCTTTGGCGAGATCGGTAAGCTCCTTCTCCTGTGATTCAAGGGAAAGCACCTGTTTGTCTTCAGTATCAGTGGATTTTCTACAGTACAAAATGTATTTCATGTGATTGATATGGTTATGTTGATAATGAGAATAAAAAATAATTTAAGTTAACGGAATTGTACTCTCAATATTTTCTTCGGACAATTTTTGTTTCGGTGGATTTTCTGTGGAGAGCTTGTAAATGCGGTGGCGTGCTGTTCCAAGCCAACGCGTTTCGTATGAGTTGTCGATTTCCGGATCAGTCACACCACATTCTTCTAGGTAAGTATCAATGCTGAATTTTGAAATGTGGCCAACGACTTGAGGCCGCTTCAGATTTCTTGAGCAGACATATGCTTTCTGATTCATGAGTCTTCTGTCTACAAATGATTTAGCCATGTATTTGGTCAGATATGACGATAGCTTTTCATTCCCATCGGTCATTTTGAGGTAAACAAATCCATGTTTCCAGAGTCCCGCAACCAATCGGGTAGATCGCTCTTCTTCAAACACACTTGTGGGTAATCCCCAGATGAGAGCGTGGAAATGAACAGCTCCACGTTTTTGAAATTCGGGGACTGCAATATACCGCCATTCTTTTCCAAATCGATAGCGCATAGCCTGGATGAAAGCGCCGAAATCTCTGTAGCCTTGGCGTAAGTCCGTTTGGTTGTCCCGGTACGTCGCAGTAAGGAGTAGAGGATATTCAGTTCCTGTAAGGTTAGCGAGGACGAGTTGTCGAAAAACCATTGAAGCGCGGTCTGCGTTGTCCTTGCGCTTGCCTTCGAAAGCCTCTCGTTCATCGACAGAGCCAGCATCATCTGAAGCACCAGGAATTCCAGCATGGCACGAATGTCTTCTTTGTGTTCTTGGAGGAATATTGGGATCTCTTGCATATGTGAATGTTTCAATTATGTTTCCGTAGGTGACGATTTTGTTGTAGCCCATTGTTTTCTGTATTGTCTTAGGTTAGGTCTCTAGCAAGTCATCAAAGCACTGCCGGCGGACTGCTCCGCGCTAAAGCATCGGAAGCAGTCCCGCCGGCCACCGCCAATTCCATAAACGATTCGTACAAGCTAGCCAGACTGTTCATGTACTCATTGGCTTCTTCATGTGAAATATCTCGACCGGATTTTTCCCCGAAGTATGTCTGTGCTCGTTGTGTTAGCTCATGGCTGAATTGGTGTGCCATGAGATAATGGTCGCAATTTTCAATATGAACCGTTAGATGACCTTCATGCAAAAAAGAGGGCGTATTTTAGACGCCTAGGCTGGACTTACCAACAACACCTAAAGGTTACGGCTTCACGATAATGTCGAAAACGTCCTTGTTGAGCGAATAGCCACCTGTCTTCAAGCTAAGAATCAGATCGTCAACAAGATGTAAATATTCTCTAAATAGCTCGTTAATTTTCGCTATTGATTTTATGGTGACGTTTCTCGCTTGACCCGTAATTTCTTCTAACTCTGCGATGCCACAGTTATCTTTTGAAATGAGGTGCTCGATCAGTTTCATTCTGTTGCTGTCTCTCTCAATACCATAAGCATTCTGTTCTTTGTCAGCCTGGTAAATACCTTTGCGGTCATCAATAACGATCTTAATTTTGTTCGGCGCATCAAAAGCAATCACAGGTTCTGGTTTCTCTACTTCAAGCAACTTTTTTACGAGAGTCGCGTGGATTCTCTCCATCCAAATAACTAAGTCATCCAGTGCGCAGTATAATTTGAATTGATCCCAAGTACCCATCAGTTTTCCAGAAATAGATTCGTTTTGAAACAATAAAGACATGCCGGTCAGTACCTTCTCATCATTGTGATCGGTAGATTCCTTGTATGCCTTCATGGGCGCATACATTTTGTTGTAAATTAAATCATGGCTATATGTGAGCGAATTCCTTTCGATTCGTCTCACGATTTCGTCTCGACTATCCTGGGTTGAACTGGTACCAGAGTTTACAATGGCCTTACGAGTAGCAATTTCTTGCCTGTCAGTTTCCAGTATTTTCTGTATGGTTTTCTGTCCTTGAACAAGATCAAAGTATTCATATACAGCTCTGGAAGTCCTACAGAGGCTGTGTCTTTCGATGGCAGTTAAAAATTCTGAATATTTGTGGTTAAGTTCAGCTATGAGGAGATCCATTCATATAGTTTAACACCAATGAATATTGATTGCGTCTGTGGCGCCCCGCCCCAAACGGCTTTTCCGGGCAGGCCGTGCGCGGCCGCTTTTTCGGGAGCGTGTGACATGCGAGAGTACGAACGCGCCCACTTCCGCCCTAAGAGGGTATGTGGCGCGCCTTACGCTCCTGTTCGTACTGCTTCGCGCATTTCCCCAATTGCTGATCGCAATAGGGGTGCGCTACGCAGCACCAACAGGAGCTAGGCGCGAATAGGTTTCGTGGTGACGGGCGGAAGTAGACGCGTTCTCATCTCAAAAGCGGCTCGCGCACCGCCTACCCTCCAAAGCCGATACGGGCGGGGCGAAGATCAAAAACCGACTGCCACTTTTATCGGAAGACGTGGTATTATTATGTCAGTCAAATCATATCGATCTTGTTCAAACAATTATCAATTTTTAACATAAATTCTATGAGCATAGAAAATCCACAAAGTTCATCAACTCCAAGCCTGGATCAATTATTAGAAAAAGCCCGTCAAGAAGACGAAGCCAAAAGGAATACTTCGTCTCCTGAAATACTTGAACCAACTAGTGAAGCAACACCGGCGAATATGGAAGATTTGCTTAAAGGTCTTCAAGAGGAAATTAAAGTTGACAGCAAGGAGGAGGTGAGAGTTGAATCAACTGCTGCCAGTTCAACAGATATTCAAGGTCTTGCTGAGAGCGAGACAACTGGTCCAAAAAATGAAGACCCAGTATTGGCTGAATTGCAACAAAAACATGCGGAGTTGAAAGCTAAATATGAAGAAGGTCATAAGAAATTTGGAGACGCATGGACATCTACTCCAGAATTTCAAGCCTTGGGCGCGGAAAACTCTCGTTTTCATGAAGAATTCAAATCAAAAGGTTTTACGATGGAAGGGGGTGTCATTAAACCGATAGATAAGGAAAAGGTTGAGCGCGAAAAACAAATGGCAGAACTGAATAAGGCCGCAGAAAAACTTATCGCGACGTCAGATATTGACACTGGCAAAGAAGCTTATGCTGTTATCTCAGGAAACCCTGATTTGTACAAAAGGTCAGTTGAAGGTGTTCTACAGGTGACTATTGATAGAGAAGAAATTGCCCTTAAAAATGAGGAACTAATCATTACAAGTGGCGAGTATACCAATGATTCTATAAGGACACCAAAACAAAAAGAAGATTATTTAACCTATAAGAGAGGTGAGACATCTCGTCGCATTGAATATCTTAAAAATCAGATAGCAGAGCTCAACGATCCGAACAAGCTCGCAGACCTGATGAGGAGAGACAGAGAGGCTTTGAAAGATGGTCAGGGGCTTCGGCAAAAAGGTAAAAATGGCGGCTTTAACGTCACTCAAGAGAATCAAAAAATTGAAAAACCCGACGAACTCATTCGTGGTCTGACTGAAAGGGTCAATAATGTATTTGACTACAGAAAAAAGGAAGGTGCCATAAATAGGGCTTTAGATTTTCATGATTATCCGATGGAAAGTACTCGGGTATTAAAAGGCGTCGGTTTGGCTGCTTTAGATGCTGGTGATGTGAGAACAGCAGCACAAGCTCTCGCTTTTTCTGAGTTGATAGATCCACTTTCTCCCGAGCAGATGCAAGAAATGGTAGGCACGATTAGTAAGTTTTCACCCGATAAGAAGCGTGAATTCGTGCTTGCAATGGATGCGGAAAAGAAAAAGCCACGAAGAGAATATAAGAAGGAAGTTGAAGCACGATCAGAGAAAGCTATTTATAACAGATAGGTGAACTTGCGAGACTTAACTCCGTTCTAATAACGTTCCAGACGGCGCACAATGATCCACGAGGAGGCATGTTATGCCTCCGAGTGGAGCATCATTGTGACGCAAGGAGGGACGAGAACGGCGCAGCGTGCGAGGCTAGCAAGCCGAGCCGCGAGCCGGTGGCTAGCCCGAGGACGACTGGTCGGCCGAGAGGCGAAGCCGAGTCCTCTCCCGCGCACCAGAAATTTATTCGTGATACCGCACTGATATTTATAGTAGTCAATATTGTTTTTTCTTTTGGGAGTGAGAAAATTGTGGCATGGAAAAGAAGGAACAGGAATCAAAATCAATTGCACTTTTCGAATCGCACGAAATTCGTCGAGCATGGCACAAAGAGCGGTGGTATTTTGTAGTGGAAGATATAGTGTTAGCGCTTATTGAGTCGAATGATGCAAAACAGTACGTTCAAAGGATGAGAGAACGCGACGAGCAACTTAGTCAAGGGTGGATACAAATTGTACATACCCTTGACATAATGACAAAAGGAGGTCGACAGAAGATGAGCTGTGCTGATTTGCGGGGTATTTTACGCATTATCCAATCTATTCCATCTCCGAAAGCTGAACCATTTAAGTTGTGGCTTGCTCAAGTCGGTAAGGACCCACAGTAATTTATTTTTTGACATAATTACAAATAAGTATATACCAAAAACGTATCGAGGTCTTTGTGATAATATCAAAGAGTTCAAGTAAAGTATCTAACTGCGCACAATAATAAAGGTTAAGGCGAGCAGTTTTGAAACTGCTCGCCTGTAGTTTTAGGGTGTCTTCTTCTTTTGTGGCCCGCATGCTTTTGCAAGATACCTGAAGAGATCCGACATGGTCTGAAAAAAATGTTTCAGTACCCATCGGCCAAATTTGGTGAGCTGTTTGAGCTCCCACGTAAGGATCTTCGTCGCTTTCTCGGGTCCTCCAAGAATTAGCCCTGTACCAAAGGACATAATCATGATTACCACGATTGCGACAAACAAGGAATTCAAAGCATTCATCTGTTTTATATGTTAGCACGAAATGTATGCTCTTGTCAATAGGCGGGGGGGGGGGGTAATATGCACATATATGGCGGTTTTTAATAAAACTAAAATGGGGAATTAAGTATGCATGGTTGGTTTATTTCTCGGTTAATAGTAATTGTTTTTATTGTGCTAACATTATCATGTTGTAATGAGATCTTAATTGACGCATAGTATAAGGGCGATGCGAAGCTCCCATAGTTTAATGGATAGAACACGAGCCTCCGAAGTTCGTGGTCCAGGTTCGACTCCTGGTGGGGGCACCAAAACATCATAATGACTATCCCCACTGCGTGCTTGTGTGTGTATGTGTATGTGGAATAATACTCTTATGGAATTGAAACTATCCATTTCAATTTTGTTGTTTTATTACGAGTCTCACATTACTAGTTACTTTTAATTATATGAAAAAAATCATATTTTCGTTCGCGATTACACTAACGATATTTGCTTTGTCGGTCGTTATCAATATACCAGAATATGCCAATGCACAGACAGCGACAACACCGGTTGTTTGTCCTGTTGGTTATACTTGTACACCTATCCCAGTACAACCAGCTGGTTGTCCTTCAGGATTTGTGTGCACGCCCACACCAATTAGTCCCTCACCGACACCTGTACCAATACCCATTTCAACTTCCACCCAATCTTGCTACAATTTTTCGGCTAACCTACAACTAGGATCTGTTGGGGCGGATGTGGCGGCACTCCAGACATTTTTGGTTGCTCAAGGTTTCACTATAAGTGATTTAACCGTTGGCTTTGATAGTGCCAAAGGATATTTTGGTAATTCAACATACTTAGCCTTGAAGGGGTATCAATCCAGCGTAGGTATTCCTGCGACAGGTTTCTTTGGACCTCTAACCAGGACAAAGGTCAATTCGTCTTGCGTTCCGGGTACGGTTCCGGGATCAATGACTGTAATATCTCCCAAACAAGGTGATGTATACATGGAAGGCACAAAAGTCCCGATTACCTGGAGTGGAATGTGGAGCGGTAGCGACACATTCAATATTCAATGGGAGCTTCCAAATATACCGGAAAAAGGAGGCGTCATAGCTTCCGGATTATCACAAGCTAAAGCTGGTTGCATTGGTTATGGTAAAGGAGTGTGTCGTTATTCATGGATACCACCCTCCTATGTAACTGGTCAGATTCGGATCGCGATATACAAGAATACGGTAGTTAATGATAGAACGACAGAAGAGAAGGTGTATTCTGGATCTTTTTCTATCGTAGTAGACAGAAAGAATGGCCCTTATATTTCATCCCTCAATCCAAGTTTCGGCACTTCGGGCACATTCGTTACGATAAACGGTGGCAACTTTCAGAAGGGTAATTTTGTGAGAGTTTCAGGTAAGGGGTTCGAGACAAGTGTCATTCCAAACCAATCTTCCGCAACAGCGTTCAGGGTAAGTATCATTCCAAACCAATCTTCCGCAACACAGATTATGTTTTATATGCCGTCGTTACCTGCTGACACGAGTATTTATGATATTCAGGTCGGTTATGGTGACACCTGGAGTAACGCACTTCAGTTTTACTACCCAGCTAGCACCAGCCAATCCCCTGTAATTACTGGTGTGACCGCTCCAACTCAGCTCAATGTCAATCAACAAGGAACATGGACTGTTAATGCGTATGATCCACAGAATAGTAGCTTGAGTTACTCGGTAAATTGGGGCGATGATTTCAATTGTCCTACCGGATACACTTGTACGAATCAGGCCCCAACCACGGCTTCGTTTGTACAGAATGCCACATTTACTCATTCATATTATCAGTCAGGCACTTATACGCCGACGTTTACTGTTAGGAATGCAAGTGGCCAGACCGCAGAGACGAGTGCGACAGTTAGCGTAGGATCTGTTACCACGAACCCTACCATTGATGCCGTGACGGTTTCTTTGAATGGTATTGGGACAACCAATCTTCAAAAAGGAAACACATATTACATAAAATGGAGCGAGACAAACACAAAAGATGTGACCAGAGTTTCCCTATATGAACTTCAAGGAATGACATGGATCAATGTCTTGGGGATTAGTACTATAAGGGCTGTTGGTGTGGGGGAGAATGGAATTTACTGGACAGTACCTTCAGGTTTGGTAACTAGTAGCAATCAGTACAAAATTTATGTGGAAACCATCGGTGCCGGAGGACAGCAATATGTGCAGTTTGGCGGTGTAACTGGAGTCAGTCGTGATCAAGTCAGACAGCTTTATCTAGATTTGCAGTGCCGCGAACCAGATTCACAAGGTTGGGACTACTGGAGTAATAGTTATGGTGATATTAACGCTGTTAAACAGGGGATGGTGTCTGGTATAGAGTATCAAACAAAACAACAAATCATTCAGATTTTCCAGCAAATACTAGGGCGTGTTCCTAGCTGCGTGGTAAGTAGTGGCACAAGTGAACTCCATTCGTGGTATGAGAAAGTCTATAATCAAAGTACGGGGTCGGTGAACCTAGATGTTCTGAGGGCGGGTCTAAGTGGTGTTGACCTTTGGTCTGTAAACAATTTGACCGCGTCAATGTTTGACGCGGCTAGAGCGTGGTACTCGACTCATTAATCGACGGATAAGGGATCTCCACTTTTTGTGCGTTCACGCTGGTCCTGCGTAATCAACGCCGATTCTCTTTGATCTGAGGATATTGAAAGCGGTCTTGTTTTTGGGTATTTCGATCTATAGCCCACTTTTTTTCGAAAGCGTTTTCCCATTCAAGGTACTATTAATCTTAAGTGCTTTGGTCAATTTCGCAGGACCATTGAATGTTTTATTTGATTTGAAAACTATTCCACCGCGAATGAGTACTGCGGTCGGATAATCTTTTGGTCTCGCGACGATATTCAACGTCCAATGCATGCCGTAGGTGAAATAGACGTAAATATGTCCTGCTCGGCGAAGCATAATCTCATTTTTTCTACTATATGAATTCTAGCCCTCAATTGGAAGTCTGGTAATTATCGGTGGTACTTGCATTTTTAGAAGTTAATTCTAATCTATAGGTATGCTTTATACCGGAAAAGGCGATGATGGCAAAACCAATAAATTTGACTGCGATCAGAGGTTTTCCAAGAGCTCCAAAGTGGCCGAGGCACTGGGTGCGCTAGATGAACTCAATTCATTTTTAGGGTTGGTCAAGCTGAAGTCTGTCACGGTTGGCTGGAAAATTATGAGGAAGAAGATAGCGACGATCGTGGTTTTTTGTCAGGATTGTTTATTTACAGTGCAAGCGGAAGTTGCTGGAGCCAGGAAGACGATTCGTAAGAAGAATGTAAAAGAGATGGAAAATATCATCAACGCCACCGAAAAAGAAATGCCCCCTATAAGATTCTTCTCTGTTTCTGGTGGCACGGAATTGTCAGCACTTCTTGATTTCTCTAGAACTTTGGCGCGCAAAGCCGAGCGTAGAGTGGTTGATGGCTTCGATAGCGGGGAAGTCTTGGTGAGTGATGCTACCCTTGCTTTCTTGAATCGTCTCTCATCTCTCCTCTATGCTCTGGCTCGACTTGTGAACCACAAATCTGGTATAAATGAGGTACCGCCAAGTTATGCGTAAATTGTGGCTAGGGGTTGTAAGGTGAAATCATATGGTGCCTATGGTGTAATGGTTAGCACTGAGGTTTGTGGAACCTCCAGTTCGGGTTCAAATCCCGATAGGCACCCAAGTTGACAGTAGAATCTTAGTCGTGCTATGATTTAGAGCAGAGTTATGAAAACTAATTCAAAGCTTATGGCAGTTTCAGGAATTGCAGGCTTTGTGTTCTTCCTGATTGCAAACTTCACGACAATTTTCAATGGCTCCGCTGTTCTTGCAGGAATCCTTCAACTCGTCGTTAATTTCTTCGTTTTCATTACTTGGGGTAAGGGTTTTTCGCAAAGCTGCGGATTCAAGAAATTTGTTGCTTCCTTTGGAGTAATAGTCCCCATAGTTATGGCGGGAATAACAATCTGGAGGGTACTACTGCCGTGGATAGTGGCAATTAGTCGCTAGGAAACAAACACTTTCAAACAGCCGCAGAGTAAAATCTGTGGCCTTTTTATCTCAAACAGGCCATCGGCTCCGAGAGCTCCTAGAGTCTGAGACTCTCGGAGTCGAATGACCTCAGGCTCGAAGAGTTCTAAATCTATACAGTAGGGGACCCCTTCGTCGCTTCGCTCCTCAGGGTCTTCGACCACGGTGTTTTTCAGATTTTAATAATGTTTTATTAGCGACGAAGGTCCCGAGCGAAGCGAGGGCATAGTATAATTCAGAAATACCATGTATTACGTTTATATTCTAAAATGCTCCGATGATTCATTGTATGTCGGTTCCACGAATGACTTGGAAAGGAGGGTGCTTCAACACAACAACTCCAAAAAAGGCGCTCACTATACAAAAATCAGACGGCCAGTGACGTTACTATATTCCGAAGAATTTCCTTCGCTCAAAGAAGCTCGAAAGAGGGAAGCTGAAATCAAAGGCTGGAGAAGAGAAAAGAGATTGAAATTGTTGGATGCAAATATTTTGCAATGACTTTTCAGTTCTGACCTGTTAAGATTTATTAGTAATGAATTCACAACCATGGTTTATTAAAATTTGGAATGATGGAAAACATTTTGATTTATGGCACGTTAATCATTTTCTCGCTGGTACTCTCCTTGCGATTGTCGGAATTTTGTTGGGATTAGACGAGGTCGTCAACTTTATGATTGCACTCTTGGCCATGATATCGTGGGAGATTTTTGAAATTATCAATAAAATTTATGAGACAAAATTTAATAGATCAGCAGATGTTATTTTGGGAGTATTGGGATTCGTACTTATTTATTTTCTAAATATTTCTAATTCTAGTCTTTCATATATGTTTTTTCTTGTATTAGTTGTTTGGTTAATAATGGAGTCGTGGGGTTTCGTTGCATATAAAAAAAGAGGTGGAAATCGTCATTATTTGTAATTAGGAATATAAATATCCGCATCATTTCTGCACCCAAATATATTTCTTCTCCTCCACTAAAGCTACGGAAGGATAGGTAACATTTCGAAGACTCTGAGCGAAGCGAAGAGCTCTACGACGGCGCCAAATTGAACTTATTAATATACGCATATCTTAAGTTGTAAAACCAGTTCGATTTTTCGCCTTAACCTTTATCACCCCATATGGTTAATTGTACATACACTTGACAATTGCTGGCCATTTGCTAGTCTATGGGTACAAACGGCTTCGGCCTGCCCCCACTCGCAAGAGCGGGGGAAAACTATTTTATGGGGTCCGGGAAACACGCGTTGACCACAGCCTTGTTGAGATTTTTGAAAACATCTTGGTCCATCGTGGCGATTTTGCTTGAAAGTCGCTTTCTGTCTACAAAGCGTAGTTGTGAAAGCACTGCTACTGCATTGCGACCAGAAATATCTCCAACGTCAAAGTAGTATTTTCCTTTCTTCGGCTTTGCTGTAAGAGGTACTACGAGACAGGCATCAAGATTAAACTTTGTTAGGATTACAACTGGACGGGTGAACAGCTCACTGCTTCCGTCTTGCTCGTACCCAATATTTTCTCCAAGTGTGCACCACCATACCTCTCGTTCGTGGAACAGGGCAGTACCTTCGGCTTCATTAACTTCCGTTTTCTTCTCGTGCCACTTTTTGTAATCTTTTTTCATTGATGCGCATTATAGCAAAAAGACGGAAACAGTGAGAGGCAAGGTACATTTACTTGCAAAATTTAGTGCCCGGTGCTAGTGTGTTTGGCGGTTCATCTTGACGCCGGTGCACGGGATCGTAGTGCACGAGTGTTCCTCACCCAGGGTGTGGGACCGTTTAGGAATACGGTTGCTATAGTATTACATCCCTACTTTTAGCGAATAACAAACAACCTGAGCGTTCTGTATGATGTAATAGAATTCTCGGCTTGGTCCTAGTTGTCAAATGCTGGTCGGAAACAGCTCGTCGGATTGAACCTTTTGCATGTGGCGGACAATAGTTCGCCACTTTTTATTATGCCAAATAAGTTCTAAATCTATTCATTAGTGGACTTTAATGTGGGCGAAACGAGGGGCGTCTTTATTCAGGCTGTCAGAATAAAAGAAAAGCCGCTGCACTGGCCGTAGCGGCGTTGATTGTTTACGGTTTTGTGGGTCTATCGAAAGTGTCGACCTGGTTTTGATTTGCGCCCTTAGCAAACGCCAGTACTATCGGGTCCGACAACCTGCGTGAAGCAACTTTGCTACGCAACGTTTTCTTGACCGAAAACTGATAAACCACCCGGTCTCTGACTTGAAGCCAGAGTGATAGGACAGCCCCCAAGAACAGGAGCACCGTGAACTGGTAGCCATTCATGTGCATACCTAATATTAATATACAATACGGTACACTGGAATGCAATTGCGTGAATTCTCATCTTGCATCTATTTTTGGGAGGAGTAGGGGGGGCCTAATCAACGGTGGTAATATTTTATGAGTAAGAATATCAAAATTCGTGGTAAGTTTATTTCGGATTTGTTATTATTAGTATGAAGTCATGCGTGCTTATAAATTAACTAACAAATATGCAAAAGTTACACGATAATTTATGTAAAGTCAGTACGTGGTAGAAGTATTATTATGTCATTCGGGCGGTTGCTAGCGATGGCTCTAGTAGCGCCAATTCGCCAGTATCAAATTTTAGAACAGGAAATAGATAACAATAATCACGGATAAAAAAAGTAGTATTATTAATTTAATTTAAAAATTATGAGTATAGATAATAATTCTCAAGCAGAAAGAGTGGAGATCAGTTACGAAGCCAATTTACAAAGAGCTAGAGAGATATTGGCAGATCTATTCGATGAACAAAAAGTTGTTCGAATATTTGAAAGTGGTAATATCGCCAATCTAATGGGACAGCTGGAAAATATTGATGGCATTCCCGATCCTGAATACAAAAAGCAAGTTATTGAGAGTTGGTATAAAAACAATGAAACTGAAAACGAGTAAATTATTCGGTTACGAGTTTTCTAGATGATCGGTCAATATTATCAATCTAATTTTTCGAACATGCTCAAAGGCTTCAAGCAATTTATCCTTCGCGGTAATGTGGTTGACTTGTCGGTTGGCGTTGTCGTTGGCGCTTCTTTTGGGACCGTGGTTTCGGCCTTGGTCAAAGATATCATAACTCCGCTCATAGGCGCCTTGGGCAAAGTACCAGATTTTTCTCAATTATCTTTCACTCTGAACGGCAGTAAGTTTATGATCGGTGATTTTCTCAACGCATTCATCGCTTTTTTGATTGTCGCCACGGCGATTTATTTTTTTGTAGTTGTACCTATCAATGTACTTGTTGCCCGCGCGAAAAAGAACAAGGTACCAGATGATCCTATGACCAAGAAATGTCCAGAATGTT
>CAZYES010000001.1:0-77722 GCA_964646515.1 uncultured Candidatus Saccharibacteria bacterium | reverse complement strand
CACCCAGTAGATTAATCCTCCAATAACTTATGCGTGGTTTTTTCAATCATTTTTTGAGCAGCATCTTTGCCACCAAGACCAAAGGCTAGACCGATAGCCAAAGCCAATCCAGCAAAGACTGCCATGACAACCGTCTGGATGAGCGCTGGAGCAATTCCAAGATTGAAGAGAGCAGTTAGAATAGCAAAAATCCAGATAGCCCACTTGGTAATACGCCCCAATAACTCCGCCGACTTGATATTGGCTGCACGAGAACTAGCAACAACCAACTTTTGCATAGCATTTGCAACCACAACAGCTACCATAAGTATAAGGATAGCTACAATAACAGTTGGGAGATAGTTTACTACATCGCGAAGAAATCCATTGACCTGATTGAGTTTCAAAACATCAAAAGACGCCATTAGAAAGACGATGATAATAAACCATTTAACGAAAGCACCGACAAAAAGCCCAGAATTTAGATTGTGACCGGCACGCTTCACCACATCTTCCATCCCCGCGCTCTTTAGAGCAGCATCAACTTTCAATGCCTTAAATAGACTTTCAACAAGCTTTTCTATCAGAAGGGCTAGAACCCAACCAATAGCAAAAATAACAAGAGCAAGGATGAGGTTTGGCACAAAACTGGCCACACCATACCATAGATCCTGTAGTGAACGAGTGAAAACTTCACCCCAATTCTCAATTAACATCATATTTTTATATTTAAACTAATAATTATTCCTTTGTAATAGGTTTATTATATCACTTATTGGCGATATGCAACCTATGGGGGTGTGGATAGAGACATCTATGTTATTTCAGCTCAACACCTAAGCGGTCTAATAGCGTTACGTGCTGATAATCCAATATATCTCTAACCAGACGATCATGAATACCATACCTATACTCAAAATCTTGTGTCTCAAAGGCCGAATAAGCAACCTCTTTTCCTATTTCAGACTCAATGACTTTTATAACCAACTCTATCTTTGCCAAATTGAGATCATCGCCCACGATGAGCAAATCAACACGCGAATCCCAATTTTGGATAAAGACTCCGGCTGCCACAAAAAGCTTGATTTTGCCGGCATTGGTAAACCTTTTTGCCAATGATTCATCTGCACGTAAACTAGTTATGATAAGCAGGCTCTTCAAAGGATCTAGATACGGGAATTTGTTATTCAAAATATAACCCATTCCCTGTATTTTCTTGGTCACAACCTTTTTGCCACGCGCCAATGAAATCTCTTTGGAGACATGCTTCTTTTTTATAATATTTGCCTTGGCAAGTATAAAAAGTTCTTTCCTCACGGCACTAGAAGAACACCTTGTTCCTGTAATGATTTCTTTTAACAAAAATGGGGTTGAGTCATTGAAAAGAAACAAACGGAGAAGTTTGACTTTGGTTATATTGCCAAATAAAGCATTCAGAGTGTCCATGAAAGCATACTAGCAGAAAGTTGCACTTTCTTCCAGATAATGTAATATTGCGTACAAGGCCAAAGATAGAAAGCTTTTTAGTTATCAGTCGTCTCAATACTCGGTTACCATATGGTCGCAATGTGATCATAAAATGCGAGAACTGGAGACAAGAACTATAACTAGATATGAGACTTTCCGAGGTAAATCTTCTAATTTTTCGGCCTTATACAAAGGTCGATTTATTATTTAGTATCTCACAAAAAAATGGCTCGAACAAAAGATCAGAAAAAACAGATCATCGACAAGCTAGAAAAAATAATGGGTGAAGCAAAATCGCTAGTTTTCGTCAATCTACACGGACTCAAGGTGGCTGATGCCACAATAATGCGAAAGCAACTCACCAAAAATGATGTAGGATTTTTCGTAGCAAAAAAAACCCTAACAGCAAAAGCCTTGGGAAAACAAAAATACCAGGGGGACATGCCGGTTCTGGACGGTGAATTTGGCCTAGCGTATGGAACAGACCTAGTGGCTCCAGCACGTGAAATATATGAATTTCAAAAGAAACTGAAAGATCAAATAAATATCGTCGGCGGAGTCTTTGAGAACAAGTATATGAACAAAGAAAATATGCTATCTATCGCTACTATTCCCCCACTCCAGACCCTTCGTGGTATGTTCGTCAATGTCATCAATTCACCAATACAAGGGCTTGCTATAGTACTGGATCAGATGGCAAAGAAAAATCAGGTCCCAAATTAACAAAATAAATACATAAAAACATGGAACAAACAAACGTAGAAATTCCGGCAAAATTCAAGACAATAGTTGAGACAATAGAAAAAATGTCTGTCATCGACCTAAATGAACTGGTCAAATTACTAGAAAAAAAATTTGGCGTTTCAGCCATGGCTCAAGTTGCTACTACCGCAACCGCTGGAGCCACAGCTACAGGTGAAGAAAAAACGTCCTTCGCTGTTCACCTAGCCTCATCGGGTGCCACCAAAATTGCCGTCATTAAGGTTGTGAAAGAGTTACTGGCTCTTGGACTAAAAGAGGCCAAGGACCTGGTTGATGCCGCTCCGACATTACTCAAGGATGGTATGAAGAAAGAAGACGCGGAGAATATCAAAAAACAGATTGAAACTGCTGGCGGAAAAGTCGAATTGAAATAAACAGTACTTACCTATTTAAGGACAAAAACTTTCTGCAAATTGCAGGAAGTTTTTGTTTACTGACAGAAAATAAAGCAATGATTACTCGAATTGAAGAACAAACAAATTAATCATGTCCAAAATTTGTTGCCTATCTTGGTCAGATAATGTACTCAATTTTAGATGCGACATTCCGTTTTTCATCTTATTCGCGACCGAATGAGCTCTTCCCAACTTGCCATCTTTAATCAGAGACTCCAATCTATCTATACTACCGATAAGCTTCTTGCTACTAGGTAGATCTCCCGCCAAAGTATAGACAGCCTTTTTTATAGACTCTAGATATGTTATAGGATCAAATTGACTATTGGCAATGACGCTGATGTCCCTAGTCCCATCTCCATCAACATCGATGTTAAGTGGAGCCGTCGATGAAGCCAAAGGTATCATAGAAACTCCGGCAGGCATGTTATCCGAAAAAACTCCACTTATAATAGATGATGAAGCTGTCATAAGTGGCGTAACCGACATTGATGGGTATCCGATATCTTCGAGAACACTGCTTCCTCGCCGACGTTCAACATCCATTGTAAATTCACCAACACCCGTACCATTGATAGCTACTGAGTATTTCTCCCCATCATCTGGAACGTAAATGTAAGTATCTACGCCATCATCTGATTCGGATAAAGAATAATCACTGCCAGGAATATCGGTCTCATAAGCTTGGTAAATATCTTCGGTACCGGATGGTACTGGTACCGAACCAGTATGATTGCCATCACTATCATAGATATGAAGATCAACCGGCGAATGCGTACTTATGACTAGAAATGTCGGCTCACTGCTGTAATCTGGTTGACCAAATTTTGCGCCTGCGGGCAATTGCAACAATTCCTCTGAAGATAAAACCGTCGTGGAACTACTGCTTTGGCCATCAGAACTACCCGCAAAGATAATTCTCTTGATGGTCTCGATGGTAGTAGAAGCTTCCAGGATATTCACATGACTTATTCCTCTTTTTTCTCGCTTTGATTCCTCTTTTAGATCAACTGAAACTACGGTCCCCGAATTGTACGAAGCGCTTGGCGCCAACACTGTCCCGTCACCCATATTGGTTACGATCTTTTCATGTACTGGCTTAGCCGAACAGGTCATACCAAAAAATGATTGCAAACACTTTTGTTTTTCCAAGTATGACAATCCCTGAGCAGTGATCCGATTCCAGCCGACGACGGCATAGCGAGATATGGTCACTGGCCAAGTAAATGGGTCCAAGATCGAATGTAGAACATCGGCGGCATTCATCAGAAAACTGTTGCCTTTTATGGCGAGTAAAGTGTCGGTAGAAGAGGCCTCTAGTCTTCCGTTGTTGGAATTGGTAACAAAAGCAGACTGCTCATCAAATGAATTGATATTTTCAGAATATCGGCCATTATTGATGCCAATAATTGTCGTAGAAGCAAAAGCAACAGTCGGACTGAAAATGTTTTTGAAGTATTCTCTAGATGGTAATAATGAATAGGCACTGGGCATATTCACACCCAATAATCTGGCAAAACTTTCTTTGACAATGAGTCCGTAAGCGATCGACTGATCTCCGCCGTGAAGCAAACCAAGCAACGCCTGTGGCGTACCCAGATATGGTACAGCTACTGAAATGACGGAATCGATGAGGCTTTCCTTGCCTATATCCATCAAAGTTTTCACCAAATATTTTGCTACTAAACCGCCATTGCTATGAACAATCAGGGTAACTTTATTTGTCTTCGAACGTGAAGCTAGATCGTAAACGGTGTCAATCAGAGATTCATTAGTAAATGATGGATCCGAAGTAGCCGTCGCCAACCGGCGCTCATTCCCCGCAACCACTTCAGATACAGGCTTGCGCCAATCGTAACCAAAGGCTTTCCATTCATTGACTGTCCCTTTTTTGGCCAAATCGTCCAAGAATGACATAAATCTCCCGTAAACACCCAATACCCCCAATGCTCTATCGATAGGTTCGCCAGAATAAATAGACGGGTCTATACTTTTGCCATCCTGATCTAGATAAAGTTTTGTTACATCAGTATTACGATTTGGCTCCCACAATCTATTGATTGTTGCGCCTATAACCGGCGCAGACTCGGATCTGTATAGTCTACTTGCTTCCAAGCCAGGGATAAACAAAATACTTGAGCAACATTTGTCTTCATCGTCGAGATCGAGGACTGGTTCTGAAGTTAACCAAGGAATATAAACTATCTGACCAGAAATAGCATTTGCCCCATATAGAGATGGTCCGTTTGCATTTCCCCACCAATTGTTTTCGGCATGAATAGTAGAAGAAAAATCATCATTTCGTATGGCATAAACCGGATTGCCGATAATACTCGAGCCTTGTATAGAAAATTCTGTTTTTGGTCCACTGTCAGCTAGTCTGATTATACCGGCATAGTAATCACTCTTTATCTTACTCCCAGTTATTTTTACGTTGCTATTAAAAGAGTAAATCGCCGTGGCAGAAGAAGCTATAAAAGTTGAGGAAGAAATGGTGACATTCGAAGAATATGGCTGAAGAGCAATGCCACTAGTAGATATTTTTGCATAACGAATCGTTGTAGTCCCCCTACCTATAAGTATATGGCCAATGCCAATTATATTTACTGGCTCAGATATCGTTCCGTTGATCTCCAGATCACTTTGATCCATATTGATCTGTGTATTTTTTGAAGGATCACCAGTAACCATGACTCCTGGTCCAATCGTCAGCTTGTGACCAGCTGTTATGTTCAAGGGGTCTGTAAGCACATACGGACTGCCCTCCTTGGTCCATATAAGATCGCTATCTATAGTACCACCAATACGCGTGCCCGTACTCGTATGTCCTGCCGAATAAACCGTCGTCAGAGGACTCGACAATATCAAAATCACAAAGATCAAAACCGCAAGTATATATTTGATTCTACTCATATTTTTACTCTGAATAAATACAGAGCGCATTAATAACTTATAATGCTCTGAATGTTATCAGTTAGAGATAAAATCCTGATAAAAAAAGAATCAAATATTAATAAAAAGAATTTAAAATTTTGATAAAGTCCAAAAGACTGTACCCTTTTTATTTATGATTGCCCCATATACTGTCCAACCAAAAAAAGAATGACAAAACTCATACACAAAATCAACAAAAATCCCAGAAAAAATTTAAAAAAATTACGGTCGAAAGGGTTCACCATGATGATTAGATTTCAAACTAAGACTGCAAACAGAATAAATTTACTAAAACATATATTTTATGGAGTCATTATAACACAAACCGTAATCCCCGACTCTATAATGCGCCTCAAAACAAAAACCACCCTTTGCTTTCGCTCGGGGCGGTTTTTGTTTTTGTTCGCTTCGGCTATTGAAGCTTGGCGAATTTTATTCTCTGACACTCACACCGTGAGTGTGTAGAGACCAACATTGTAACCCGTTGGGGGGAGGTGACCAATTAGATAGACTTCGTCAGCTGAGCGGCTGGGGTATAGAAATCATCAATTCCCCAATTCTGATCGGTGATTACATTACCACCAACCGAAGAATCAATACTTCTAACAGCCATGAAGTACGGAGCACTTGCAGAAACACTGTTTGAATACAATGTACCAGTCAATGTGACCGTGTAAGTACCATCCTCTCCGATCGTGGCATCAGAAGGACTGACCTGAATTCCTGGAGTAGTAGCAATACTGGTAGTACCATCCACATAACCACCATTGGCAACCGTACTAGAAGCGAAGACCATATCGAAGTCTGTCAAAACCGGTTTTGTCATAGCACCACCAACAGCCTTTGCGCTTAACACCATGGTGGCAGTAACCGAGCTAGTTGCTCCACTATATCCAGCGCCATTTGCTACAGCAGTCGCGCTAACCAGCTTCCATTGAGGGGCCGCTGAGTAAAAGCGTTGATTGTTACTAGCAATAGCTGCAGAAGGAGTACTAGATGCAGTAGTGCTATCTGGTTTCTCCCAAACTACACCACTTGCTATGATCGTAGTTGAAGCCGAAGCGTTAAGAACTGTTTTTGGAAAATCAGCTTTCAACAAAAGCGTCTTGGTGGCATCTTTCGCAATGTTTATGGTCAGGTCAGTAAAGCAGGCCACCCCACCAATACTGGCTGATGCAGAAACAGAAGCGAGTCTAGATGAACCATCATAAAGATACAAAGTTGTTGGAAGATTGTCTGTCGTTGTAGCAGCAGCTGAAGCACAGATCTTTGTGACCTTTGAAGCACCAGTTGTTGACTTGAGATCAAAAGCTTGCATAGTTAGCTCCTTTACACCATCCGTAGAGTCAACTTTGTTATTTGTGGACTTTGGCGAAAGAGCTGAATTTACCGTAGCTGTTACCGTTGAGTTGCCAGATGTGGCAAAAACTTGCAAACGACTATTGCTGGTTCCAGACATATCTGTGTAATTGCTCAAGCCGGCACCATCAACTGCACGTACGTTCTGGGTGTTTCCTGCATAACCTTGAATTCTGAGATAACGAGAACTCATATCTGCCGCTACACCACTGGTGTCAACAGCAAAGGTGAGTGTCTTGGTTGTGTCCTTAGGAACAACAAAACGCATACCTGAAGCTATTACATAGTAACGATCGGATGAATCTTTGTTGAAGTCAGCAGGCGAAAGATTCCAACTCTTCAAAAGAGTAGAACCATCATAAGCATAAAGTGTTCTCACAAAAGTAGCCGGGTTGCTAGGGCTACCAGTTTCAGTACCCACACCGACTGACATCTGAAGAAGAACGCGGTCAACGACCATATCTGATCCTTGTGCCTTGACATCAATTCCATACACAGGAACATTTGACGAAATAACTATGTTCGAATCTGCAATAGGAGATGAGGCCAACTTGGTAGTCATTACACCTTCAGCACCTATTGTGGTAACTGGAGGAACTGTACTGCCCTTAGGTATACATGTATATCCAACTGGGCAATTAACAACTACTGGGGTGTTCGGGGTACAATCGAAGCCCGCTGGGCAAACTACTGAACCACCAGCTACTGGACCACCAGCATTCAAAGCTGCTCTAGTAAGAGGACCTACGAAACCTGTGTTAGGAATACCGTTTTCGGCTTGGTACTTCATAACGGCTGATTTGGTTTGTGAACCAAAATAACCTTTGGTAGCCGTACCACTGCTAAGAGCCGGAATATCGTATCCTGCATTCAAGAGAACTTCCTGAAGAGCAACAACCTCGGAACCTGTCGAACCAACAGTCAAGTTGGAATTGAAGGTCTGAGTCTGTGCTCCTACGATCGTGGCGAAAGCTAAGAAAGTAACGCCAGATGCAATAAGAAACTTTTTCATTTTTGATTTAATAATTAACGCACCTTCTCCGATTATTAATAATGAGGGAGAAGTTAATGCGATTTATAAACTAACTAATAATCCACTTCTTTTTACAAAATGCGCTATCGACACGCAAAGTAAAAAGAGTTTGTGGCTAATCTAAACGAACTTGTGACATATTATTAAGTTGTCAAAGTTCGACTTGTCACGCTCTAACTTTTTATTAAAAACTAAAGCGGACTTTTTCTCTACTCAAACTCTAGGAGCAAAGCAGAGAAATTTTCCCTAAGCACTACTGCTCTGGGACAAGTATGCAATACTAGACGACCTGATTGCACACTCGTTACAAAACATTATATCTCATCTACGGGATGTAAAGCAAAAGAACTTGTGGATAACCACATATTGTTAAATTCACAAAATTATTAAACGTAAAATTAAGGGGTAATCCGTTAAAAAATCCATAAAATTAAGATTTTCCGACAACAGCCACTAACAGAGCCATATTAGTGTAAAAAGACCCAAAAGTCAATTCCCTACATTTTTCCCATATCCTTACTCCAAATTATGGGTGGCCAAACATCGAGCGAGGCACTACTTCAATGAGTACCTACTCCACCTCCTTTCCCCCTCCCTTTTTATCACCCCCCTATCAACCAACTCCAACAGTTCACGTTGTATCGTCTTTTCACTGCAGTCTTTTATGACTTTCGAAAAGTCCTTTATAGTCAGATTGGACTGTTCCCTGAGGGCGATCAGAATCGCCTCTTGTCTCTGTGTCTTTTTTACTTGAGTACTGACATGTCCTTGAATAACCCTTGAATTATCTACATTTTTCAAAGATCCGAGATTGCTATCCGCAACCCCTTCAACAGAGTTAAATACTCCGCGTTTCCCTCTGTCCTTATTGTCCGATCTAAAACCAGAAGAAAACAGATCTGGTGTCCTAAAGAAGGACTCTGACAAAACATATCCGGCATTTTCCGCATTCTGTGCCAAACGATCGCGGAGCATACTGACAATCATATCAATTTCACGCACTAGAATCTTGTGATTCATCTCTGTAACAAGATTGGAAATCCTAGCTACATTCAAAAGCGAAAGTGTTTCCAGGGCAGCGGTAAAAAGTGACTGTATAATCATATTTTTATCTCCAGGAGTAGAACTCGATGCCATAAAAGACGAAGACAGGAGATCTATGCCCCTATCACGCAATTCCCATTTGATAGGTTCATCGTCCTTGAGAAGTCCAGAAACCAAATAAAGAGCAGCCGTGATTTTTTCTGTCTTTTTGAAAATGTATATCAGATAATCTTCAGCAGAGAAAAAACCCAACGATCTCCACTTTAATGGATCATTAAAGGACTCACTGTTGTTTGTATTTTTTTTGTCCATTATAGTTAAATATATGACCTTGAAGACTTCCTGTGCGTCCTTTAGGGGATCTACACTCGTATGTCTTTGACATGTCTATTATAATCCTGTGACTTTTATTTGCAAGCACAAAACTCGCCATCAGAAAATCGTCCAGCTAAAATACTTGGGTAACTAGACAATGCAAGGAACAACTTTTTGTACCACTTTCAAATGACCAAAATGGGGGCCAGACGCTTCTAATATAACGCCAATTACCACAAGTAGTTTCACGCAACATACTTCTACTATCCTGAGATTTTAATCCCATTCAATGTTAACCCCAATAAGTTTTCGCGGTGATAATAAAAAATGCTATAATCATTACCATGGCAAAGAAAAAAGACTTTGATATACCAAAAAAGATTCGATTCTGGGAGGAAATGCGCGACGAAACCGTACACCTTATCTTATCGATATTATGTTTTTTGATAACTATACTTTCCTTATTGGCTGCCATAGACAAAGCCGGTGAAGTGGGAAAATATGTATTTATGTTTTCTTTCAAATTCTTCGGCATTGGTTACTATCTCATTCCTACCATATTCGCCATGTTAGGTATATCACTTCTGCAGGGACTCAAGAAAAAATTTGAAATGTCCAAAGGCGTCGGGGCAATATTATTCCTAGTCTCTGGTTTGGGTATTATCCATATTTGCTACGCCGGAGCGGGAGGTATCTTTGGACGTTGGATCGCCACCCCACTGATAAAAACAATCGATTACTGGGCAACCACCACTTTGCTTATTGCTATATTCGTCGTCTCGATTGTGATGATGTTCAATATATATTTTACCTGGAAAGATATATTCTCACTATTCGCCAAGAAGGAAAAAATCTTAGAAACTAAAAAGGACGGCAAGATGGATGCCCATGAAGAAGCGGCTATCTTGAAAGCGGTAACAAATGTTTCCAAAGATTCAAAAGACGTCGACGGCGTAAGGTCAAATTCAAATAAAGAAACCGACAAAAATCAAGAAATGAAAAATAAAAGAGGAAATTCTCTAGACTTCACGGATGATGAAGAATACGGTTTTGCTTCATCTGTAGTAGTACCTCATCTGAGACCGTACACCGCCCCGCCGTTGTCGCTCCTAGAAAAAGACCGTGGTAAACCAGAAACAGGTGATATCAAAGCCAATGCCAATATCATCAAGCGCACTTTGAAAAATTTCGGCATCACCGTAGAGATGGATGAGATCTCTATCGGCCCATCGGTCACACGATATGCGCTAAAGCCAGCAGAAGGCGTAAAGCTATCAAGAATCGTTGCTCTGAATAACGACTTGGCTCTAGCTTTGGCAGCGCACCCCATACGTATTGAGGCCCCCATTCCAGGTAAGTCTCTGGTTGGTATAGAGGTACCGAATACGGCAAAAACTACTGTCGGCTTGGCAACTCTCTTGGCTTCATCCGATTTTCAAGAATCAGAAAAGCCCTTACTTATTTCGCTGGGCAAAGATATTGCTGGTCGAGCACATTTTAGCAATCTCGGCAAAGCACCGCACATCCTCATCGCCGGAGCCACTGGGGCCGGAAAGTCTGTATCTATTCACGCCCTTATTACTTCCCTTCTCTACCGCAACTCTCCAGAAAATCTGAAATTCATCATGATCGATCCAAAGCGCGTAGAACTGACAATGTATAACAAAATCCCGCATCTTTTGACTCCGGTTATTACCGATCCAAAAAAATCCATCCTTGCCTTGAGATGGGCATCAAAAGAGATGATCCGGAGATTCGAAGTGTTGCAAAAATATGGTTCGCGAGACATAGACTCATATCACAAGAGCGTCCTGCTACCGGCAATAGAAAAATACAAGAAAGACGCCGACAAATATGAGACCTCGCCATCTAGAATGCCAGAAACAATGCCATTCATTGTTATAGTAATAGATGAGCTTGCCGACATCATGCAATCATATCCACGAGAACTGGAATCGGCCATAGTACGTCTAGCCCAGATGAGTCGTGCCACCGGTATTCATCTCGTTATCTCGACACAACGACCAAGCGTCAATGTCATAACTGGACTGATAAAAGCCAATATTCCCACTCGTGTCGCGTTGCAAGTGGCTTCACAAATAGACTCTAGAACTATTCTAGATCAAATGGGGGCAGAAAAACTTCTCGGCGCAGGAGATATGCTTTACCTCGGAGGTGAAATGTCCAAGCCAGTACGCCTACAATCTGCTTTCATTTCCGAATCAGAAGTAAAGAAAGTGGTCAAATACTTGATAGATTCATATAAGGACGAAATCATTGACGAAATAAATCTGACGCCGACAGAAGCTGGTGCAAACGCTGTTTTTGATTCTATGACAGAAGACGACTCAATAGAGGAAAAAGAAAAGGATGAATTATACGAGAAAGCGCGTGAAGAAGTCATTTCTGCTGGCAAGGCCTCGACATCGTATATACAAAGAAAATTGGGCATAGGATATTCACGAGCAGCCAAACTTATAGATATGCTGGAAGAAAAAGGAGTTGTTGGTAAAGCCCATGGCACAAAACCACGAGAAATTATCGGGGTCGGAGCAGAAACAAAAGATGACACTATCGAGACATCAAGCGAACAAAACGGATCAATAATCTGATTTGTAATTTCTATCAATCATGTCCCTGACTCGAACTACGGCCATCAGATTTATAAGACTGGTAGGTATAATACTCCTCGTTGGTTTCATTGTAACCTACGCAGTTTGGCGTTCAATCAATTATGTCAAAGGACCGAGTATCAAAATATATGAACCAGCCAATGGTACAGGCACATCATCCCCTATCATCACTATCCGTGGTCAAGCCGAAAGAGTAAAAAATCTCTCCATGAATGGGAAAGCTATATCAGTAGACGAACTTGGAAATTTCAGCGAAGTCATCATTGTCCTGCCCGGTTTGAATGTTTTGACATTCGAAGCAGATGATCAATTTGGACGAAGTGTAAGTGAGGAGCTCGATCTCGTTGGCACATTATAGATTTGTGGTATCATACCGACACACCTGCATATTATCAAAATAATTTATTGAATTAATAAACATGTCTATTAAAAAAACTAAAGACAAAAACGAGGCCAAAGTAGAACAGGACCTACCGCAAAAAGAAGAATATGGCGTAACAGAAACAAAACCACATACGAAAAAAGAAGACGAAAAAAAGAAATCATCCGATAGCATCCGTGACGCCCTAGATACTATCCGTACAAAATTCGGAGAAGACTCGATAATGAAGCTCGGAGAAAAGCCCAGAGTCAATGTGAATGCTATACCAACTGGTTCACTCGGACTCGATTGGGCACTAGGAATAGGAGGAGTCCCCCGTGGACGTATTATCGAGATCTTCGGCCCAGAATCGTCTGGCAAAACCACATTGGCCTTACATATCGTGGCCGAAGCACAAAAACGTAATGGCATTTGCGCATACATAGATGCTGAACATGCCATGGACCCAGAATATGCCAAACGTCTTGGCGTAAAGATCGACGAGTTGCTCATTTCCCAACCAGACACTGGTGAACAGGCGCTAGAGATCGTAGACAGCCTGATTCGCACCAACAAAATGGATGTAGTAGTTATCGATTCGGTCGCAGCGCTGACACCCAAGGCAGAAATCGAGGGAGATATGGGAGCACATCATGTAGGCACACAAGCGCGACTGATGTCACAGGCCCTGCGCAAATTGACCGCTATTGTCGCCAGGTCAAAAACTATCGTCATCTTCATCAACCAGATCCGTATGCAAATCGGTGTAATGTTCGGCAATCCAGAAACAACACCAGGTGGCAAAGCCTTGAAATTCTATGCTTCAGTACGTCTCGACATTCGCCGTATCGCTCAGATAAAAAAAGGTGAAGAGATCATGGGTGGTCGAGTGCGTGTCAAAGTAGTCAAAAACAAGGTCGCAGCGCCATTCAAACAGACGGAATTTGACCTGATGTACAATGAAGGCATATCACAAGAAGGAGAAATCATTGCCTTGGGCGAGAAATACTCTATATTACAAAAATCCGGTTCTTCGTATTCATTCGGCGAGACAAAACTCGGACGCGGTTATGATGCCACTAGACAATTTCTCAAAGAAAATGCTAAGGTACGCGATGAGATCTTGAAACAAATTCGCATCAGACTTAACGAACAGTAGAACAACAAAGAAATATCACCAAGTTACAAGGCCACATGGGCCAATTTAACATTTGAATTATCCAGTAATCTAACATCCAACGCCATGTCTCTTTTGGAATATAACGAAATCACCGAGAAAAAATACATAGTCCTCGATGGTCAACCTTTCGAGGTCATCTCATCTCACGTTTTCCGCAAACAACAGAGGAAACCGGTAAATGCCACCAAACTCAAAAACCTCATGACTGGTAAAGTCACAGAATATTCATTCCATCAATCTGAAAAAGTAGAAGAGGCCGAAATAGAAGAAAGGGAGATGAAGTATCTTTATAATAACCGTGGCGAATGGTGGTTCTCTGATCCAGAAAATCCGGCCAATCGTTTCAAAGTAAGCGAAGAGATTGTTGGACCTCAGGGGAGATTCCTAAAACCAAATACTATTGTCACTCAGTACCTATTCAAAGATCAGCCAATAGGTTTCAGAATGCCAATTATCGCAGAACTGAAAGTCACCGAGGCACCACCTAACGTCAAGGGCGACACCGCCACAGGTGGTCAAAAGAATATTACTCTCGAGACTGGCGCGACTATCAACGTTCCCCTATTCGTCAACCAAGGAGACACCATCCGTATCAACACTGAAACTGGAGAATACCGTGAGAGAGTCAAATAATGAACAAAAGAAAGCGGGTAAAAAAATCCGCTTTCTTTTTTCACTCTTAGGCCAGATTATCTAGCGACATACGGCAAAAGTCCCATGAATCTTGCTCTTTTGACAGCAACACCAAGCTGGCGCTGATATTTTGCCGATATACCCGTGCGTTTGCGACTCAAAATACGACCGTGTGGATTGAGAAACTTTTTTAAGATCTCCGTATCTTTGTAATCGATATACTTGATATTATGCTGGTTAAAATAACATTGTTTTTTCATCATATTTAATACAAATCAGTGAATTATAAACTTCGTGATTAATCGTTAAAATGGAATATCATCCGGATTGATCTCTTCGCTCGGATATTCGATCTTATTATCTTTCTCTACCGCTCCACCAGTCAACTCCCCACCCACTTCTCCACTCTGTGGCTCGGTCTGCGACTGTAGACCAGGAGTTTCAGAAGATGTACCGACCGTATTTGCAGATTTCTGATAATTACCACTGGCCTTGGGGCCAAATTGGATATTATCGGCGATAATTTCTGTACGATACTTTTTTTCGCCATTTGATTCCCAAGATCTGGTCTGCAAACGGCCCTCAACGAGAACTTGTTGTCCTTTTTTGAGATACTGACCAGCGAGTTCGCCTATCTTACCAAAGGCCGTGACATTCTCAAAATCGGTAGCTTCTTGCTTCATGCCATCTTTATCTTTAAAGAAACGATTGATGGCAACGCCAAAACTACAGACTTTGATACCTGACGGCAACATTCTAATCTCTGGATCCCTTGTTAAATTCCCTATAATAAACGTTTTGTTTAGGTACATGTTTTTATGGTTAATTAATAGTTTTATTTTTGTTCTAGGACATCGGTCCTAGAATATACATAGCGTAACTATGCCTCCTTAACCATTTCATCGATACTCTTGTCCATTTCTTCTAGAGTCGCCAGAGTAACATCTTTCTTTTCTATGTTGACTGGCCCTTCTATCGTGGCGCGTTTCGAGACAAAACCTGTAGAGATAGCTGGGGCGGACTTGCCCAAATAAGTATTTTCTTTGACAGTGGTGACGAGTAATATGCGAATGATCGAGGGTAAATCTTCAATCGACTTTTTGACCAGCTCCACCTTGCTAGATTCAAGTTCGAACTTGATCCAGCCGAAATATGCCTCATCGAATTTTTGATAGGAACCAGAGACTGTTTTGATCCTCATGGTATAAGAGAGCTCCTGACGATGAGGCGCTCCTTCAGTAACGATCGAGGCACCAGCCAGTGTGATTATCTCTCTTATCTTATCAACCTCGGCTAAAATATGCTCTTCGGTAATAGCAATAGACAAAAGATACCCTACTTCGTAAGTTGTCAAATGTCCATCATGAATATTTTCTTCCATAGTTTGTTTGCAACCAGTGGCTCGCTTCGGATGATTGACAGCGAGATCCTTGTCTACCATTCTCATAGAGTAACGCTCAATGGGACGGGCAAACCGAGGAACTAGTTACGATTACTTATAATGTGTAATGAGGCTAACACAATAATAACGTTCACGCAAGAGTACGAATATTAGTTAAAGATATTGTGGTGGGCAGGCAAATTTCTAATCCACGCAACAATTATACGCTCCTCAATGAGATATGCAAGTAAAAAAATCACGCGCGTTTTGCAATAACTGCTCACTTAATGCTTCGAATCTTTCTCCCCTGATCTCTGCAATCGCTTTGACCACTTCGACGACATAGGTTGGCTCGTTTCTACGGCCACGATATGGCACAGGCGCCACATAGGGACAATCCGTCTCCGACATGATACGATCGGCCGGCAAGGCCCTCACTAGCTCATCATAACTCCTAGCAAAAGTAACTACTCCCGTAAAAGAAAACATGGCATCGATTTCAAGAGCACTCTTCATGTCTTCGAGCGTACCGGCAAAAAAATGAAAATTCGCTCGCACTTTTGCATATCTCTTCAAAATAGCGATTGTTTCTTGATAGGCGGATCCTGTGGAACCATTTCTTACATGTAGCATAAGTGGTTTGTTGACCTCGTTGGCCAGATTTATATGCTCGATAAAAACTTCCCTTTCTCCATCCATATCTCCTGTCTTGGAATGAAAGTAATCGAGCCCGCACTCGCCGATAGCAATAACTTTTGGATGAAATGCCAACTTTTTGAATTCATCATAATCAAAAACCTGCATTAAGTTAGCCTCCCTGCATTTTAAATCGTCTTTACCAATTTTATTGGAAAATTCGGCGACATTGGTCGGGTGCATACCCACAACAGCCCACATGTTTGGGTGAGATTCGGCCAATTCAAGCGCCTTTTTTGATGATTGAAGATCCACGCCAACACTGACAATCCCAACCCCCGCTTCCTGCGCCCGATTAATAACCGCCTCTCGGTCTTCATCATAGGTGGCAAAATTTACATGACCGTGTATATCTACGTATTTCATAACGTTCTCCTGCAATAAAAAATAATCAGAGGAATATTGGCGAACAAAAAATTATTTTCTAATAAACAACGGCGTTTCAGGCATCTTATTGTTTTCGACAAGATTGATAATATTTGTGCTAGTTTCTGGCAATATAGGAGCGAGCATGAGACCGACCAATTTTAGCCTAGCCAATAGCTCTTTTATATCACTCTCTGCCCCAATTTTATCTGTCTTTATTTTCTTGAACGGCGCGCGTTCCTGGACAATCTTATCCGTATTGGCAATAAACTCCCAGACAGCATTGGCAGATTGCGCCAGATCATACTTGTCCAAGCCTTCATCATATTTTTTGCGCATGGTTTTTACTTCTGCAAATTCGGAAAGACTATCAAAAATTTGCGTGTCGAATTTAACCGAGTTAGCCTCTGACATCTTCATCACTCTCGAAACCAAGTTGCCGAGACCATTGGCCAGATGGGCATTATAAGCCTCTTTGAATTTCTCCATGGTAAATGGACTATCTTCATGCGGACTCAATTCACGTATGACGTAGTAACGCAAAGCGTCAGTGCCATACTCCTTTATGATTGCAAAGGGGTCAACAGTATTGCCCAGAGATTTGGACATCTTAACTCCACCATCGCCAGTGATAAATCCATTGATAACAATGGCTTTCGAAGGTGGTATTTTTGCGGCCATGAGCATGGCCTGCCACATAGCCGATTGTTGACGCAGATTATCTTTGCCACAGTATTGCACAACACCGCCACTATCGATCCACCATTTCTTGAAATCGTCTACCCTATCTGGCCAACCAATAACAGAAATGTAATTAACCAAAGCGTCAAACCACACATACATGACATGCTCATCATCATCTGGTACTGGCACGCCCCAGGGCATTTTGCTGGCCAATCTAGATATACTAAAATCTTCAATGCCCCGTTCGACAAAAGCGCGTATTTCATTTAACCGTGAATTTGGAATAACAAAAATGTCTTTTTCATACAGCTCCATAAGTTGTCTCTGGAAAATACTAAACCTAAAAAAGTAATTCTCTTCTTCAATAATGTCCAATTCCGTAAGTGGATGCAGAGGGCACTTGCCATCTACAAGTTCCGACTCTGTCTTTTCCAATTCACAGCCCACGCAATATTTGACCGAATAATTTTTTTTGTAAATCAACCCGTTCTTGTTCACGACTCTCCAAAATTCTTGCGCCGCTTTCATATGACGTGGGTCTGTCGTGCGAATAAAACAGACCTCTTTCATGATATTGAGGGCAGAAATAAGTTGTTTGTATTTTTCTGCGAGAATATCCACGTACTTTTGCGGATCAATGCCCTGCTCTTTGGCTTTACGATAGACTTTCACGCCATGCTCATCGGTACCCATATTGAAAAATACTTCAAAACCAGCCAGCCTCTTTGCTCTAGCTATGACATCGGCTCGAATAAGCTCCATGGCATAACCAATATGAGGATCGGCATTGACATACGGCAAAGTCGTCGTTATATAAAATGATCTAGATGTATTATGCATTTGTTTTCTTATTGATCACGGCCCTCTCGGCTCTTTCTGCATTTTTATACTTTTCAATATCATGAATATACTCCATCAAAGCAGCCGACAGCGGTACAGCAATCAATGCCCCCAAGACACCGGCGAGCTTGGCACCAATAACAAGAGCAAGGATAACTACAATAGGAGAAATGCCGACAACTTTCTTTACTACCAAAGGATAAAAAAGCTGACCCTCGAGTTGCTGTATGACAATATACAGACCAACCAACAAAAGACCTATACCTAGGCCACGTTCTGCAAAAGCCGTAGCAACTGCCGGAATAGCTGAAATGATTGGTCCAAAAACAGGTATGATCTCGAACAGACCGGCAAGCACAGCAAGCAAAAGCGCGTGAGGGATACCAACAATCAACAAGACAATGTAGACCAAAATACCCACAATTATTCCCAAAACAATCTGACCTTGCAACCACAGGGCCATCTTACGCTGAGAACGAGCCCAAAGATCGACAACATAGTCATGATGCTTGACTGGAGCCACAATGCGTAAAAAATCACCGACTCCGTCTTCTTGAACCGCCAAATAAAATGAGAGAATCACAATCAGAAGAAAGCTAAGAACACCACCAAAGAGCACACTAGCTGTCTTGAAGACTTCGGCACTAGTACCAGCAATGAGAGATTTGAGCTCATCAACAAAATCATATATGGAGATTGTATTCCCTGACAATGACTGGGAAGTGGCTACAGTGTCACCGCCAACAGAAGATAAGGGACTCCAGAGATTGCCCAGTGAAATCGTATGCGGTAGACCATTAAGAAAAGTCACCATATCATTTACGACCAATGGTAAGAAAAATATTAGAATCCCTGCAAGGGCAAGTGCCAGAAGTACATATATGACTATGACGCTAACAATCCGATGTATCTTTCGCCTCTTCAATCTGCGTATCAAGGGTTCAATGGCCGAAGCGATGACTATGGCAGCGACAATCACTAGGATGACATCAGAGATGTAGTACAACACCAAAAGCAAAACTGTAATGAGAAAAAAACGTATGAGAGTACCCGTATTGACTACTACATGGGTGTTTTTTGACTCATTCATGACAAAAGTATACCGCTATTATTAGCGATGCACAACAAAATCATGACTTGTCATTAACCAAACCTAAAACAATCTTTGAGACCATCGCCGTTTTTCAATTTACCAATTATCGCCATATTCAACCCCTCATTAACAAAAACCTCTCTAGCTAACTTTCGCACATCTCCAGCAGTAACTTTGTTAATCTTGGCAATAATCTCTTCTGGGGTCTCGATGTCGCGCTTTAAGATCTCTTGGAGACCGCAGTACTCGGCGCGTGCTTCTGAAGTCTCCAATTCGAGCATTGTCGTGCCAGAAATATAATCTTTGGCCTTTTTAAGCTCCACATCATTGACCAATTCGTCCTTGATCTTTTCGCACTCAACGACGATCTGTCTGACTCCCTCTTCAACCCTAGAATTATCAAGACCAGCGGAGATCGTCAATATCCCATGATCGGTGAGCGGACTGTGTTCTGTCTTGATGTAATAACAGATCCCAAGGTCGTCTCTCATTTTAGAAAAAAGTCTTGAGCTCATTCCCTTCCCCAAAATAGTTGAGAGCACATGCATAGCCGGAATCCTATCATCAAATACAGAAAAAGTTCTGAGACCAATGACAATGTGGGTCTGATCAGTTTCTTTAAATTCGGTTTTTATCTGTGGAGCGCTCTGTGATTCGGTTACAGCCAACTTACTCCCCGCATTTGCTTTGGGCACTTTCAAAAAAGCCTTTCCGATAGCCTCGATTGTTTTTTCTTCATCAAACGAACCGGCAATGACGACCGTGGTTGACCTACTCACATAATGTTTACTGCGATAATCAATAAGTTGTTCACGATTGAATGAGCGAACATTATCCTCTGTGCCCGCCACATCCCAACCAGCAGGCTGATCGCCATAAACAAGTGACATAAGTACATTGTCCACGCGCCGCTGAGGCAGGTCTTGGTACATACGAATTTCCTCAACAATTACCCCTTTTTCTTTTTCTATTTCCTTGGCGTCAAAAAGCGGGTTCAAATACATATCAGAGACAACGTCGATAATCTTGTCTAGATGACGGGCATCTGATTTGGCATAATAACCCGTAAGTTCTTGCCCCGTAAAGGCATTGTACTGGGCACCAATCGAGTCCAATTCTCTAGAAATGTCTATGGTCTTTGGTCTATTGGTAGTGCCCTTAAAAACCATGTGTTCTAGAAAATGAGAAAGACCATTTATTTCTTTAGTCTCATATTTAGAACCAGCGCCAACTAATACAAGAATAGTCACCGATGGATTGTCAGTCATTGGCACCGTAATGACACGTACTCCATTTGAGAGAGTTACTCTATTAAATTTCATGTTTCTAAATGTAACATACCATCCAGAAATTGAACATGAGATGCACTATGACCGACTACCCAAGCTTTTGTTCAAGAAATTGAACCAGATCTTTTTCTTCCACTCTCTCTTGTCTACCAGAATCACGATCACGAATAGTGACACCTGCGCCTTTTTCAATCGTCTCAAAATCGACAGTCACACAAAATGGGGTGCCAATTTCATCTTGTCGGCGGTAGCGTTTGCCGATATTTCCATTATCATCAAAAACTGTCGCTGGGAAAATACCTTTAATCATCTTGTAAATTTCCCTTGCTTTTTCAACCAATTGTGGTTTGTTTCGAAGAAGTGGAAAAACTGCCACTTTCACTGGTGCGACCTTTGCTGGAAACTTCAGAAGAATTCGTTTTTCTCCGCCAAGATTATCTTCTGTGTATACACTGCAAAGAATAGCCAATATTGTTCTATCGACCCCAAGAGACGGTTCGATCACGTGTGCAATAATTTTTTTATTTGTCTCTGCGTCTAGGTACGACATGTCCACGCCACTAGCCTTCATATGATTGTTAAGATCATAATCTGTCCTATACGCTAGTCCGTAAAGTTCTTTTTTGCCAAATGGGAAATCAAACTCAAAATCCACGGTGCGTTTCGAATAATGAGCACGGTCAGCATCGGCAATCTCGAGCTGAGAGACCTTGTTTGGATCAATTCCTACTGAATGGATAAACTTCATTATTTCATTCTGCCATACCGCAAAATGCTCTTGCCATGATTGTGATTCTGCGAAGTATTCGACCTCCATTTGTTCTATCTCTCGAATACGAAACAAAAAATCTCTCGGCGCAATCTCATTACGAAAGGCCTTACCGATCTGAGCAATGCCAAAAGGCAATTTAGGATGAAAAGAATCGATAATGTTCTTAAAATTGGTAAAAATACTTTGTGCAGTCTCCGGACGCAGATATGCCAGAGAAGATTCGTCGTCTACTGCGCCAATATGAGTCTCAAGCATCATGTAAAACTGCCTAGCTTCGCCCAATCGTCCTCCGCACTCCGGACATTTCACCCTGTCCGAAAGATGATCTAGACGAAAACGACGCTTGCATTTTTCACACTCTGTGAGCATATCGGCAAATCCTCTAGCGTGTCCACTGGCTTGTAATACATCTCTTTTTGTGACAATAGCCCCATCGATACCATAAATATCCTCACGATCTGTTACAAACTGTTTCCACCAGATATTCTTGACATTATTCTTGAGGGCCAATCCATATGGACCATAATCGAAAAAACCAGCCAAACCGCCATAAATCTCAAAACTCGGGTAAATAAAACCTCTTCTCTTGGCCAAAGAGGTAATAGACTCCATAATGTTTTCCTTTTTATTCATGACAGTATATTACCTCAAATGTACAAAGCCAACAAATGATAAAATCCACCAAGAGTAGACATTTAAAAGCACGCTTCTTTGTTATTTATTATTTCGTGACCATGTCCTGACCACTCTTATATCCTGGGTCTGTGCTAAATCTAGTGGTCAAATAACCTTGCGAGCTTTGAAGCGCGGTATTGGTGAAACTGTCAGTAGCAACCAGAGTAGCCTGATTGACTATAGTTGGGAATTGCCCGACCTGATTGATACTAGGCGTAAACGATACTTGAAAAGCCACTTCCTTTCTCCGCAAAGAACTTAGGGTGTGAGCATCCACGTTCCCTATCTTCCATGTGACCAAGCCACTGTTCTGATCATAAGTCACATCTTCAGTATTAGGACTAACCATGTTTTGCCATTTAACATACGACGGTAAAGTAGCAGTGACTTGTGCTCCGCTCAGTGCATTGGAAGTGTTGTCAACATCCCAAACTACTGTATAAGTAGTCGATCTCTCAGCTTTTGGCGGGATCGGTCCAGTATTCAAGAAGGGGCCAATGGTTCGTACAATTCGCCCAGAAAGAGAGACGTCTGAAGAGATAAGAATATTACGAGTGACCGCCGAAGAAATCGAGCGTGGAACATCAGATTCTTGCGTGCGATTCCCAGACACGTTGGCGGTCAGAGTGATGACCGGATTTGTAATCAAGTTTATTGATGTGCCTTTGTTTTTGGGAGTAATAGTAAAAGAAACCGTTCCACTACCGCCAGCACCGATCGAGGCCAAATCAGGATTGGTTTTCTGGCTCCAAACGATTTCATCATTAGCAGAATTGAAAAAACCCAAATCAGGAAAAACTGTTGTCTTGTCATAAGCGGAGCCAGACAATTTCGTACTGATATTCACATTGGATACAGAGTTAGATAGATTGTTAAACCATGTCAAAGTTACGCGCAATGATCTGCCAAATTGGCCGACATAATCCTCGGTACCTCTTTCATTGTCAACTGATATGCTGAGAGATATAAAAGGTTTTTCCACAGTCATACTATGATCTACCGCCATATACTGTGTACCAATGTTTTTTGGGTCACTAATACTTTGTGCCCCGACGCTAAAATGAAATACTCGAGTGTCGTTATCTTCTCCAGAAATTTTTCCATGAATAATTATGATGCGTTCACCTCCAGCGGGAATGTCACCAACCTTCCAGATGGCATCTCCAACAAGTGGCTGTAAATTTGCCGAAATAAAGCTATAACCAAAGGGATATGAAGCTTTGAGCATAACATTTCTCAAGGCTTCTTGAGAATTGGACTTCAGACTTACTTTGAGATCAAACTCTTGCCCAGAAGTTATTTCCTTGAATGAAGAAACTGAGACGTTGATTGGCGATGAATTGATAAGAACTTCATAGGTACGTCTCTTGGTAAAAACTGATGTAGAACCTTCTACTCCGTATGTCAACGTCACGGTAATCTCTTTTTGTAGATTTTCTTCACCAAAGATGATCGCCTTTATGGTCTCGCGCGCGGAACCGCCTGCTGGCAAATTACCAATAAGTTTAGTGTAATTCTGCAAAATCTCCGAGGTATCATTCGGATCTGTAGTGCCAACAGGAAAATCAACCGTCATGTCTACCAACTGCAAATTGACGTTGTTTTTATTTATTATTGAAATATCGAAAGAAACAGGGGTTCCGCCTGAGATAGATACTGGACCGTCTATATTTATATCAATATTGTCAGCAGAAATGAGATTGGAACCATTGAAAAACAGATAAGCGCCAACCCCAACGGCAATCAGACAGAAAACTACAGAGCCGATAAGTAACTTGGTAAAAAATGACATGGAATGATCTTTGTGTTTTTTATTTAGTTCTACTGGTGGTTCTACCATTTCTCCAGGATGGTCCCAATCGGTCTTTATCTCGGGGGTATCCTCGGAAAATCGGAGTTTCCTTCTAGTACGAACGTCTGGCGCCGTACGCGAATATAGCGAACTCTTCAATTCATCGATATGACTTTTATCATCTGACGTAGACACCAATATATTATATGACAAAAAACTTATTTAGTGAAATTGCTTATTCCCAATCATAGATGAGATTCTCTCAGGGCCTTGTTGATGTGCTGATTGATCAACACTCTTTTCATTGCCAAGTCATCCAACAATTTGACTGTGATATTTGACGATTGCATTTTTTCGCCGAGTAATGGATCATCGCCTATGTAACCAAGTAAACGTAGAATCCTCAAGACTACAACCGACTCGAAAGTTTCTAACCGTTCAGCCGTAAAATGTGGTTGCTCATACAAAAATCCGGCACAAGAATAGACACACTCGAATAATTCTGCATGCGCCTCTTCGCCATGAAGTAACCTCTTCAATAATAAAGCGATACGCGCAATCAATTCTTGTCTGTGGTTAACGTATTTTATAGCCCACGTTGTCTCGGCAAGAGAGACCGGGGAGACAGACATTTTTATCCTTGAATCAACATCTTGCGCACTTGTTAATCGCCAAAATTCCTTTCCTCTTACCAATGAATATCGTCCAAATGAATACTCCTGTGTATAATAACGGAGTTTCGACTTTTCTAGACGTATGCCTTGCGCAGTTACAAAGACGAGCCCGAGATCACGCGTAAATATCGACAATATTCGACCCGCCTCGCCATGTGGTCGCGAATCGATGACAAATCCGTAAGTGGTAACAATCGAGTACATTTATATAGATAGCCTAAAGACCAAGTCACCAATCCTAAATTCTTCAGAACCGGTGCCGTCATATTTTATCTCTCTTAGCGACGTCGTGGCCATCAACTTCGAACGATTCTTTTCAACCAGATCCTTTCCCACATTATCGGTGCCGACGAAAAGCACCACCCTATCATTCATGGTCAATCCTTTTTTCTTACGCAAATCTTGGATAATACGAATCAGCTCACGGACTATGCCCTCTTCCTTCAATTCAGGGGTAATAACTGTGTCCAATTCTATATCATTCACAATAGTGGAATCAAAAGATACTTCTTTGATATTTACTTCGTCTTTGATCAGACCAATAAGCGATGCGCCCAGATCCTTTAGATTTGTGTCTCTGACTTTCAATTTTGCAAGTGGTTGTCTCACATTTATCTTCACCTTCATGCGCGCCTCTAACGCCTTGGAAGAAATGCCTCGTACTATATTCATGGAGCCGATCGATGTTGAATCGACCGCATTCGCCGTCGGCCATTCTTCGAGATGTACCGACTCTAGATCACCACCAACTCTCGAATAGATTTCTTCCGACAAAAAAGGCATAAATGGAGCTAGTATTTTTGCGGTTGTCAGTAGCACAAAACAAGTGGTAGCAAGTGCCGAGTCTTTGTCCTCATCATTAGGATAATCGACTTTTGCTGTCTTGTCGGCAAGAGCCTTGAATCTGTCACGAGAGCGTCGAATATACCAAGTGGAAAGATCATCTGTAAAATCCATAAATGGCCTCACTGCTTTATCTAGCTCACCTGCTTCAAGCGCTTTTGTTACTATGGAGATAGTCTCGTTGAGTCTGTTCAATATCCACAAGTCAAGAACATTACTAGAGCTGACTTTAGATAATATATCACGAGCCTTCAGCCCGCCGACATACATTTCGTAAAATGAGACTACGTTGAGCAATCGATTGACTATCTTCTTTGTGACTTCGTCAACTCCCCTCTCGCTAAAGCAAAGATCCTCGCCATGTACCACTGGAGATGAAAGAAGATAAAATCTGAGAGAATCTGCGCCATATTTGTCTACCAATCGCATCGGATCTGGATAATTCTGTTTGCGTTTGGACATCTTCTGACCATCTTCCGCCAAAACCAGCCCATTTACGATGACTTTTTTATAAGGAGTCTTACCAAAAAGTGCTACACCCAAAACCATCATCGAATAAAACCAACCTCTGGTCTGATCTAGCCCTTCGGCAATAAAATCCGCAGGATAACCTCTGGGTTTTTTAAATGGTCCGGGCTTTGGCTCAAAGCCAACATTCTCAAAAGGATAATGATTTGACGCATATGGCATGGCTCCCGATTCGAACCAACAATCGAATACATCTGGCACTCTAACCAACCTATTACCTTCGTCCGTCCTCAACTGAAGATCATCGATAAATGGTCGATGCAAATCGAGTTCATGCCTATCATTGTGCGGTAGGGGCGTAAAATCCAATTTCCGAATCTCTGCATTGGCGATGAAATCTCCGGAAGGGCGCAAAGACTTGGTATCTGAGAGAGTCAGTCCGTAAGCCGAAGAAAAAAGGAGTAAGGCCGGTGTCTCGTGCGTAACGATCAAGATTGATTTATTGGAATATTTGTTTTCCATTTCATACAGGAAATCTCCCATGCGTTTTTTGATATCTTGATAATTCTCTCCACCGTCTGGTTTCCACGTGAACCTATCCTGGCCATTGATGATATCTTTTAATTCGGATATTTTGTGACCATCAAGAATGCCAGGATCGTACTCTCGGATACGCTCGTCAATAACTATCTTATCTTTGGTAAGCCCAAAGTTCTCTATGAAAATGTCGGCTGTTTCGCGGGTCCGTAGTATTGGCGACACAATGACTAGATCAATAAGTACATCTTCGTGTAATTTCTTGAAATTTTTAGCTGAATCGGCAACTTGCTGTCTGCCTTTATCGGTCAATCTGAAAACTGACGATACAGAACCATCGAGCACACCTTTTTCATTATTCTCTGCTTCACCATGTCTCATTACATAATAGGTATTTTTGGCTTTACTGTATTTTTTCAAATCTTCGACTGAACCAACAACGTGAATCTTTTCCGTATCACCATCAGCTCTATAATTGGTTTTACCTGCCGACAGGTTTTTACCATCTTTTTCCAGATATTCCTCTCTCCACACTGGTATTGGTGCTCCCCAAAACCTGCTTCTAGAGATCGCCCAATCACGAGCCCCCTCGAGCCAATTACCAAATCTACCCTCACCAACCTCTGGCGGTACCCAAGTAACTTTCTTATTCTCCGCCACTAATTTACCTTTTAAGTCTGTCACTTTCACGAACCATGAAGAAGAGGCATAATTCAAAAGTGGCGTATCGCATCTCCAACAGTGCGGATATGAGTGGATCAATTTCTCTTTTGCAAATAAAAGATCGTGGTGCGCCAACCATTTGATAATCTCTACATCTGCTTTTTGATGAGCATCTTTTTCATCTTTAGTATCGATTGGTTTCACGCTCATTCCCGAGAAATCAGAAACCTCTTTCTTGAACTTGCCGTCAGTCGTAACGTGTTGGACAAATGGAAGTTTATATCTTTGCAATAACATATAATCATCGGCCCCAAAAGCTGGAGCAATATGAACGATACCTGTCCCGTCTTCTGTAGTCACAAAATCTGCGCCATATACTTTCCAACCATTGGCACGATCTTTAAGATTTGTATTATTTGAATAGTAGTCAAATAATGGTTCGTAACCTATTCCAATAAGTGCTGTACCTCGAATCGTCTCGACAACTTCATATTTGGCATCTTTTAAGATCGACAATCTGTCCTTTGCAAGAATAAAAGTGCCCTGTTCGGCAATTCTAACTTTTATATAATCAATTTTTGAATTAACTGCCAGAGCAACATTACCTGGCAAAGTCCACGGAGTCGTTGTCCACGCCAACAAGAATGTGTCTGAACTGTCTTTGCCCCCAAATTTTTCATCTTTAACTCTAAATTTAACCGTAACGGAAATATCCGTGATGTCTTTGTATCCCTGTGCCACCTCAAAGTTCGAAAGTGTCGTCTCGCACCGTGGACACAGATTCATAGACTTGAAACCTTCGTAAATCAAATGTTTGTCATGTAACCGCTTGAATATCCACCAGACCGTCTCCGTGTAAGAGGCGTCCATGGTACGATAATCATGCCCCTTGCCTGAGTTTGTGGAAGAATCCATATCGATAAAACGTCCCAAGCGCGGAACTATCGTTCTCCACTCATCGGCATAACGCATAACACTCTGGCGCGCTACCTCATTGAATTTTTCAATACCGTAATTGACAATGTCTTTTTTACTTTTCAGCCCAAGCTCTTTTTCAACCAAATTTTCCACTGGTAGACCGTGGCAATCCCAACCCCAGCGTCTTGGAACATGATAACCTCGCATAGTCTTGAATCTTGGCACAACATCTTTGATAATCCCGGCAAGTAGATGGCCATAATGAGGTAAACCGTTGGCGAATGGTGGACCATCATAAAAAATGTATTCACCTTTTGGCGACGGTTTGGTCAAAGACTTTTCGAAAATATGATTCTCTTTCCAAAAAGCCAAAATGCGCTCTTCGCGTTCGGCGTGAGATGTCTTTGCAATTTTCTTATCCTCTATATTATTTTTCTCCACATTAACTGGATTCATTGAAGTAGTTATAACATTTTATTATCTAGAATCACATCTTATCTGGCACCTTGATCCCCAATAACCATAAGCCATTGGTCATGGTCTCCAAAAACGTCCTCACTAGCGCCAAATAATAAGGCGACAACTCATCCCTCCTGTCGACAATCGTCTGCGTTGCATAAAAATTGTTGAAGGCGCCAGCCAGAGATGTCAAATAATTGGCGACATTCTGAGGCGCATACTCAACTCTAGACCTTTCGACAACATGAGGAAACCTGACAATCAGTTTCTCTAACATTCCGACTTTCTCTGCGATTTTTATCGATAATATATCTCCCTCTCTGAAATTCTTGGCTCCTAAAAATTCGGTATCTGATTTTTGCGCCCCTATCATCCCCTCCTCTCTCGCCTTTTCGATAATCGATCGTGCCCTCACTGCTGAATACTGCAAATATGGACCAGAGTCTCCTTCAAACGAGACTGAGGTGGCAGAGTCGAACGCCACATCACTACCGATTGATTGTCTCAAGATCGTATATTTGATGGCCCCAACAACGATAATATCAGAAATCTCATCTGCCTCTTCTTTGGTAAATTTTCTGTCAGCAATCTTCTCTGAAACTATCTCTTTTATATCAGAAAAAAGTGACTCGGCCGTAATCACGTTGCCGGTGCGTGATGACATCTTCCCGTCAATAAATCTCATCATTCCATGACCGATATGCCTGGTCTTCGAACCATTTTTCTCATCAATTAGAGACAAGACCTTGATAAGTACCTTGAAATAATCATCTTGCTCATTGGCCGTTATGATGACCGACTGCGAAGCATCTGGGTATTTTTTAAATTTCGTCACGTTCAGGCCGATATCTTTGGCTTCATAAGTCGGTATACCTCTGGAGTTCACGAATACTCTGGTATGCAATCCAAACTTCTCACCACTGAAGACTACAGCATTTTGACTCTCTTCAAACACGCCTTTTTTCATATATTCCCGAACGATCTCTAGACCGATTGGCGCCATGTCGCTTTCAAAAATCATATCATCAAACGAAGTTCCCAATGTTTTATACAGCATTTCGAAATGTTCTAGGCTCCATCGTCTACCTTTTTCATAGAGTCCAATCACCGTAGGATCAGATCTCTCATAAATAACCTTATTGAGAATATCTATTTCCATTTTTGTATCTTCGTCTTCGTCATACTTTTTGACTCCTTCTACATACATTTTTCCTAAAAATTCAGTTTTGCTCTGGATAGAGGCCGAATCACTGGGCATTTCATCGAAATGTTTTTGCAGTGCCCAAACCGCCTTGGCAATATGCAAACCTATGTCTGATGAATAACATAATCTGATCATTTTCGCTCCAGAATATTCGGCCAATCTGACAATGGACTCTCCAATAGCATTTGACATCAAATGGCCAATATGAAAAACCTTGAATGTATTTGGGTCCGTGTATTCCACCATTATTTTTTCTCCAACACTGGCGTTCAATCTACCATAAGAAAATGAGGGGTCTTTCATCGAACTGTTTATCTTCAATATTTCTCTGGCAAATTCTGCGTCTTTCACAAAAAAATTGATAAAACCCGGACCAGCAACGTCCACGCTTTGAACAAAATCAGGTAAATGATTATTAAATTCACCAATAATTTTGTCTGCCAAATCTTTCGGCGAAGTTCCCAGTTTTTTGGCGTTAATCATAGCAACATTCGTCGAAAAATCACCATGGTCTGGATTTTCTGGGTAATCGATCTTGATAGAAGTATCGTGAATACCACAACTGATTGTGGCACTCTTCAATAAACTGATAAGTTCTTCCTTCATGAATTTATTGTATCAAGAAAATGAAAAATAGCGAGTATTGTGGCCATAACCAATATAAAAAGCGCCAACGATAAACGAAGACGCTTTGCGAATAATTACTAATGTAATTTTATGTAATCAGCCATTGACTTTATAAAGATCAAAGATGGCTTATACAGCCAGAACGAAAAAAGTGTCCACCATGCGGTGGATATGATAACGCTACCGCATAACATGGCGAATTCTTTGGCTCGCGGACCTTTCTTGCCATCAACACGCATACATAGTAAGACAAGAAAAGCGATAAGTTGCCAAGACAAGAAAGAAAACTTGACTACCTTGGCGCTATTCTTGTGATTACCGAGAAACTTGCTAAACCTAGGAAAGCGCAACTTCATTTTCTCTCCCTTACCAGACATCTTGTGTTTGATGTGAGCCAATCCAATGATGTCAATCCCAATAAAGTCGTAGAACAGCAAAAGTAATACGGAAAACGCCAATTGTTCTACATACAATAATGGGATGGCCATCAATAAACCATCTGTGTTGATGCAGTGCGGGAAGTATACCCAATAGTATGGGGCTACAACAATTTTTTCTAAATATAATGTTCCGCCCAGACGGACAAAAGCAAATATTGTGAGCAAGAAGGCGCAAGCCTTCGTATAAATCCATTTAATACAATATCCTTTCTAATTCGATGTGGTTGTATCAGTCTCCTCTCACAGTAACACGATTTTACCAACGTAGCAAATTAAAACCCTTGACAAAAAGCTCAAAATAGATCACGCTAAACAACAGATGACGCACTTCAACATGATAAAAGAAGGTCAAAGGACTACACATTGAGGTAATGTGGCTCCAGTCCCAATCATGTCGTCTCTTTTCTACTTGATGCTTGAAAATGCAAAAGTAAGAAGAGTCTAGAGCGAGTATGTAGTGACTCCTCTCCGTAGAGAAAGATCGGTTCCTCCATCGTTCATTTGCGTCTACGCCATAGGTCCACATGGCAATTCTACGGCATCCTTCCTTTTTTCCACCCTGACTCGATTCCGAGAGTACTGCCGGCTAACGTTACAAAAGCCACTCGTTTCGGCTCACCTGGAGATATAGACTACATTGTGCGGGATAGTTAGAGCTCAGGCTCTGACCTTTCCGCACTTTTTATTTTTTCAAAATCTTATCGATTCTCTCTGCGATTTTTTTGAAATCTTTCTCTTTTTTCCCCCTAGTTGTCTCGGCTGCCGTACCCAATCTTATTCCCGAAGGATCAGCTGGCGGTCTCGAATCGAATGGTATAGCGTTCTTATTAACAATAATCCCCTCTCTTTCCAATCTATCGCTAGCTTCTTTACCAGAGACACCGCCTGAGCCATGATCATTTTTCTTTCCATCGTTCCAAGTATCAACCAAAACTAGGTGTGAATCTGTTCCACCAGAAATCAGACGCCAGCCACGAGTGCGCAGTTCTTCAGATAAGATTGCGGCATTCTTCACTACTTGCGAAGCATACCTCTTGAATGAGGGCATCTTGGCTTCCCTCAACGCCACCGCAACTCCGGCTATTTGGTTGATATGTGGTCCACCCTGTAAACCAGGAAAAACTGCTTTATCGATTTTCTTGTCAAGCTCACGCGCGTCTTTTTTCACAAAAATCAATGCCGCACGCGGACCACGAAGTGTTTTGTGGGTCGTAGTGGTAACAATATCAGCATAAGGAAAAGGCGAGGGATATACATTACCAGCGACCAACCCAGCAATGTGAGACATGTCTACCATTAGAAGTGGGCTATTGGACTTGGTACCTATATTGTTTGCAACATCAACTATTTCTCTCATCCTGGCCCAGTCAATAATTCTAGGATATGCAGTATAACCAGCAACGATAATAGCCGGTCTTTCAAACATTGCCTTATCACGAAGTTGATCATAGTTCAAAACTTCTGTAGTCCTATCCAATCCGTAAGGAACTTGTACCCAAAACTTGCCAGTGGCGGAAACTTTGTGACCATGAGTGAGATGACCACCATGATCCAATGACATCCCCATAATCTTTCCTCCCTGTGGTATCAAAGCTGTATAGACGGCAAGATTGGCTGGTGATCCAGACAATGGCTGGACATTGACATGCCATTCATTTTTGTCCAAACCAAACAATTCCAATGCCCTGTCTTTACATAAATCCTCGATCTTGTCAACGATCTCATTGCCACCATAGTATCTTTTGCCAGAATATCCTTCGGCATATTTGTTGGTCAATTCCGAACCAAGTGCACTCAAAACATCTTTAGATACGTAATTTTCAGAAGCTATCAAATTGACTACTTTTTTCTGACGCTTTTTCTCCGCATCTATAAGTCTTTTTAATTGTGTATCTTTCATAAGTAAATCCTAACACAAAAAGAGTAAAGATCTACCATGACTATGGAAGTCAAACATTTCCTAATGGAAATCAGGACATCTTCAACTGTTTTTTGATTTCCAAGATAAAATCCCTCTTTACCATATCAAAAGGACGATTGGCATCGATAATCACATGTGGTACTTTTTTGAGAAATTTTACATATCCACTTCTAACTTTTTTGTGAAATATTATCTCGCGATCATCGAAGTGGTCATACTGCTGATCTTTGAGCAATGACTGGTTGCGTGAATATGCTCGACGAATACCTTCCTCCGGATCAACATCAACAAAAACATAAAGATCTGGAACGGATGCCAATCTCTCTCGTAAATTCCAAAAAACATCTTCAAGCGCGCCGTCCGATTGCGCTATAACATTATAAGCATAAGAGGAAGCGTCAAAACGGTCAGCTATTACAGGCAATCCAGACTTTAAAGCTGGTACTATCATATTAACTGTATTATCAAATCGAGCCGCAAACATGAGACAAAGTGTCGTCTCAGCTGGCGCGGTTTTGGCCAGAGGATTCTTGAGCGTAGCCATACGTATGGCTTCCGCATATGGCGAACCCCCAGGTTCTCGAGTCAAGACAATCGAGTTTCCCAAAACTTCTTTGAGCGCAATAAGAAGAGAGGACTTTCCAGAGCCCTCTCCCCCTTCTATGGCAATAAACTTTGTTTTGTTTTTTATCCCGCGACTCATGATTTTTACTAACGGTTACTCGGTCCGCTAACGATGTTTCGAATCGCCAATCATCTTTTCAACTCAAACATCATCTTGGCATCATTAATCAAATAAACATTTCTGATACCCGCCCCTATCATAACATCCCAACACGGCTTACAGCACCACCAGTGGCCACAGAGATATAAGTCGGCACCGGCAACTAATAATTTATTTGTTTTTAGAGCATCTCTGACTGCCCTCGCTTCGGCATGATGCTTGGATGATGCGCATCCAGGACATAGCCAATACTTATGACCAGAAGAAACCTTCAAAAAACGCCTCATGCAAAACTTATCCCTATGGAAGGCCAACAACTTTTTACTCTTAATTGACGATTGATTCGCTCCCCGACCAATAATCTTGCCATCTTTAACAACAACAGCGCCAGTTGGATGGTGGATATCAGTCGAACATTCATTTCGGAGCCGTGTGGCTTCAACCATGAATCGATTGCTAGCTGGCACATATTGTATTGCCCTCCCTATTGGGAGATATGGATATTGCATGACACTACTTTCAATAATTTGCGACATTATTTTTAGAATACGAGATTGTTAATCTCTCGGTAATTATATACAATGATATTCTCATGACCAAGTTCGACCAAATATACCAAAACATCGTACATGATATTATGAAAAATGGCATGGTTGAATTTAGCGAACGTACGGGGCATGAAACCAGAGTCAAGGTCGGCGTGCATTTCCAACTAGATATAGAGAAAGATGGTTTCCCCATACTCACTTTGCGAAAATCACCTATCAAGATGTTCGTCGCCGAACAGATCTGGTTCATTTCCGGGTCCAGGAAGCCGGAAGATTTTCTACGCAACTATACACACATTTGGGATGACTTTACCAATCCAGGAGACGTCGTTACCGTCGCCTACGGATACCGATGGAGGAAGCATTTCGGACGTGACCAACTGGGCCTGCTCGTTAAATTGTTAGAAAAAGAATCGAGCTCCAGACAAGCCGTGGTTGTCACTTGGGATCCAGCCCAAGACGGTCTTTCTTTGATAAAAAAGAAAAATGTACCTTGTCCCTACACATTTACAGTTAATATTGTCGCCGGACGTCTACATCTGCATAATATCGTTCGCTCCAACGACGTAATGCTTGGTTTCTCAGCGGATGTATCAGGTTTTGCGCTACTCCAATGTATGCTAGCACAAAAACTTGGGGTTAAAACAGGTATTTACTCTCATTCAATCTCCAATGCGCACATTTATGACTCACATTATGAAGGTGCCCAAGAATTGATCCAAAGGACCAACGATCACCCGATGATCGAACTGAGACTTCCACAGGACTCATTTGACAGAGCAGAAGAGAAAGACCCAAAACTTTTGGACGAGATAGTAGAAAACCTTTCAAAGCAGTATAATCCTATGGAACCAATAAAGGGCCTGAAATTAATACTTTGATTAAAAATTTTGTCTTTATTCCCAATTTCAATCTCATATCTCCGTCATGTCAATAATTACTAAAAAACAAATAACGAAACTCGTGGAATCTGGCAACCTCATTTTCAAGCCCAATCTCGACCAATTCCAATTACAAGAACACTCTGTAGACCTCCGTTTGGGCTACACGTTCATGTTGCCAAAAATGTGGCATATGACCCCACGCGGACGCGAATCGCTCGATATAACACATTTTGACAAACGTAATCATGAATATTTCGACGTCGTGGAACTGGAACAGGGCCAATATTTTGACCTTTTACCCAGTGAATATATATTAGTCTCGACACTTGAATCGATAAAGATGCCGAACGATATTATGGGCGTCCTGTATCCCCGCTCATCAACCAATAGAAAAGGTCTATCGCTAGATCTAACGGGCATTATTGATGCGGGCTACGATGGTCAATTGGTACTTCCCATAAGAAACAACACTCGCTCTCAGGCTGTTCGCCTCTTCCCCGGCGAGCGCCTTTGCCAAGTAGTATTCGAGGAATTAAAAAACGAAGTAAAACCAAAACCAAGCAAGTATCACAAAAAAGACATTATCGAAGGCATAATGATGGAGGAGCAGGACGAAATTGATCTAATCAACAAAGGAGATATAAAAACACTAAAAGAAAGACATAAAATATAATTACATGATCACTTGTTTCATAACCGCCGCCTTAACCGCAGACGGATATATTGGCAAAAACTCTACCCATACCGCCACGTGGACAAGTAAAGAAGACAAGAAAAGATTTGTGGAAATAACTAAACGCGCGGGCGTTGTCGTCATGGGCCAGAATACTTGGCTCACTCTCAATAAACCCCTGAAAGATCGACTAAATATAGTATATTCACCAACGCCTCTACATGATCTACCGGCCGGTGTCGAAATCACCGCCAAATCACCCATTGACCTTATCAAAGATCTTGAAGCGCGTGGTTACAAAGAAATCGCTATCTGTGGTGGTTCACAGATCTATACGATGTTTATGGAGTCTGGACTGGTAAAGAAAATGTACCTGACAATCGAGCCAGTTATTTTCGGAAGCGGAATAAAATTATTTCAGAAAGAGATGGATTTTAAGCTGAAATTAATCAACCTGCAAAAAACAGAAAGTGGAACAATTCTATTGGAGTATGAAGTTGCTATAAATCACTAAAAAAGAATAGTAAAAATCCACTCTATTTTATCTCTACCCCCATGGATTTGGCAGATCCCGACACTATTTTCATCGCCATCTCTACTGTATTTGCGTTCAGATCTTGCATCTTTTTCTCAGCAATATCCTTGAGTTGTGCCTTGGTAATTGAGCCAATCTTCTTGGTATTCGGTTTACCTGAGCCTTTTTCTTGTTTTAGCGCCTTTAAAATAAGGGCTGAAGCAGGAGGAGTCTTCAAAACAAAACTATATGTACGGTCCTCATATACAGTGATGAGCACAGGTATCATGTCACCAACCATTGTTTTGGTAGCATCATTAAACTTCTTGGTAAAGTCACCTATGTTGACACCCGCTTGACCAAGCGTTGGCCCCAATGGTGGGGCTGGGGTAGCTTTCCCTGCTGGAGCAATAACCTTTACTTTCTTGATAATTTTTTTTGCCATAGTAAGTGGATATTATATTAAACTTTTTTAACTTGCAAGAAGTCGAGCTCCACGGGTGTTTCTCTGCCGAACATCGATACTAGAACTTTGATCTTGCCTCTCTGCGTATCAACTTCAGCGACTTTGCCTTCAAAATCCTTAAATGGGCCATCGGCAACTTTGACCAAGTCTCCTTGGATAAGATCAATAGAATGTTCTGTATTACCTTTTTGCATACGATCAAATAAGGTAGCCACCTCACGATCATCAAGTGGTACTGGCGATATACCGGCACCGACAAAACCTGTAACCCTTGGAGTATTGCGTACTATATACCAAGAATCATCGGTAACAATCATTTCTACCAAGACATAACCGGGATAGATTTTCTCTTCTTCCTCTACTCGTTTGCCATTTTTGATCTTGAATTTTTTTTCAGTCGGCACGATTACATTAAAAATCTTGTCCTCCATACCCAAAGACTCGATACGTTGTTTGAGATTACGGGCAACAGCATTCTCATAACCCGCGTATGTGTGTATCGCGTACCAATTCCGCTCGCCTGTTGTATGTTGTTTGGTCATATATAAGATAAGTATACAAAGACTCAAAACGTAAGCTTGTATTTTTAATTAGAATAGTAATGTGAGTAGCTTTGAGAACACAAAATCCGAGACCCCAAGCAAAGCCGCCACTGCCAATGAGACAATAATAACAAGAGCAGTAAATCTGATAGTCTGTTGTCTAGTCGGCCAATTAACATGGCTCATTTCCGATCTTGTCTCTTTGATATACTCGATGATTTTCATGATATTTCTATTTTATTAAAAAACCCCTGCTGGGGATAACTTGTGGAGAAATATACACCCCCTTAACTACAAAGTCAAGGAGATGTGTTGGGTTAGATTTGTTAATGAATACAAAATGTATCCGGAACCAATCAGACACCACCCAGACAGCCACATCCAGAGTATCAAACAAAAAGCGCGTTATCACAAACGCGCTCAGGAGACAGGTGCCTATATCAGCAAGCACAGAAGAAGTCAGCAAACCTGCGATACTTTTGGGCAACTTCTTCTGCCAATTTTTCAACATTTGCCTCAGGTACAAGTTCAAACGAACTAGCCTTGCACTGTAAATGGAAATCCCTATTGGCATGGATTTCGATCATCGCATTGGCCTTTCTGCCAAAACAGAAATCTACTACAGGTATCGGCCTCTTGAAGCGACCGTAATCATCGACTACGGCATCAGGAGGAGTGATCCCAGAAACAGCGACCTCGGCTTCGATCACCGTCTTTATATCACACGGACACACTGGCACAACAATCAGGCCGTCACAAACAATATGATTGGTTTGCCAAGATTGATATTGACCATTAGAACCACCGCCACTAACAAGTACTGAATTGGCCATTACTAACTCACAGTACGTATTATCTGGGATACAACCTTTATTCAGACTATATTCCAAGTGACGTTGGAGTTGATCAAGAACCTCTCTTTGTGTCTGACTAAGCGTAGCAACATTGCCAAAGTAGACATATATAGTTTTCATAATTCAAAATTTCAAAGCTCTACCCCAAAATATACACAGTCTACGCAAAAATAACAACCACCTTATTGGCAACTACTGCTCACATTAAATCGGCCGTGATCTCAAAGCCAGATCTATTTTATTTCGTAAGTAATCGTCACATTACTCGTCACTTTTTGCTCTCCTGTTGGTACTTCCGGCGTGGCTGTTTGCACTCTAACTACTTCATCTTTTGCTCCGCCCATACCATAGACTATCGGAGTGGGGTTGCCGGATTCGTAGAAACTGGTAATACGGACCAAACGTACGCCTAGTTGCTCTGCCAATTCATCGGCTTTGGCTTGCGCGTCCTTGATCGCCTCCCTACGAGCTTGAGCTTTTATGGTGTCTGGACCATCAACAGAGAAATCAAGACCGCCAACATTGTCTACGCCGAGCGAACCTATTGAAGTAAACAACGCTCCGGCTTTTTCAAGATCGCGCACCTTAACTAGAATACTTTGACTCACATCGTACCCAGTCAAAATAGACTTTGAAGGAGGACAACTATAGGCTGTACAAACACTATTTTGGTATTCATAATGCGGATTTATACTGTAAGACTGTGTTTTTATGTCTTTATCAGCCACACCACTATCCCGTACAGCTTTCAGAGCAGCGTTAACCTTGGTTGCTTGCTTGGCTTGGGCCTCCGCTACAGTCTTGGAATTTTCAGTCACCGTAAATGAAAAGGTTGCAAGATCAGGCATTGCCACGACATCTCCACTGCCATCTACCGTAATCGTATTCATCATATTTGGATTGGCACCAACGTAACCAATAGCTTTGAATTCTTTTATCGCCACTACAGCCAGAAGTACCATCAAAACAACAGTCAGGACTCGAGCTAACTTCCAAAAATTTTCAGGTATGTTATTCATATTGTTTAATATAAATTATTAATAATAAATACATGGTATCGTCTTATTGATTATAGAGCAAATAAGCCAATATAGGCCTCTACCATTTCTCACATAGACCAATAAGATTCTCAAATAATGAAAATACCGTCATGGGACCAACGCCACCTGGTACGGGAGTAATGGCAGATACTTTCTTTGAAACTGAATTAAAATCAACATCACCAATAAGTTTGTTGTCCTGGGTGCGACTAATGCCAACATCAATAACAACTTGCCCCTTCTTTACATACTTTTCATCAATTAAACCCGGTTTTCCAACAGCCACAACCAAAACATCCGCATTTTTTGTCTCCTCTGCAAGATGTTTGGTTTTGCTGTGACCAACTGTAACTGTGGCATTTTCATTCAAGCACATAGCGACAATCGGCTTACCTACAAGCATCGAGCGACCGACAACTGTTACGTGCTTGCCAAATAGATCTATCTTGTAATAATTCAGTAAATGTTTGATACCTCGAGCCGTAGCGGGCATTATGCAATCTTCTCTGCCTTCTAACCAAAGTTTCACATTGGTAGCAGTCAAACCGTCGGCATCTTTTTTCGGATCTATGGCATCGATTACCGTGTCCCTTCCAATATGTATAGGCAAAGGTAACTGTATTATTATCCCATGAATAGAAAGATCAATATTACATTTCTTTATAATATCAATAAGTTCGTTCTGTGAAATATTTTCTGGCACCTGTATATGTTTCTCGTTGACACCAACCCTCTTGGCAAACGCCCTCTTGGCACGAATAAAAGCTGTGGAGTCAGGTCTATTGCCCACTTGGACGATCGCCAATGTCGGTCTAAAAGAAAGCGCCTGGGCTCTTCGCTCAAGTCCTGGAAACAAAGCTTCTCTAGTTACACGGCCATCAATAATCATGGTTAGTATCGTTTCATCAGACTATCACAATTCATGGGAAATAAAAGAGCCCCATGTATTATAAAGCAATATGGTTATCGATTATCTCTTTGCTCCTACCCTTTTTAGGGGCAAACCTATACACTCGAGAAACGCTAAAGTAGATTTTTTGTCGCTAGAGGTAGTAACGATAGTAACGGCCATGCCAAAAACATCTTTTAGATCCTCGTCAGCAGTCTCTGCAAAAATCGTATGCTCTTTTATACCTATAGTAAAATTACCCATGGCATCGACTGAATCTCTAGAAAGTCCTCGAAAATCTTTGGTACGAGGCAGAGCGATATGAATCAGGCGATCTAAAAATTCTGTCATCCGCTTGCCACGTAGAGTTACTTGATAACCAATGGGATCGCCCGTGCGAGTCTTGAATGTGGCAATAGCTTTCTTGGCTACACGAACAGCAGGTTTCTGCCCAGTGATTTTCGCCAATCTATCGGCAATAAGTTCGATCTTCTTTTTATCTTTGATCGAACCAAAACTACTGGAAACAACCACTTTCACCAACTTTGGCGTCTGCATAGGATTCTCTATAGCCAGAGGAGTCTTCAAAGTTTCAAAAGAGTTCTTATTGAGTTCGTAAATTGTTTTGTATGACATGATTTTTAGACTTTAATTTTGACTTTTGAAGCATCAAAAGGCATCGCTATCTCTACCGTCTGACCTTTTTGGCCTTCTTTTCTTGCGCGTTGATGTTTTTTGATAACATTCACGCCTTCTACGACTATTTTATTTTCACGCGGAAATACCTTAACGATCTTGCCCGTCTTACCTTTATTGTCACCTGATAATATTTGAACAATATCTCCTTTTTTTACATGCATAGTGGTTAAATTAAATTGAATTGAAAAATCAAAATTACACAATCTCAGCCGCTTTGGAAGCAATGGTCTTGAATCCCGCCTCACCAACTTCACGAGGGATGGGCCCAAAAATACGTCCCGCAACAGGCTCTTTCTTCTCTTTTTCGATAATTACTACGGCATTTTCGTCGAAGCGGATGTAAGAACCATCCTTTCTACGAACCGGCTTGGTCTGACGCACAACTACGGCATGCAAAACATCTTTCTTTTTGATCGTTTTTCGTGGCTCAGCTTTTTGTACAGAAAGTACAACCACTTCGCCAAGTCCTGCGTAGCGTTTTTTAGAGGAACCAAGTACTTTGAAAATACGCCCTATTTTGGCTCCAGAATTGTCTGCTATATTCACTATTGTACGCGGTTGTATCATTTTGGTAATGCAATTTAATATCTAACCAATAACCCTGAACGCTTTCCTCTTCGAAATCGGTCTGCATGACTCGATCTTTGCTTTATCACCTATCTTTTTCGTATTGCCCGGGTCATGTGCCATCAATTTCGTCCTTTTTATTTGAAACTTATGATACTTCGCATGTCTTACATATCTTTCAATCTCGACCACACTGGTATCTTTCATCTTGTCAGAAACAACCACGCCATCGAACATCTGGCGCTTTAGCTTTTTTTCAGTTGTTTTGTTTGGCATCATGTGATTGGTGATATTACTTGAATTACTACAATTTGTCGAGGATTCGTATTTTGGATCATATACAAAGATTACTCGCCCCTATGTTTTTTATCTGTTAACGCCGTCATCATTCTTGCTATATCTTTTTTGATCGCGCGGCCCTCTTTCACGTTCTTGGTCTTTGCTCCTGCCCCACCAAAACGAAAAACCCTGAGAGCTTCACGTTTTTCGGAAATAAGCTTACTCAAATCTGTCGTAGTTTTATTTGTAATTTCTTTCATTTTCATGTTAATAAAAGTATTTCTGTATACCTATTATCGACTGACTACTTTTGTTTTGATAGGTAATTTTGTGCCAGCCTTCCTGAGAGCCTCCGAAGCGATCTTTTGCTCAACGCCATCAATCTCAAAAACAATACGCCCCGGTTTGACCTCGGCAATAAATCCAACAGGATCACCCTTGCCCTTGCCCATTTTTACTTCTGCCGGCTTTTGCGTAAAGGGATGATCTGGGAAAATCCTAACCCACACCTTGCCAGATTTTGTGGCATAACGAGCCATGACTTTCCTGGCGGCCTCAATTTGGTTGGAAGTAATACGACCATACTTCATTGCTTTCAGACCAAAAGAACCAAAGGCCAAATCAACGCCTCGGGTATCGCAATGTGACGCTTCCTTTTCTGGATGCATACGCATGGTAAACCACTTGCGATGTTTTACTTTCTTTGGAAATAGCATGGTATTGGAAGTATGGAATTAATTACTTTTTACGTCTTTTTTAAAAATCTCACCCCTATAAATCCAAACCTTTATGCCAATATCACCATAGGTCATATGTGCTTTCTCACGAGCAAAATCTATATCAGCGCGTAACGTTTGCAAAGGAATTTGGCCTTTTTTCAACTCTTCGCTACGAGCGATCTCGGCACCTCCGAGACGGCCACCCAGACGGATACGAACCCCTTTGACATCTTTGTTGGCCATGACTTTTTCTATCGTCTGTTTCATGACGCGTCGGAATGGTAGACGTTTTTCCAATGATTCGGCAACCATCATGCCCACTATCATGGCATTTGACTCTGGGCTACGCACTTCTTCGATCTCAACTTTGAGCTCTTGCCCATCAAGTTTGATCTTGTTGTTATTCAAAAGTTTTAGTATTTTGGCACGGAGCTTGGTCACCCCATCACCAGCTTTACCAATAAGCATACCCGGTCGAGAAGTCTTTACAATTACCTTTAAGGTTTTTTGATTACGCTCAATATCTAGCCCGCCAATATAATTGGAACGAAGTTCTTTTTGTAAGAATTCACGAATGAGCAAATCGCCCTTGAGAGCTTTGCGATAATCTCGGTCGGTGTTAAACCAACGACTTTTCCAATCGCGTATAACTCCTAGCCTATGTGAATATGGGTGAACGGTGTGGGACATGTGAATATATTATTTAACAGCTGTTGTCTTTTTATTGTCTTTCTTGTCTACCGATTTCTTGACTTTGGATGACTTCACCACCTTTGCATTATCCAACTTCGGAGACAAAACAATAACAACGTGGCTTGTTCTCTTTTTGATTGGGAAAGCTGATCCTCTTGCCATTGGTTGACTACGTTTCAAAACATAACCTTGATCTACACGGATCTCCTTTACAAAAAGAGTCTCTTTGTCTATCTTGTGATTGTGAGAAGCATTGGCAACAGCAGAATCGAGAAGATTAGATATGGGGTGCTTGGCTCTTTTGATAACATGACCAAGGATATCTTTGGCTTCCACAACATTTTTACCACGAATCATATCCGCAACCAAACGAACCTTTCTGGGCGAGATCCTATAGTTTTTGAGTGAAGCGGTTATCATAAAAGTAAATTATTTTTTGGTAGCTACAGCAGTTGCGGCTTCTTTTGCAGATTTGGCCGCGGCCATTTCAGCTTCTTTGGCCTTCATTTCGATCTCCTTCTGCATCTTGCCTCCATGACGCAAGAACTTTCTAGTTGGCGAAAATTCACCGAGGCGGTGCCCAACCATGTCCTCGGTTATAAATACATCTATATGCGTCTTGCCATTGTGTACACCAAAGGTAAAGCCGACCATTTCCGGCGATATTTGTGAACGACGCGCCCAGGTCTTGATGGTACCAGTTGTTGCAGGCTTTTTGCCAGAAATCTTCTTCAAAAGATTCTCATCAAGATATGGCCCTTTTTTTAGTGATCGTGGCATTATATTAAAAAATTTACGAGAAAATGAAGAAAATAAGCTCCGCGGAGCTTATGGGGTATGCTAACAAAGCAACCCCTCGAAGTCAAATGCCTATATACATCCCAGCTAATCAATAATAACAAAATCTCTCGAGAGATTCTAGCCCCTTATTCAAATCAAACTACCATAAATAGACACATCCCAATAAACACTGCTATTCATATCGTAGTGCTTCAATAGGGCTTTTCTTTGAAGCTTGTTTAGCGGGATAACCGCCAAAAACAAGACCAATTATTGCAGAGACACAAAAACCGAGAGCCGCACCGCCCCATGGAAAAATAAATTGCCAATTAACACTAAGACCTTTAGATAATATTATAGCAGTTAAAAATGCTAGGGACGCACCGAGAACTATGCCTATAATGCCACCAATGATTGTCAAAAGAACCGCCTCTAAAAGAAATTGTTTTAAAATATCCTTATCTGTTGCGCCCAAGGCTTTGCGTAAACCGATTTCGCGCGTACGCTCGGTCACAGCCACAAGCATGATGTTCATGATACCAACACCGCCCACGAAAAGAGCGATTGAAGCCACCGCTACCAAAAAGTAAGTCAAGATATTAGTAATAGTTGAAAGTCGATCTGCCAAATCTTGTTGAGTCTGCACTGTGAAATCATCTTTGTCAGGATCAGTAATACCGTGAGATTCACGAAGTGTTACTTCAATATCATAAGTCGTAGCTTTCACAGATGCGTCATCTATCGCTTGGATAATTAACCTGCTGAAATATTTCTGCCCAAAAATATAATCTTGCGCGGTAGTATATGGCATCAGAACCATATCATCAAAATTAAAAAGCGATCCACCTCCAGTGGCCGGCAGAACACCCACGACTTTGAAATTGCGGTTCTTTATTTTTAACTTCTGTCCGACGGCATTATCATAATTGAAAAGTTTTTCATTAATTTTTGACCCCAAAACTACAACGTCATTCTTAGAGATAACATCGTCCGTAGTGAAAAATTCTCCCTTAGGGTGCAAATCAAAGATCTCCGCCAACAATTCGGTGCCTCCGAAAACTGAAACTTGATAAGTGTTGGAACCATAAGAGGCTGAACCTGCCCCCATAACCGTTGGCATAATCGACTTCAATCCAGGAACATTGGCCCTATTGCGAAGTGCTACCAAATCTTTTTCCTTCAATGAATCGCCGAATAAAGAAGAAATGTCCGACATCCCCGTCGGTTCCCTGCCAGGAATTATGGCAATCGTATTCGTGCCCAGTCCCTGTACTTGTCCCAAGATCAACGCCTTGGCACCAGCACCCAAAGATACCACTAGTATTATCGCCGTAATACCAATAACTATACCAAGAATAGTAAGAGAAGATCTGGATCTATTGGTAGTAAGTCCCTTTAATGAAGTTTTGAACAGATGTCGCCAAGTCATTTTTTCTTGATTATTAGACTATACGTTGTAATTTTATCATTTCACAAACTCATCACTAGCGGACAGCCTCTTTGCCACTTTGACATCACTCTCTATCTGACCATCTAATAGACGAATAATCCGTTCGGAATGTTCAGCCGTTGAAGTCTCGTGGGTAATGAGAATAATGGTTTTCCCATATTCTTCGTTCAAATGTTGAATGATACTCATAACCTTCTTCCCTGACTTGGAATCGAGATTGCCAGTGGGCTCATCGGCAAAAATAATCTCCGGATTAGTAACCAAAGCCCTAGCTATTGCCACACGTTGCCTTTCACCACCAGAAAGCTCAGAGGGTTGATGGCCTAGACGATGACCAAGACCCACATCTTCTATCGCTTTTCTGGCCCTATCATCCCACTCGCTTTCAGGTACAGCTGAATAGTATAGAGGCAATTTTACATTCGCCAAAACGGATGTACGTGGTAAAAGATTGAACATCTGAAAAACAAAGCCAATCTTACGATTACGCAAATTGGCTAGTTCATAATCAGAATATGTGGAAATATTCCTGCCATCAAAAACATATTGCCCACCAGTTGGTAAATCTAAAAGCCCAAGAATATGCAAAAGTGTAGACTTGCCACTGCCAGATGGTCCCATGATAGCCATAAACTCACCCTTTCTAACGGAAAATGTGACGCCATCTAAGGCAACAGTATCGGAACCATCGCGATATGATTTTTTTAATTTAGTGACTTCAATTATATTCATAATGCTAATTGGATTTTGACAGAAATACCCATACCATATCCCCCGATTGGGGCCTTCCCAGAGTAATTACGTCTTCAAAACCATTTATTTGATATAGGTCACTACTTCTTCGCCCTCCGAGACACCAGAAATAATTTCAATCACACCGTCTGAACCCTTTAATCCAACCCTCACCGAAACAGGGGTGAAAGTCTTACCATCAGAGTTCAAAACACGTACGGTCTTGGAACCATCGTCATCGACTACCGCACGCGCTGGAACTATAAGCACATTACTACGTTCATCGGTTAAAATCTCCAAATTAGCAGTCATCCCCGGGCGAAGACGAGAATCGCTTTCTATAAATCTCAATGTCACTTTATATGTAGGCACTCCCTCAAGAATAGTTTCTGCTGGATCAATCGTGGTAACTACCGAGGGAAAATCAACATTCTGGCCGTAAGCATCAAGAGTCGTAGAGGCCAGATCGTTCAAATTGATCTTGGCAATGTCAGCCTCTGGTACAAAAGCTTCAATTTTGTAACCATTATCTTCAATGATACTGAACGCTGTCTGGCCCAAAGAGGCAAATTCACCTATAGTAGGTTCAACACGCGTAATAATCCCATCAAAGGGGGCAAAAATCACGCCTTTATTTAACTCTGCTCTGAACGAATCTAATGAAGCAGACTGAGCCTTGATGGAGTCTGAAGAATTACCCGCTAGCTTCAATGTGTAATTGTCATTGGCTTGATCATAACTAGAAGAAGCGCTCTCTAATTCCGCCCTAGCACTAGAAACAGAAGTAATAGCTTGATTTAAGGCAATTAAACCAGAATTCATATTGGAGACATGCATATCGATCGCTGATTGGACTAAGCCAGAATTGCCGGGATTTAAGTTGCTGATCACGACAGACATAGTGTCCATCAGATCCTTGACACGGTCTAGATATCCACTAGCCTGCGAGACCAAATCGGACACGTTATCTGTACTAGTCGTTACATCAATAGCCTTTTTCCATTTAACAAAAGATTCGGATACTACAATGCGTTTTAAGGAAACTGAATTTTTCTCATTATCAGATTGCGTATAAATATTGACCGTGGGATTGACGCTTTGAGGATTGGTAAAAAAATTATCAACATAATTATTAACCGCATTCATCGCTTGAGCATAACCTGCGCGTACAGCATCTAGAGCATCTCTCTTGGCATTATCAAGTACTACTTTGGCAAGATCAACTTTTGATTGCTCAACTTGCGATTCCTCTGGCCTCAAACTACGCGTCATATCATCAAGTTTGGCTTGAGCAGAAGCTAGATTGGCCCTATCGGAAGAACTATCCAATGAAGCAATAACTTCTCCCTTTTTCACATGATCACCTACTTTTACGTTAACTATGGCAACGATACCGGATTTACCAAAAGCCAAGTCAGCGTTATTCATAGCCAAAATTCTACCAGTAACGCTAATTTTCTGGACAACATCACCCGTTTTCACTTTTGCAAATTCGAAGCCCAACGAAGAATCACCCTTACAAAAAACAAAACAAATAACTATAACAGCAATAACAAACGCACCAATAAAGTACTTGTTTTTTATAAACTTTTTAACATTAAATCGTCGCATATTTATTGTTATCCTATAATTTCTACCAACGTTCCCCTTTTTCCAGGAATGGCACCGGAAACATATATGACATTTTCTTCTTGGTCTATATGCGCAATCTTGAGATTGGCAACGGTCACACGATCGCTACCCATCCTACCCGCCATGCGCATACCTACAGGCACATGCGTACGAAGACCGCCACCAATAGAGCCCGGCTCGCGCTCGGAATGTTTCTGACCGTGAGATCTGGGACCACCACCAAAACCGTGTCTCTTCACAACACCTTGAAACCCTTTGCCCTTGGACACGGCCCTAATTGTAACAGTATCGCCAACTTTGAATTGGGAGACGTCTATTTTGTCACCGACTTTGAAAAGTGGTTTGGCCTCGGTCGATGTCTCACAACCATCCGTACGAAATTCGCAGAGTGAAGAAAATGAACCGAGTTCTTTCATGTGCCCCTTTTGAGCCTTGTTAATACGACCCGGATTGATAGATCCCTCACCTACTTGAATAGCCTCATAACCATCAACCTCTTTTGATTTGACCTGGGTCACCACATTCCCCTGCGCAGAAACAACCGTGGCCGGAATAGCTTTTCCAGAAGCATCAAAAATCTGTGTCATATTCAGCTTTCTACCTAAAATGAATTTCATATTACATCATCTTTACATCGATATTCACTCCCGACGGCAAGCTCATGTTGGTAAGCGCTTCGATAACTTTGGCATTTGGATTGATAATATCGATCAGTCGTTTATGTACTCTCATCTCAAATTGCTCGCGAGAATTTTTGTCAATAAACGAAGAACGATTGACAGTATACTTCTTGATCTCCGTCGGCAGTGGCACCGGACCATGGATCTCCGCATCATAGCGATTGGCGGTATCCATGATTTGCTTGAGCGATGCGTCGAGAATCTTGTGCTCATATGCACGCACGCGGATACGAAGATGCGGTACTTCGCCCGATACCTTGGCTTTGCGGACACGTGGCGATTTGGCCTTTGAAGTTGTGTCTTTTTTGATTGTTGTTTTTGTTGTCGACATATTTTTTCTTATCATTATCATGGAAGCAAAGACTGGCTTTTGTTACATGACTTTGCTTCCGAGCCTGTATGAATTTAGAGCTAACGATAATGACAAATGCAACTAGGCAATAACCTTAGTCACGACACCGGCACCGACTGTCTTGCCTCCTTCACGAACGGCAAAACGCTGTTGTGCTTCTAGGGCAACTGGAGCAACCAATTTCACCTTGAACGTAACTGTATCCCCAGGCATGACCATTTCTACTTTCTCAGGAAGAGTCACCTCACCAGTTACATCAGTAGTACGAATATAAAACTGCGGTTTATAGCCAGTAAAGAACGGCGTATGGCGTCCGCCCTCTTCTTTCTTCAAAACATAAACTTCAGACTCAAACTCGCTATGCGGTTTTACTGAACCTGGTTTTGAGAGAACTTGCCCGCGAGAGACAGCATCCTTGGCTGTACCACGGAGAAGTAGACCAGCATTATCCCCTGCCATACCTTCCTTTAGAGATTTGTTGAACATTTCTATGCCAGTGACAACTGTCTTGGTAGTATCTTTGAACCCGACAATCTCTACTTCGTCATTGAGTTTGATACTGCCACGTTCGATGCGACCGGTGACAACTGTCCCACGACCTTCGATAGAAAAGATGTCTTCGATCGGCATAAGGAAAGGTTTATCAACTTCACGTACGGGGGTAGGAATATAGGTATCGAGAGCATTCATGAGTTCGTCTATCTTGGTAGACCAAGTCGCATCACCCTCGAGAGCCTTGGAAGCCGAGCCTCTAATAACCGGGGTATTCTTTCCATCGAACTTATTTTTGGTGAGAAGTTCACGCACTTCTTCCTCTACGAGATCGATAAGATCGGTTTCTGGAACGAGATCACACTTGTTCAAAAATACAATGATCTTTGGTACTCCGACTTGAAAAGCCAAAAGTACATGTTCGCGAGTCTGTGGCATAACACCGTCAGTAGCAGAAACTACGAGGATGGCACCGTCCATCTGAGCGGCACCAGTAATCATGTTTTTTATAAAATCAGCGTGCCCTGGACAATCGATATGCGCATAGTGACGATTTGGACTCTCATACTCGACGTGTGAGAGAGAAATAGTAACGGTCTTTGTAGCATCGCGTACAGTACCACCTTTGGTAATATCCGCGTAAGCTTTCATCTTGGCCAACCCCTTTTTGGCTTGAACAGCCAAAATAGCGGCGGTCAAAGTAGATTTGCCGTGGTCAATGTGACCAATTGTGCCTACATTGACATGTGGCTTGGAACGATTGAATTCTGCTGCCATAATATTTTTGTTATTATTTTATTGCCCCAGTCCTTGGACATTATCGTTAATGCTTGTGCGTATGAACACTAACGATACATGCCCAAAAAGGGGATAAATTATTAATAGTTACCTCCACATTCCTCCATCATTTCAAGTTAATTGACTGATGAAGAACAATATGAAAACGCAGGATAGCGCGTACCAACTAGACTAGCACAGAGTCAAAAAAGTCGCAAATTTTCCCTCAAATAGACAAAATGCCCCTGAAAGAGGCATTTTGTTCGTTATTACCGTGACTAATAATTAATAACTAATGAAACAAGACTGCTTTTAATCCGTTGGTGATCTGCGACGAAGTTATAGATGCCGAGGTAAGAGCATCTGATGACGTTCCGTAGTTGATAGCACTTACGTTGAACGTACCAACTGCTGAACTCTGACCAGAACCTGAGTAGATAGCAGTGAAGGTCTTCGTTTGGCCAGGAGCAATATATAAATATCCTGGGCCATCGCCACTCGCATCAGTATCAGAAAAGCTGATAGGGGAAATAAATATATTACTAGGATTGGGCACAGTTGAAGTACTAATAGCGCTATTCAATGATCTCGACAAATAGATCGGATCTGCATTAGCCGTGATCGCAAAGCGGAAAGAAAATTTTTGGGTAGTAGAGCCATATCCGTTAGTAGTGGGAACGCCATACAAGGTCGACAAATTACTAACGATAGGAGAATTACTAACAAGTGTAAGAGTATTCCCTGTAATATTCGCCATATTTACTGGTAACTGTCGAGCACCATATTCGGCATATATACTTGATTTATCTGCTTGAAGATACGCACGAATACCAACACCGTCAAACCTGCGCTGTAAATCCGCAGCTATGTCGGCAGTTAAGATAAATGCGACAGTGGCATTGCTTGGCAATGTTATTGACATATCAGAGAATACAACATCTGCAATATTATTATGCTCATATATATAAAATGCCGAGTAAATATTGCCACCTGCCTTAAGTTTCATGTTGTTAAATAAACGTGCATCGGGAGAAGATGTGCTCATCTGTACACTTAGCTTAATCTGTCGAAGCGTTGATGTTCCGTTCGTCGATTTCAAATTGAAGACCATCAATGACACATTGGAAGTAGGCACTGTTTCTGATATTTGAACAAGACCCTTGAGTGGAGTCGCACTATTTATAGTCGCAGAAATAGAACTTGGCCAAGATGATTGATATTGCCCCACATTTATGGTCACACTCTTTGACATCTTACCTACTGTCCCAAAAGAACATGCCAATGTATAAGTGACACTTTGTGATGGAGTAACAGTAAATGAGCCCCTTGTGGCTGGAGCACTGAATATGGCTGGCACTTTCTCGTCACCGCCATCCTGTGTGCCGACACAATTGGTCACATTGTTCGTAGACCAAAATACGACTGTAGATTGGCCTAGACCGATATTGGTCGAGGAAGCGTTCAGACTAATATACGGCTGTGAAGTAGTCGCCGTTTGAGTACATGTATATCCTGCTGGACAATAACTATTGGCCCGAGAAATAGGTATACAGATATATCCCCCGGGGCATGTTGCCACAGAAGTCGCTCCTACTGCCGCCACACTGCTTGTGGCAGGATCGCTAACAACCGGTCTACTCATAGACTCCTTGACTTGTGGCAATGAATAAACCATCCAGGCCAAAATAGTAAGAATGAGAATATACTTGAATTCCTTTCCAAAAAAAGATTTGTCTAATTTCATTTTTGTTGCAAGTTAGCTCATGAACACCAACAACTAGGTGCTCATGAAATTTAATAATACTGAATCTATAATAAACAGAAAAGATACGTCTCCGGAGAGATCATATCTTGGATAGCCAAGTAATTGTATCACGTTAGAAATATATAAAAAGCAAGTTATCCACAGGCTACAAATCTAGTAAGCACCGAGAACCTTACCCGAAAGTATCGTATTCATGCCCGGAAGTGAAAAAGTCATTAGAGCCAAGATTAGCAACAACACTACATATATAATATATGTGACATTTCGTGATCTCATAGAATTAACATCTAGAATTATAACACATACACGGACGCCATTTTGATTGGTCTACTACTTTCTTTTCTCCACAATCTCCTCCGCCACATTAGCTGGTACGACTTCATAGTGATCAAATTCCATCATGGCACTTCCTTGTCCGGAGGTCATAGAACGAAGTTGAGTGGTATAACCGAACATTTCCGCCAAAGGTACTTTGGCAATAATAGAAATGGCTTGACCTTTTGGTTGGCTACCCTCTATCTGACCACGCTTGGAAGCAATGGAGCCATTGATATCACCCATATATTTTTCCGGGGCGACAACCTCTAATTTCATTATGGGCTCCAAAATAACTGGCTTGGCGCGCTTGGCGGCATCTTGAAAAGCTTGTGAAGCAGCAATCTTGTAAGCTATCTCCGAAGAGTCAACATCGTGATAAGAACCAAATGTCAATTCACAAGAAATGTTGACCATTTTGTAACCAGCAACAATGCCACGGCCCATGGCTTCATGAACACCCTTTTCTACCGCAGGAATAAATTCATTGGGGATAACGCCACCTTTTATAGAGTTCATAAATTCAAAATCATCATAACGATGAACGGTCTTTGGTATTTTTTCGCCCTCTGGCCACGGTTCCATAGGTTTCAAGTTCAACCTTACATGGCCATACTGACCCTTACCGCCAGTCTGCTTGATATATTTATGCTCGGCTTCGGCACTACCAAGGATAGTTTCTCGATATGCTACCTGCGGTTCGCCGACATTGGCCTCTACACTAAATTCACGCTTCATGCGATCAACCATAATCTCCAGATGAAGCTCGCCCATTCCGGAAACAATAGTCTCGCCCGTCTCTTGGTTGGAAGAAATCTTGAATGTCGGATCTTCGTTGCTCAACTTGCGTAGCGCCAAACCCATTTTTTCTTGATCGGCCTTGGTCTTTGGCTCAATCCTAAGTGAAATAACAGGCTCCATAAACTTGATAATCTCGAGTACAATCGGGTTTTTTTCATCACAAAAAGTGTTTGAAGTTAACGCGTCTTTGAGTCCAACGGCGGCAGCAATCTCTCCGGCAAAAACTTTTTTGACTTCTTCCCTCTGATCTGCCTGCAAGCGCACCATGCGCCCTAGACGTTCTCTCTTGCCTGTAGAGACATTGTAAATGTAGGTACCAGCTTCTATAGTTCCTGAATAGACCCTAAAGAAAGTCAAAGCCCCGACAAATGGATCATTCTGCAACTTGAAAGCCAAAGCGCAAAAAGGCTCATCATCGGAAGCGTGACGAACAACTTCTTCGCCGGTTTCCGGATTTATTCCCTTTACTGGAGGAATATCCAGAGGAGATGGCAGATAATCAACGACCGCATCCAAAACCAATTGCACACCAACATTTTTCAAAGCAGAGCCGGTAAAGACAGGAAACATGTCATTATTGATAACCGCTTTTCTGGTAATTGCCTTGAGTTCACCAATGGTGATTTCTTGCCCCTCTAAATACTTCTGCATAGCTAGGTCGTCATGTTCGACAATCTTCTCAACCATTTCTGCGTGATATTTCTTTGCATCTTCTAATAATTCCGCGGGAATGTCTTTTTCAATAATTTTGTTACCCAATTCACCCTCAAAATAATAAGCTTTCATACGCATCAGATCGACAACGCCAACATGACCCCCCTCCAAGCCAATAGGAATCTGAAATCTAACTGCTTTTTTGTTGAGTCTTTCTAGAATCGATTTGAACGACTTATCAAAAGAAGCGCCTATACGGTCCATTTTGTTGATAAAACAAAGCCGTGGGACTTTTTCGTCATCGGCATACCTCCAATTGGTCTCGGACTGTGGTTCAACACCCGCCACACCATCGAATACCACAACTGCCCCATCGAGAACTCGAAGAGAACGCTTCACTTCAACAGTAAAGTCGATGTGTCCTGGGGTATCAATAATATTGAAACGCACTTTTTTGGAAACGTCTGTCGGTGGCATGTATGTTGGATTCCAAAAACAAGTAATGGCAGCCGCTGTGATCGTAATACCGCGCTCCCTTTCTTGCTCCATCCAATCAGTGACCGTCTCACCTTCGTGAACTTCCCCAATTTTATGGGTCATACCCGTATAGTACAAGATACGTTCCGATGTAGTCGTCTTACCAGCGTCGATATGAGCAATAATTCCAAAGTTTCTTACTTGTTCTAACGGGTAGTCACGTTTCATAAATATTTAATGTTAATATACAAACACTCAATTACTCCCTAATAATAAAAGACGACTTATTACCAAGCAAAGTGCGCAAACGCTTTATTGGCCTCGGCCATTTTGTGTACATTTTCACGTTTTTTGATTGCTTCACCTTCGTTCTTTGAGGCGGAGATGATCTCCTCTGCCAACTTAATATGAATAGGCTTGCCTTTCTTATTACGCGCTGCCTCAATAATCCACTTCATAGACAAAGCTTGCTTGCGCTCTGGACGAACTTCTCGTGGAACCTGATAGTTGGCCCCGCCGACTCGGCGTGATCTTACCTCCATAGATGGAGTCGTGTTTTTCAGGGCCGACTCAAATATTTCCAAAGGGTTTTCGACCTTGGCTTTCTCTTTGATTTCATTCATGCAATCAACAACAATCTTTCTGGCGATATTTTTTTTGCCAGATTGCATAATATAATTCGTGAACTTAGATAATTTAAGAGAATTATATGTTACATCCGGTCTCAATTCCCTCTTTATGTTTAATTTTCTTCGCATGGTATTTGCTTATGATAATTTATTTTGAATTTTGCCAAAATAGTTTATGTTGCCTAAAGTTTTTCCTAGTATATTTAAAATCAATTAAGCTGTGGCCGTCTTTGGCTTCTTGTTACCATACTGACTACGACCTTTGCGACGCTTCTCCACTCCGGCACAATCCAAAACACCACGCACAATGGAATACCGTAAACCTACATCCTTAACACGGCCGCCACGAAGCAATACCACAGCATGCTCTTGCAAATTGTGTCCTTCGCCAGGAATATAGGCCGTAACTTCCATCCCGTTAGTGAGCCTCACGCGAGCAATCTTCCTAATGGCAGAGTTGGGCTTCTTTGGAGTTTTTGTAGTAACTTTTGTACATACACCTCTCTTAAACGGTGCCGGAAAAAAGGTTGGACGATTTTTTATAGTATTGAAGGTACGAGTCAAGGCTACAGACTTGGATTTCTGTTTGAAACGCTTTCGATAAGATCTCGTAAGTTGATTGATCGTTGGCATAAACTGAAATTCTTCACCACACAAGCTTTAGTCGTCTCCAAAAGGACTGCTTGTGACGATTACTCATTATTGCCTAAATTTATTTAATAAACCCTGCTTATAAGGGTAATTACAACAACTTAGCATGCAATGATTTTTTATGCAAGAAAAACGCCGCAACCTACGAAAGATTGCGGCGCGTGCCACGGCAAATGGGCATTGAACACAAGGAGAAAGGTCCGATAAACCCATTTACGGTGACTAAGAGACAGGGTGCCAGTGTTTGTGGGAGGGGGGGGGGGGAACACTGGCAACCCTGATCACAGACGGCTCAAAAGGACAAAAGCAACCGCTGTGATAAAAATAAAAGAACAGGAAGAGTAAATGGTGCCACCGACCGCTGAAACGCCAACGAAAGACGGTCGGGGCACCATGGACTTGGCCAAACTACCAATCGAAGCAAACACACGAGCAGAGGAAAACTGCGAATGGGGTTCTAGGCAAGCCCTAAATTTGGTCTGGATGTTGCCAATAATGCCAACGTCGCGGAAACATCATCGACACCACGACAACACCCAGACAAGACTAATCTGTAGTCAATCCTTACATATACGCAAAAAATTGTCAACTCTGTGTACTGGTCCACCGCATATGGCACAAAACAACAAAAACTACCGCTACATATTTATAAGCCAGTGAATAAATTAAAGATGAAAGGCACTATAGGCACAACCAATTGCCAGAGAAAAAGTACTGCGATGATAACAAAAATTGACCCGTATCTTTCTAGAGCCACACGGATTTGGCCATACTGATTTGGCAAAAAAGCCAAAAAAAGTTTCGAGCCGTCAAGTGGCGGCAGTGGAATCAAATTGAAGATCGCTAAAATTATATTGATAATAACGATATACGAGACAATCTCTATAAACGGTGTAATAATACCCGCTGGACCAATAGTAAACCGCATAATCATCCCAAAAATTAAAGCGAGTAATAGGTTCGAAAACGGACCAGCGATAGCTATGAGAAACTCTCCCTGCCTCTTATTTCTCAAATTATATGGATTGTAAACAACTGGTTTCGCCCAGCCAAAAGTAAAACCGGCCAAAAAAGTAGTAAGCAGTGGAATAAGCACAGAACCCACCGGATCCATATGCTTTATTGGATTCAGAGTCAATCTACCCTGCAGTCTGGCCGTAGGATCGCCCAAGACATCAGCCATATAGCCGTGGGAAACTTCGTGGATGATAACTGACAATATAAGAATAACTATAGATAAAACCTGCAACATGTTTTGGCACTTATGATCATCCCTCCTCGAAACCTGTCACTTGATTTAAGGGGACGATTTATGATAGCATAGTTTCTCAATACTACCATGGCAAAAATATGCGCTATAACTCAGAAGAAATCGGTCGTAGGCGGTCGCTACTCGAACCGTACTCGTGCCACACAATTCAATCCTTGTGGCACAATTAGAAAGTACCCAAACCTGCAAAAAAAGCGCATCTATGTTCCCGAACTGAAAAAAACTATAGTCTTGAATGTGTCTACGAGAGCTCTGCGCACAATCCAAAAAAACGGCGCACTCAAAACCTTGAAAAAAGCTGGATTGATCTAGCAAACACGGATAGGGCAAAACTAAAGTTGATCGATAACTTTGATATCTTTCTCATCAAGAACAACTTTCACTGTTCTCCCTTCTTTTAAGTTAAATCTCTTTTCATTTGTAACAGAGACAAGCGGATCGATAACCATTTTTTTCTTTCGAGCACTGCTAGATGAACTCGTCACAGGAGCTGATGATTTACTGGGCGATGATGTCACCGTACGACTTATTACTCTTGAATAAACCAAATATTCTGGCCGTATTTTACCCATAAGCTGTGGCGACATATTTGCCGGTAAAGCGCTATGGGAAAGGACTAGAACGCGAGACTGATGAATCGATTTTACTGCCGACGAAGTTTCCAAAGAAACAAACGAGGAAAAAGTTGAAGAAGCGATAGCCTTCTGTATTTTATTTGAAGCATTACCGAGAAATGTCAAAAAATTATTACCAATCATTATTTCAAATAGCAACTCTGGCGCACTGGCCTTGGAATAAACAAATTGATTGTCCTTAAATGGAAATAGAATGCGAATATTTGTTCTGGAATCAAGATCTATGGTATCGCCAGCCAACAATTTGGTAGTCGCAATGCCCTTGTTGACAAGATCACTTTCAAATGTACCATAGATCTGATCAGTCGAGCTTGCTATGCCCAGAGATTGAAGCGTTACCGCCGGAATATATACATGACCAACTTTATATCGATCTACGACATCGATCAGCCCCGACACATTTTTGCCGTCACCATTCGTAGCAATCACAATGTCAATCCGTCTTGAATAAAAAGGTAATATTTCGGTAATTTTACGCACGATTTCCGAATTTGAGCCACCATCGATCAGTACTCTCACATCATCTGGCGTACGCACGAACATAGAACGCCCACTTTTCATAGGAAAGACATAAATTTCCAGAATAGATGGGCGATGTTCATCGCGCCATATATAAAGACCAAAAATAAATGTAGCCACAATTACAATCAAAGTTATGATAAATGTTTTGGCCACGATCCTCATAGTGATATTACATGCACTCTCCTTCTCCATGCGACAAATAATAAGATAAGAAAAAACATGCTATAAAATCCAACTACTAACCAACCAGAAAATAATGGCAAATGGACTGAAGCAAATGGCATCTGCGCAAAATGACGTACTACAAATAATTCGTATGAAAGCAACGAGTATGCAATCCAACCGAAAACTTGTGCAAAAGAAAGCGATATAAAACCAACCACTCCGGCTACAAAAACGAAAAACATCGTCATAGGAACAAATGGTAGTACCAAGATATTGACGACTACCCCGATAACTGAAAACTGGCCCATCATGTACAAGATATAAGGAGAGACAAAAACCTGTGTGGCCAGGGTAGAGGCAACAATGCCACGTAGACCAAATCTTTTTGGGACAAACCTTAGGTGCCTCTCAATGGGACCAGCAAGTAATATAAGTCCTATTGTAGCTAAAAATGATAACTGAAAAGAAGGATCATGCAAAAGAATCATGGGATTTTGGACTATCATGGCCAATCCCGCAAAAATAAGGGCACGCATAACGTTATATTCGCGGCGAATGAGATCTGCCGACAAAGCAATGCCGGCCATAAGACATGAACGAACCACTGTTGCGCCTCCGCCGACCATGACACCAAACAAAGCAATACCTATACCACCCAGACCAATTCCCCAGATCCTAGGGAAAAACGAAAGAGCACGTCTCATGGCATCGCCGACGATAGTGATGTTATAACCAGATAAAACGACGATATGAATAAGCCCGACTATTCGAAAATCATCCAGTAAATCTTTACCCAGAGCGGCTTTCTCTCCGACAACAAGTCCAGAAGCCAAAGCGGCATGAGGTTCACCGAGAATCTTCTCTAAATTTTTTACAAAGTTTCTCTTTAGAGAATAAAGAGTAGGAGCTAGCCAACCAATTGCGCCATTGTCACTAGCATGTAAACCTTTAATTAAATCTCCATCATTTGCAACGTTCTTTTCGGGGGTTGACGACCCCGTTATTACGGTAGAGACCGTGGCACTCTTGATTTCATAGAAAACACCATCTTTGGCCAGATACCCTTTGTAATCAAAAGTTCTTCCGGTGGCACCGCCAAAATTAATCGGCAAAGAAAGTCTTCCACTAAACTCAATTAGGTCACCATAAACAAACCTAGGATACAACTTGGTCTTCAGACGAATAAGAAAATCACCACGACATCCAGCCGAGGTGCTAGCAACAGACAATCTGTGGACAGACACCATAAAGATCTGCCCTGTTTCTTTGCGTTCTGGTTCCTCGTAAACTATACCGGTGCCATTGACGTTTTGTCCCACACATATACCAAGATCTGGTGCCTTTACATCGAAAGATTGCCACAAACGCAAAAGCGCGACCGCAACGAGAATACTCCAAAAAACAAAAACCCCTCTCTTCATGAGAGTTAATCGTACTCATCTTAGATAAAATCCCAATAAAAAAAGATTAAAATCTTGATAAATAAAAAATCAAATCCAGATGAAATCTCCCGACCATACTCTACGACCATATTTACGCCATACTGAATCCCTCGATAATTTTAGCTTCGTCACTAGCATCTGTCGCTTTTTTATATCTTGCGCCCCCGACTCCCTTGACGCGTCTTTCACACTCCGCCCAAGAATGATCAATTTTGATGATGCCATTGACCAAACTCACATATGAATAAGCTTTCAATCTCGAGCGAGAAGATTTGTTTTCCTTTATCATAACTTTTTTGTCGTCTTCCGATATATTCACGATATTGGGCAAATCATACCCAGAAAGAAAACCCCTATATAATTCTATTTTTATACCATCAGCAAAACTAGTGGCTATATGATCACATCTTTCATTGCCCACAATACCAATGTGCCCACCAACATATTTCCAACTGATACTTCTCTCGTTAACATATCGATCAAGCGTTATCCATATATCTTTATTCAACACATCACCTTTGGTCTTGGTAACCCAACCATTTCTTTTCCAATTCTTGATCCATTTCGTCATACCATTGATCAAATATGACGAATCCGTGTAAACGGTTACTTCTGAACCTTGTGGCGTATGTGAAATGCCTTGCATTGCCGCCACAAGTTCCATCCTATTATTTGTCGTCATCTTTTCTGCGCCACCTATTTCTGTCACTGTGGCTTTTCTACTCTCTATTTTTGGCAAAACACCCGTCACTATAACACTGGCCCATCCTCCTGGACCGGGATTACCGCGTGAAGACCCATCTGTAAAAATTATTATCCTAGGATTTTTTCTCATAAAAACATACTAGCATTTTGAGACCTAATCTAAACCAATCGGACCCAAGAACACATCTACAATTCTCAATCGAAGTTCTTCCCTGCCACGATACACCGATTTTTCTATCGAAGCAATAAGATCAATTTCACCATTGGTTTTCACTTTTTTAGCCCACTTATTATTTGCACCAAAAAATGAAATCGCCGATATTCTAGAATTATCCTTCTTTTTGAATATCAATTCGAGATGATCTTTACTTTTGCCAAACATCTTTATCCCGACAGGTATAATTTTTCTAAAGAGAAAAATGGGCTTGGAATTCCCCACCCCAAAAGGCGCCAACTTGTTGATATCAGCACACAAACCAAAATCGACCTCATCGATTGAAAGCTCCATATCAATTATGCTTTTACTATTACTAGTTACTTCAGTAACCCCTTTATCGTTCTCGACTACAGAACTCGAATTAAATATTTTATTGTGAGCATCATTCAGCCTCTCCTCTAAATAATGTATCTCTTCATTACTTACCGCAAAACCACCAGAATAGTGGTGACCTCCAAATTGACTGAACGACTCCACCGGCGCAGCACGCATCAATCTGACGACATCGGTCTTGCCTTCGGATCTACATGAGCCCTTGATAATATTGTCACCATCTCTTCCCCAAAGAAAAACAGGCCGATCGAATTCTTCCGCGCAAGAGTTGGCGACTAGTCCAAGCAAGGACGGTCGCCAATCTGGATTACCGAGTACGATCACGTTTGGTAGAGACGACTCCGAATTTGCAGTAGAAGATTTCTCTGCGGAGCCGACGACACCAGGGTGTCTCTCACGCACTATTTTTTTTACTTCCTTGACCAAGGAAGACACAACCCCTTTTCTTTCATTATTGATCTTATCGAGATGTTCAACATATTTATAAGCATCATCATCGTTATCGGTAGCAAGGAGATTGAAAGCGTCCCTCGACACGCCCATTCTGGAAGCAGCATTGATCCTGGGCGTAACCATAAAAGTTATATCGTCTTCAGAAAGGTGTCTCTGATCAATTTTCAGCTTACGAAATAACTGCATCAAACCTTTCCTCGGACTTTTCCTCAAAACTGACAAGCCATAATAAGCAAAGACTCTATTCTCACCGACCAAAGGGACCATATCGGACAACGTGGCAATGCCGACTAAGTCCAAAAACCACTTTTCCATACCCTCTTTGAGGCCAAAACGATCAATTTTCAATATCCCTTGAATGATTTTGTAGACTATACCGGATCCACAAAGATTTTTATCAGGATATTCGCAACCAATCTGTTTATGATCGACAATGGCAAAAGCTGGATGAGATTGGCCAGACGGCAACTGTGGCGGTTCGTGATGATCCGTTACTATCACATCCATACCCAGATCGTTGGCAACCGAAATCTGTGTGACATCGGTGATTCCACAATCAACCGTAACCAAAAGTTTTACACCTTGACTAGCCAAATCCCTGACCGCCCCCATATTCAAGCCAAAACCTTCCTCGTGACGGTGGGGAATATAAATCAGATAGTTAGAGAAACCAATTCTCTTGAAAAAATCATTGAAAATTACGGCGCCTGGTATGCCGTCGGCGTCATAGTCGGCATATATTGCCGTTCTTTCATTATTTTTTATAGCCTGAATAAGTCTCCTCGCACACTTTTCTGCATCTTTCAAGAGAAACGGGTCATGGGTGCCTTTTTCATAGTTTGGTTCCAGAAAATCCTTGGCCAAAGCCAAATCGGCTAGGCCACGATGAAACAGCAGGTGCGCAATCAGATCGGATGTCACGCCAACTTTGACACGTTCTTCTGCGGTGATTTGACGACGAGTATTATAAAACATAAATGGAGTATAGCATGTGCGCGACCTCACTAAACGACTTGGCCTATGATATGATATTTATATGAATGATTGTATCTTCTGCAAAATTGTAAAAAAAGAAATTCCCGCTCATATAGTGTACGAGGACAACGACTTCCTAGTATTTCTGGACATACGGCCACAATCTCCCGGCCATTCATTGGTAATTCCCAAAAAACACTACCGTTGGGTGTGGGATATAACAACCGACAAAAAAATATCCCCAAATATCGGTCAATATTTCGAAATTGTTAGCAAAATCGCTTTGGCACAGAAAAAAGCTTTCAATCAAGAAGTGATCTTGAGCAAAATCGTGGGCGAAGAAGTCCCCCATGCGCATATTTGGGTATTCCCGGCATCAGACACAAAGGGAGATAAGAAAGATTTTGAGACAAACAAGAAAAAACTAATTGCTTCACTGGAAAAATAAACAGGTCTTTACTAGTTACAAACACGAAACCGCCAGGCTCTTCACACGCAACATCCATTAATGAACAAGCTTAGGTGAATTTTCCAGTGCCAAAATACCAGGTAACGTTCCCTCGGCCAAAAAGTCTAGCATAGCGCCACCGCCTGTAGACACAAAAGTAAATTCTCTCTCAATCCCCAACAGAGAAATTGTCGCCAAAGTATCCCCGCCACCAACAATAGATACAGCCTTTTCTTGGTCATTATAACTTTTACTTTTTTCCGTTATATCACCTAAGGCCTTGGCAAATTGAAGCGTTGCTTCTTTGAAACCACTTTCATACTTACCAAGTGGGCCATTCCAAAGAATAAATCTGGCCGATTTGATCTTCTCAACAAGTAAAGCCAAAGTCTCTGGACCAATATCCATGTTAATATCTTCAGACGAGAGCCTGCCAACGGCCTTGCAGACCTTATCTTGATTAACAATATCCACTGGCAACAAAAGATTTGGACTATTTATAATATCAGTAAGATCAACTTCTGTTTTTGAAGTTATCGACTTGCCCACTTCATAACCCTTTGACTTTAACAAATCATTAACCAACGCCCCACCAACAAAAACCGTATCGACTTTATCAATAAATTTTTGCAATAATGGCAACTTGGTTTCGAATTTTGCTCCTCCCAAAACAAAAAGAAATGGACGAGTGGGGTTGAAAGCCATCGAAAGATGACTGATCTCTTCTTCCAATTGTAATCCTGCGTAGCTCGGTAAAAACTCCGTCACGCCGATTATTGAAGCATGCTTACGATGACAAACAGAAAAGGCGTCGTTTACGAAAATGTCTGCCAATGAAGCCAATTCTTTTGCAAATTTTCTATCATTCGCCTTCTCGCCTTCAAAAAGGCGAAGATTCTCCAACAAAAAACAACTGCCTCCGTTTTTAGATTTCGGATCACAAGTTTCAATAACTTCGTAAGATTTCTTTATATCTTTTATAAAACTTGTCTTGACCCCAAGTCTATTTATATGATCAGCAATCGGCGCAAGCGATAGATTTTTACCATCTGCCGATTCTAGATGACTGACAAGAATAACTTTTGCGCCTTTTTTTGTCAGATAATCTATCGTAGGCAAAGTGGCACGAATCCTAAAATCGTCAACAATCGCGCCATTCTCTATAGGAACATTGAAATCAGCACGTAATAATACTTTTACGTTTTCCAAAAATTCTATATCTCGAAGCGTTCTCATATATTGGACAATTATAGCAAAAAGACTAACGACATATATCATCAGCAATCAGATGGCCTACCGGAATAAATACCATCAACCGCCTTCAAGAGTTCAACAAAACCAACAATATTCACACTTTCACGTCCAACCAACAATCCATCAATCTTGCCGATAGAAATAATATCTACCGCATTTCTGCAATTTACTGAGCCCCCATATAAAATAGTCATCTTCATCGCTGGCTTTTGTCCAAAAACATCAGCAAAAGTCTTTTTCACAAATAGCGACATCTCATATATATTCTCCGGTGACATCGGCTCCTTGGCGCCAATCGCCCAAACTGGTTCATAAGCTAGAATAATCTTATCAGCGTATTTTTTTGGCACATCCACAAAACTATTTTTTATTTGTACTTTTATAAATTCAAAATGCGAACCATCTTCGTTGCGCACAGTCTCGCCAACACAAACTATCGGCGTAAGACCAAAATCGAGAAGTGTCTTGATTTTTTTCGCGACAATTGAATCGGAGTCTCCCCGCGCTCTTTCTTCGGAATGCCCAACAATCACGTACTGAACACCAATATTTTTCAACATTACCGCGCCAACTTCTCCAGTATGAGCACCGTCTTCTTCATATGAGACATTCTGTGCGCCAAGACCAAAACCCGATATTTTTTTTCTCGAGGCACAAGCAGAAATGAAAGCAAACGGCGGACAGATTATTGCTTCTGTATACTTGAGTTGTGTAGCAACCCTCTTAGTCTTTCTGGCGATTCTCTTGGCCTCATCCAGTGTTGCCGGGTTCATTTTCCAATTGCCAACAATCAATTTTTTATTAGTCATATAAACAGTATTGTATCATGATATAATAACTACGCATGCGGGATCAAATCAATAACAGAGGATTTACTCTCATAGAAATTTTGGTCGTTATGATTATAATGGTCGTGCTTTTCGGCATTAGTACCCAAGCTTTTATAAATGCAAAACGATCGAGTGAGATAAACACGCTTACAGACGCGATTGTTTCCAAGTTAGAACAAGCAAAAATCAATGCCACATTCGGAAAAAATGGAACAGGGGCAGGAATAGATTTTGGTAGTACTACTTACACATACTTCGTGGGCAATTCATTCAATCCCTCAGCAACAACCAACGAAAATTACGCTGTCACAAATGGTTATATGATCGCCACTACTCCCAACAGTCTAGGTAGTGTAGTTTTCGCTAGACTTTCTGGTATACCACAGACTATGGCCACAATAACTATACAATATATTACAGATCCTTCTCGTGTAAAAAATATTTTTATAGGCAGCCAAGGAGATATTAACATCATAAAATGACAAAAAACACAAAAAAAGGTTTCAGCCTCGTAGAAACGATAGTCGCCGCGGCAATTATCATATCGGTTGTCACCGCTGGAGCTGGAGCTTTTCAGCTGTATCTCAGAATATCCAGAGAGAGTAACGAGCGCACACAGGCTGCCTTGCTGACAGAAGAAGCCGCCGAAGCTTTGAGATTTTATCGAGATATGAGTTGGGATGAGAAAATAGACACCTTGAATATCGGCACAACTTACTATCTGTATTGGAGTGATGTCTCTTATTCAGTTTCTCTATCGCCAATTACTGTAAACAACGCATTTACTGTCTCTTTTGTCATGAACACCGTCCAAAGAGACGACTTATCAAAAGACATAGTCTCGTCTGGAGGAACTGTTGATCCTGATACAAGAAGCGTAACCATCACTATATCTTCTACTGGAAGTCCCCCCAAAGAGCTACTAGTCTCTAATATGCTACTTCACAATATCTTCCAAAATTAACATGCACTTTCAGAACATACACAAAATGTTTACAAAAATACTCACCCATCGGAAACTTACTACTGCAAAAGGAATTTCCGAAAAAAATAAAGGTTTTACATTGGTGGAAACTTTGATCTACGTAATAATAGTAGTCCTTCTCATCGGAGCAATTGCCGGATTCCTGTATTACACCATCAGTTGGTACAGAGCAGTAGCTATTCCATCTCGCGTAAACCAAGTTGGAACCGTAATCATGGGACAAATAGAGAGCGCCATCCGATCTGGCAAAATAATAAACACTGGTCAAAGCATTCTTGGATCAAATAATGGCGCCCTATCCATAAATATGTTAACTAGTACGACAACAACCATAGATAGACGCTATTTTATCTCAAATAACCGAGTCGCCTACATGGACAATACCGGCGAAATTCAATACATTTCTCCAACCGACGTAAAAATAGCCGACCTTTATTTCGACTATTTAGTTTCACCCGTCTCATCTGCCGTACACTTCATCATAGACATTCCATATCTGACGAAAAGTGGTCCTGCCACAAGCACATTCAGTGGCTTCACAACACTTAGGAATTCATACCAATAACCATGACAAATAGACTCAACAACAAGAAGCAAGGTGGCTATATAATCATCCTGAATACTCTTTTATTTATTTCCATTGTGATAGTGATAATCATCGGCGTGGTTAATATCGTACTCGCCCACTTTGCCTCAACAAAAGGGTCCATCAGTTCAAAGCAATCATACATCTCTGCCAATAGCGCCATTGAGGAAGCACTATACCGTTTGAAGACTGGCAAAAATATCGGGCCATCATTAAACATCAGCCTCAATTCCAACATAACAAATGTCACCATTGAAAATACGCAAAATGGCAAAAAAATTTCTACCAACGCACAAGTGAATGGGTACCAAAGAAAACTTCAAATTGATCTTTCTCTTGGAACAGGGATAGCTTTCCATTATGGCATTCAGTCGGGACGAGGTGGATTTGTCATGCAAAACCGATCCAGTGTTACGGGAAATGTTTTCTCCAACGGCACCATAACCGGGGCGGGCAATTATATATATGGGGACGCCATATCCGCAGAAGCAACAGGATCGATAGATGGAATTCACGCTACTGGCACAGCCTATGCTCACACAATCAGAAACTCTACAATCGAAAAAAAGGCCTTTTATAAAACTATTAGCAACACAGATGTTGGTGGCTCTCCATGCCCTAACGTAAACTGCTTCCCAAATAGCGCTGATCTGCCTGAAGCCTCTATGCCAATTTCTGACACGCAAATAGCCGAGTGGGAAGATCAAGCAAGTAATGGCGATATAATCGTATGTACTAGCGGCAAATATACCATTGAATCGGATGAAGACATCGGGCCAGCGAAAATACCTTGCGATCTTTATATCAAAGGAAACGGCGTCACGATGACCATGTCTGGTCCAGTTTGGGTCGTTGGTAATATATATACACAAACTGGCCCAATAATTAAGATAAATCCGAGCCTAGGGAGCCAAAACGTGGCTTTGATCGCCGACAATCCATCGGCTTCCACGACTAGTGGTATTATTTCCGTGGGACAAAATACTCAATTCCAGGGTTCGGGCGCGCCAAACTCATTTGTCTTCTGCATTTCTCAAAATGGAAGTGCTGAGAATGGTGGATCCACAAACGCAGTTGCCATGGGCCAATCCGCTGGGGCACTAGTTGCTTATGCCAACCATGGACAGATCACCCTCGGTCAAAGAGTAAGCGCCAAAGAAGTTACCGCCTACAAAATTGTTCTGCAAAATACCGCCAATGTAACTTATGACACGGGTCTTCCGAGCACACTTTTTTCTGCTGGGCCAGGAGGAGGATATGATATCCTAGATTGGATTGAGATTTGAGTCTAAAAAGAATAATCTAGATCACATTCACTAGCGAATATATAGGCGAGATCATGGAAACAGCAAAGAAACCTACGGCCACGCCGATTACAATCATTAGGACTGGCTCTATCAAAGCAGACATATCTTTGGTTTTTTGGCCAACATCTTCTTCGTAATATTTCGCTACACCGAGAAGCATTTCCCCTGTTTTGCCAGTCTCCTCACCCACGTTTATCATTTCGGAGAAAAATACTGGGTACAATTTTTCATGTTCAGAAAATGTCTTCGAGATTAAATCGCCTTTTTTGATAGTAGCAATAGCCTCATTTAGTACCGCGCGAAAGTGGACATTCTGGACAACCTTTGCCGTTATCTCCAGCGCCTCGACTACCTCTACGCCGGACCCCAAAAGCGACGAGAGTGTTCTAGCCGTACGCGCAGTATTGACTTCCTGTATGAGTGTCCCTATAACGGGAATTTTAAGAACAATCATATGGAGAAATCTTTTCCCCATATCTTTCTTTGACCACCAATATAAAACACCGATCAAGACGACAAAGGCAAGCAAAACCAAAAGACCGTAATTTTGTATGATATCAGAGACGGCAATGATCACTTTCGTCGTAAAAGGTAAAGTAACATTCAGATCAGTAAAAGTCTTGAGAAGTGTTGGCACAACAAAGATGAACATGAGAACACCTATCACTGCCATTGCAGTGACAATGACTGCCGGATATGTCATAGCACCACGAACACGCCGCTCTAGAGAATAAGTATTGTCCATCTGAACAGCAATTGCTTTCAGAGAATCAGACAATGTGCCAGATTGCTCACCAGCATGAACCATCGATATAAACAAAGGCGGAAAAACTTTGCTATGTTTGGTCAGTGATCCAGAAAATGTTGCCCCCTTGCTTATCTCACTAATAAGATCAGTGAGAACATCCCTCGTGGCCCTATTTTTCGTTTGGCGCTCCAAAACAGAAAGAGCGCGAGACAGATCTAGTCCTGCTTCCAACATAGAGCCTAGATTTCTGGCAAGATTTATCTTCTCTATTGTTTTCACACGAGAAAAAATATTACCAAATGAAATATTCATATTCATACCTCGAGAAGCTTTCTTCTCCTTGAAAGAGACAAGTTCTTCATTGCTTCCACGAAGTATCTTATAAAGTTCATAGCGATCAGCCACGTCCTTTTGGCCCGAATATATTTCGCCACTAGGTTTTTTTGCTTTGAAAACAAAATGTGACATATTATTCTGATACTACCCTCAAAACTTCTTCTATGGTGGTCAATCCCTGTACGCACTTGAATACGCCATCTTCGATCATAGTAAGCATACCCTCCTTCTTGGCTTGATTTTCGATATCTACTGACGTTGCATTTTTCATAATGAGATCTTTTATTGGTTGCGTTACCTTCATGACTTCATGAATACCAACACGACCCTTGAACCCATCATTTTCTGGACCAGGCACATCTTTGTAAAACGAGATTTTGTCCCAGGAATCATCTGGTTTGACTATTTTTTCTGCTTTTAGTGATTGTAACACGCGGTCCAAATCGACCTTTTTTTCCAACTGGGCAAATTGTGGTTTGGAAAGTTTATATTCTCTCTTTGATTCCGTAAGACGACGAACTAGTCTTTGCCCAATCAATATATCAAGTGTAGAGACCAATAAGAACGGCTCAACTTTCATGTCTATTAGTCGAGGAATAGCTCCAGCCGCAGAATTTGTGTGCAAAGTAGAAAGCACAAGGTGACCAGTAAGAGATGCGTTCACGGCCAAAGAAGCAGTCTCATTATCGCGGATCTCACCAACCATAATAATATCAGGGTCTTGTCGAACCAGAGTGCGTATCCCTTGGGCAAAGGAAAAACCTATCTCTGGTTTGACTTGCGTCTGATTGATGCGCGCTACCTGATATTCTATAGGATCCTCAATAGTAGAGATATTGACATCTGGTGTATTCAAGATATCGAGCATAGTGTAAAGCGTAGTAGTCTTTCCAGAGCCAGTAGGACCTGTGGTCAAAATCATGCCAGTCGTTCGCGTAAGTGCTTCGTGTATATTTTCCAAGCCTTCTCCATGTAAAGTTAGGTATTCCAGAGTAAATCCCGTAATATCTTCCCTCAAAAGACGCATCACGGTCTTTTCTCCATAATATGTCGGCAAGATAGAAACACGAAAAGAGACTTTCTCATTATTCATATCTACTTTGAATCTTCCATCTTGTGGCAATCGCTTTTCGTCAAGCTTTAGATTGGAAAGTACTTTGATACGCGCCACTACCGATGGCCCAGCTTGTTTCGGAAGAACCATGGCATCATGAAGCAAACCATCGATACGATACCTGACCAAAGTTTGATCCTCCATGGGTTCTATGTGAATATCTGAAGCGTTTTGTAATATAGCGTGCTTGATCAGGGTGTCGACGATGCGTACCACAGGTAGATCTTCTGCGATTTTCTTTAGATCACTCTCTGAGACTGGCTTGCCTTTTTCTTCAGAGATCATCTTCAAACTCTCTGTCTCTTTTTGGATAATATCTCCAAATTCGGCTTTTAGGCTTTTTTGATACTGAACTAGCACATCTTTCATCGAATCAGTGTCTGTCATGCGTGGCATAATCTTCAGGTTGACTTTCTTTTTTATGAAATCAATAGCTGACAGATCGTTGACATCTAACATGGCTACTTCTAGGGACACATCATTTTTTTTGAAGGCAACAATATTGTGACTCCTGGCGATTGGTTCGGGAATGAGTGACAATGTTTCAAAAGGTATTTTTGAATTTTTCAAGTCGACAAAAGGTATACCTAAAACATAAGCCTGCATGCGCCGTAAATTGTCTGGGTCAATCTTACCCTGAGAGACCAAAATTTCCCCTATACGTTTGTTGTGCTTCTCACTCTCCTCCTTGGCATTGTCGAGATCGGACTTGGCCACAAGACCAGAATCAAGAATAAATTTATAGAGTTGGGTATCTTCAACAAACATATTGCATATATTATAGCAAATCATTACTAAACTTACTCAATATGTTATATAAAAAAGAAAATTTCGGAATTACCAGGTATCTCTGAACCCACGTGGATCCTATTTCACACACAACAATCTCGATATAAACCAACAAAGTACTGCAAAATGATATCAACCTACGATATCAATCAAAAAACTACGTTCCATAAATTTATAAATCCGCTCAACAGCAGACATCTAAAAGAAGAGACTGTCAATATCAAGATAAAATAAATTGTGTTATACTCTTCCCGTTAAGTAACTGTTCGCCCGTTGGCGAACATTTTCGTTAAGAATGGTGCTCGGCCACGTGAAATAACGTGCACACCAGCATCGTACTATTAAAAATCAATAACAACTAAATATATGTTTGATCTCAAAGTAATAAATTCTGTAGTACAGCAACTTGAGGAAGAGCGTGGTATTCCACGCGACAAGACTCTGGAAGCGATTGCCATGTCTCTAGCCACAGCCTATAAAAAAGAATATGGCAAAAAAGGCCAGATTGTACGTGCTTCTTTTGATTCTAACAGTGGTGCTGTCGAATTTTGGCAAGTGAAGATTGTTGTCGATAGAAAACAAGTAATCATGGAAGGTGACAAAGAGCTCGAAGAAAATCTGAAAGAAACAGCTGTCGAAGACATCAAGATCCGTTTCAATCCAGAGCAACACATGCTTTTGGAAGATGCCAAAAAGATAAAAAAGAACGTTGAAATAGGTGACGAATTGATTTTCCCCTTAGAAACTAAGGCCGATTTCGGACGAATAGCTGCCCAAACTGCCAAACAAATCATTATCCAAAAAATTCGCGAGGCTGAAAAGATATCAGTCATGAGCGAATTTGGCCAAAAAGAAGGTGAAGTCGTCACCGGTACAGTTGAACGGGTAGAACGAGGCACTGTTTACATAGACATGGGCCGTGCTATAGGTGTCATTCCTTATGAAGAACAGATCCCCAGTGAGCGCTGGAAGACCGGAGACCGTATACGTTCTTACTTATTTGCAGTTGAAGAAACCCCAAAAGGAATTGTCCTCAAACTGTCACGTTCACATCCAAAATTCTTGGCAAAACTTTTTGAGACCGAAACCCCAGAAATTGCTTCCGGCATCGTGGAAATCAAAGCCATTGCCCGTGAAGCCGGCTCTCGTTCAAAAATCGCCGTTGTCTCTCACGACGCGCATATTGATCCGATCGGTTCTATGGTCGGCCAACGTGGTGTCCGCGTCTCAACCGTAACTAGTGAACTATCTGGTGAAAAGATCGACATCGTCGAATGGAACGAAGATCCAGCTCTCTTCATTGAAGAAGCCCTCTCTCCTGCCGAAGTAGTCAGCCTTGAATTGGACGAGAATGAACATCGCGCTATTGTTACCGTCACCGAAGATGAACAATCTCTCGCTATAGGCAAAGGCGGGCAAAATGTACGTCTTGCCGCAAAATTAACTGGTTGGAAAATAGATATAAAATCTGCAAACGACACAGACCTAGACACAGAAGAACCAGATATGGCCACAGATGAAGCAGAAGTGGTAGCCGAAATCGAAGAGAACAAAATGGAAGAAAAAGCTGTAGAAAAAGAAAAGGTGGAAGAAAGTAAATAGACAAGGCCATCCTTATTTACTAGAATGCGCTCATTATAATATTAATTAACAGTTTTATAAGAAAATCATGCAAAAATCAGAAATATTCGCACTCATTACTTCCCTGATCGCAATAGGTTATGGGCTATTCTTGATATCTTCGATCATGAAGAAACCTGCTGGCAGTGACAAAATGAAGGAAATCGCTTTTGCCATTCAAGCTGGTGCCAAGGCCTATCTAAATCGCCAATACAAGACAATTACAATAATTGCCATCATACTCTTCATCATTCTTTGGCTCGCTTTAGATATTACAACCGGTATCGGCTTCCTAGTCGGCGCAACACTATCCGCACTTACGGGTTATATAGGTATGAATGTATCGGTCCGTACAAATATACGCACCGCCGAAGCCGCCAAGCACGGGTTGTCCCCAGCTCTCAGTTTGGCCTTCAAAGGGGGTTCCGTAACCGGACTTCTAGTAGTCGGCCTGGCTCTGCTCGGTGTTACTGTGTTTTATGCAATAACCAGAGATGTGACCTCCCTGATTGGTCTAGCATTTGGTGCCAGCCTAATTTCAGTTTTTGCCCGTCTTGGTGGCGGAATATTCACCAAGGCCGCTGATGTTGGTACTGATCTGGTGGGCAAAGTAGAAGCTGGAATACCGGAGGATGACCCGAGAAATCCAGGTGTCATCGCTGACAATGTGGGAGATAACGTCGGAGATTGCGCAGGTATGGCTGCCGATTTGTTCGAAACCTACGCTGTCACAACCATAGCGGCTATGATGCTAGGCGCAACATTATTCAAAGGATTTAATGGTGCTCTCATGTATCCTTTAGTCATTGGGGCTATAGCGATCATTGCCTCCATCATTGGTACTTGGTTTGTAAGAATGGGAAATTCAAAAAATATCATGGGGGCCATGTACAAAGGATTGGCTGTTGCTGGAGCACTTGCCGCCTTTGCTTTCTACCCCGCCACTAATGTAATAATGAAAGCCAATGGTACATACAGCGTTCCGAATCTGTTTGGTTGCACTCTAGTCGGTCTTATTGTCACTGCATTGTTAGTAGTTATTACAGAATATTATACTTCTACCAAATATTCTCCTGTTCAATCAATAGCCAGTGCTTCCATCTCTGGCCACGGTACTAATATTATTCAAGGGCTTGCAATATCAATGAAAGCGACTGCTTGGCCTCTAATCACAATCGTCGCTGGTATTTTGGCTGCTTATTATTTCGCCGGTCTTTATGGTATAGCCATTGCCGCAATGAGCATGCTTTCAATGGCAGGAATCATTGTTGCTATCGATGCCTATGGGCCTATCACCGACAATGCCGGAGGGATAGCCGAAATGGCCAATTTACCAAAAGAAGTCCGTGATGTCACAGACCCTCTGGATGCCGTCGGAAACACAACCAAAGCCGTCACCAAAGGTTACGCCATCGGTTCAGCTGGTCTGGCAGCTTTGGTACTCTTTGCTTCTTATACAGAACTAGTGCCAAACTTATCATTCAGTTTGAGCGATCCCAGGGTTATCGTGGGTCTATTTATTGGAGGGCTTCTACCTTATTATTTCGCCGCCCTATCAATGGAAGCTGTTGGTAAAGCTGCAGGTAAAGTCGTTGAGGAGGTCCGCCGTCAATTTCGTGAGATAAAAGGCATCATGCAGGGCGTTGCCAAACCGGACTATGCTCGTTGTGTAGATATTGTCACTTCAGCAGCCATCAAAGAAATGATCCTCCCCGCCCTCATCCCTGTCCTTGCCCCGATAATCGTGGGTTTTGTTCTCGGCCCCGTCGCTCTCGGTGGCCTACTAGTAGGTTCGATTGTCACTGGCCTATTTGTAGCGATCTCCATGACATCTGGCGGAGGCGCTTGGGATAATGCCAAGAAACATATCGAGGGAGGCGCTCACGGAGGAAAGGGATCCGATGCGCACAAAGCCGCCATCACTGGAGATACCGTTGGAGATCCATACAAGGATACGGCTGGCCCTGCCATCAATCCGATGATCAAAATCTTGAATATTGTGGCCATATTGATAGTAGCCTTCCTTGTTTAAACTAAAATTGTAAACCTAGTTTTAGGATAATGCCCCATCATGATATGGGGCATTATCGATAAGCTTATAACCTTCCAACTCCAATTTGTTGGGCTTTATGATTATGGCACCAATTTGGAGGCTAGACTTAATAAGTCATTGCGCCAAAAATAATCACGAAGTACAATATGGTTAGTAAGAAAGATGTACGATTAGACACTCAACGTACGCAGATTATTAAACCAATAGTAAATATATGAAAAAACATCACTATATTTTTAGTATTATAATCCTAACAATCCTTATAGCTGGACCAATAGTAACCAATGCCACAGAACTTGACCATCTATCGGTTTTGGGTCGTATAAATAATGTTATCGAATCAAAAGGTCAAGACATAAAAAATAATCAGGATGCCAGAGATAACAAACTAGAGAGATTATACGGAAGTACTACCCAGTCGACCACAAAGAATGGCCCACGAATGTATAATGGTTCAACAACTACAAACATTGCGGGAACTTCAAGTACTTCAACAAGAAATGAAAACAGACAAAATAATAGAAACGAGAACGCGTATAGAAACAATGGCAAAGAAATGCTGTCTGACGCGTTCCATGCTAGAAAAAAGAATATAGAGAAACAATTGCAAAATGCCTTGAACAACCTAAAACAGATCAGGGAACGTATAAATTCAAGGATAACGAAAGCAACCGCCAGTGGCAGAGACATGACCAAAGCAAAAAGCCTGCTTACCATCGCTGACAACAAAATCACTGTCGCCCAAAACACAATTAACAACCTGATAAAATCATTAACAGCCACAAGTACAGCCACATCTACCGCTTCAACTACCGTAGATCTTACAAAACCAAGAGCATTTGCAACAGATGCCCAAAAAGCCATCAAGAGCGCACAAAAAGCTTTAGTAGACGTTGTGGTAGCCATAGCCCATGCAATGGGGCTCAAGATCGGTAACAATTATGCTACCTCCACGCAACCTATAAATGCCACAACTACCACAGCCACTACTACCATAGCGACAAGCACGGCTACAACTACTAATCAATAATAATTAATAAAAGATAGATTTAATAATAAAAACATGGAACCAAGTAACCAACAACCTACAAATACCACACCAAGCAAAGATTACAATAGTTATAAAACGCCGGAGACTTCACCTTCAAGTTTTTCACCACTGAATGACACATCAACTGCTCCCGTATCTCCAGGCACGACAGACAATAAGACCAGTAACAAAAAAGTTGGACCGATTATGATTGTGCTCGTAGTCGTACTCGCTGTTATAATTGTCACTCTATATCTATTCGCCTCGAGGTTGAATGAGCCAAACCTGCCTCAAAACAACAATATAGGCATGAATAACACTATCAATGAAAATGTAACCGACCAAGTAGTCGCGCCTATTACAGACAAAGCTGACGACATACAATCTCTAGAAGCCGACCTGAACAAATCAATAGACGGCCTGGATACACAAAATTTCTAATAGACTTATAAAACAAGAAATGCGCGAATACCTCGATTCGTGCATTTTTGTTTCATATATCTAACAGTCTTGCGTACTTATCCCCTTTTCTGTAGACTGCCATCTATGAAAAACACACAAACCAATCAAAAATCATACGACACCGCCACGATCAAAAATTTAGAAAAATCGATGGTTGAGATTATTGCCTCGATTCCAGAAGAGATCTGGGAAAAATATCATAAACAGGCATTAAAAAATATCAACGAGACAATTACTGTTCCGGGGTTTAGAAAAGGAATGGTGCCCGAAAATATTCTGATAGCCAAAGTCGGTGAAAGAACCATCAATGAAGAAATGGCCGAAGTGGCAATCCCAAAAGCTTACGTCGAAATATTGATTGATAATGAGATAGACGCTATAGGAAAACCCCTAGTTCAGATCACCAAGCTCGCAAAAGACAATCCTCTCGAGTTTAAGGTAACAACCGCAATAGTCCCTAAATTCAAATTACCTGATTGCAAAAAGTTAGCCAGGGAAATACTCGATAAAAATCAACCGACTGAACCCAAAGTGACTGACAAAGATGTAAACGAAGCTATTTTACGTATCCGAAAATCGTACGCATCTCACAAAGACCACGACCATGAAAAAATGACTACCGAGGAACACGAAAAGGCAATTCTAAATTCACTACCAGAGTTCAACGATGAATTTGTACGCACCTTGGGAGATTTCAAAGATGTTGAAGACTTCAAAAACAAAGCCCGAGAGATCATAGGCAAAAACAAAGAAGACGAAGTAAAAGAAAAGACTCGTATCAAAATTGCGGATGCCATAGTTCATGAAACAAAAATAGAATTGCCAGAAATCATGATAGAAAGTGAGCTTGACCGTACACAACAACAATTTGAGCAAGACACAGAAAAAATGGGAGTAAAAATGGATGATTATCTCAAGCACGCCAAAAAATCACTAGAGGACATACGCAAAGAATGGAGACCATACGCCGAGAAGAAAGCCAAGCTCCAATTAATATTGAATGCCATCGCTACAACAGAAAAGATCATGCCGAGCAAAGAAGAAGTGGACGTTGAAGTCAATAACATTATCGAACATTACAAAGAAGCCAATCGTGAGCATGCGACAACATATGTTGAAACAGTACTTACAAATGAAAAAGTCTTTCAGTGGCTAGAAAAATAATGCTATATTCTGTGAAACATTCATAAGTAGATCCAAAGTGAAAATCTTTAATAGCCAAAAACCAACAATGCTAGGGTGGTAATAACTGCTGTTTCCGCACGTAAGACTTGACTACCCAAACAAAAGATTGGAATAGAATTTCTGTGAAACAGATCTATTTCGTCGGGCGACCAACCCCCTTCCGGACCTATGAAAATAGCTAACGATTGTTTTTTTGACTTTCCGCCAAACGAACCAACAGAAAAATGCTCACCTTCCGTATGAAACGCAAGTATATCGACCCCTTGTCTTTTTAACAACTCGACAGCATCCCCCAACCCCATAATTTTATTTATTGTGGGGATATCGCCTCGACCTGACTGCTCACTAGCTTCGATAGCAATTTTATTCAAACGTTTTTCATTCAAAGATTTCTTCTCACTTCTTTCTGCTTGTATCGGAAAGACACCGGCCACACCCAATTCGGTGGCTTTCTCTACTACAAACTCGAACTTATCTCTCTTTAAAACCGCAGAGCAAAGGTATAGATCGTTTTTGGAAATAAAATTACTGCGGCTAACTGATGTTGCTATGAAGACTATTGAATTGTCGCCCTTAATTTTATTCCTTTCGCCAAATTTGTCAATCTTGCATACATAATCAAAACCTGTTCCATTGAAAACAATCACCGAGTCGCCACTTTTCAAACGAAAAACTCTGCTAATTTGATTGACAAGTTCAGATGAATAGACAGTAAATTTCTCTCCGACCCTGATTTCTTCTTCAACATAGAAACGATGCAAGCGCATAAGATAATAAATACAATATTCTATTGCCCTAACATGTCTGACGTGGCAATAGTCTGATAACTATATAACTTTATTTTTTCACATTTACGACCTGATCAATAATCCCATACTTTTTGGCTTCGTCCGCATCCATAAAGAAGTCACGATCAACATCTTTTTCGATCCTAGAAAGTGACTGTCCGGTATTTTTTGACAAAATTTTGTTGAGCGCCGAACGAGTCTTTAAAATATGTTTGGCGCTGATTTCGATGTCCGAAGCCTGGCCTTCGGTACCACCTATAGGCTGATGGATCATGACTTCAGAGTTCGGCAAAGCCATACGCTTTCCTTTGGACCCCGCTGACAAAACCAATGCCGCACCAGAAGCAGCAATACCAACGCATACTGTAGATATATCATTCTTGATGTAGTTCATGGTATCTATAATCGCCAAAGTGGCAGTCACAGAACCGCCCGGCGAATTGATATAGAGTGAAATTTCTTTCTTCGGATTTTCTGACTGTAGAAATAAAAGCTGAGCTATCACAAGATTGGCGAGGTGATCATCAATCGGCCCACCCAAAAAAACAATACTATCTTTGAGTAATCTAGAGTAGATGTCATATGCCCTTTCGCCAAAACTTGATTTCTCAATAACAGTTGGAATTAACATAATTATGCAAATTGATTTGATTTATAAATGCCTAAAGAATATATCACAAAAAATGAAAAAGTAAAGGAGCTGAATAACCCCACCCATTTTTGCACTCTGCTGGTAATTGATTCACATAATACTT